>JBEEGQ010000106.1:0-7046 GCA_041166945.1 Verrucomicrobiota bacterium
TTGACGGAAAGTGGGAAATAGGGCGAAGCGACGGTGGCGGAGGGGCATGACAGAATTCTTCAGACCTGCGAGCGGAGCGGCGGCACGTGATACTGAGCCACAGATGAACACAGATTTTCACAGATGCCTTTGTCGGAACTAGTTCTCGCTGCTTTCTTTCCCTTCTGTGTCCATCTGTGGCCGTCTGTGGCTTCAAAAGTCCGCGCCACGGGCGGGCTGCGCACGGAATTCAACAGAAGCACACGAAGGGAACGAAGGCGTCATCGTCCCACTGAAAAATCTGCGGTGACCGGACCCGACCATGGAGTCGAGGTCGGGGGCCCGCCCGACTGATGCTTCCCGGGATCGCGTGCGCGGGCGACGACGCGGACGCTTGTCGTGAGTTGGATGGGCGCCGAGTAAACAAAGGCATTGGAGGAGATGGCACCCTGGGAGAGCCGCGGATCCGAGCCGTCCATCGTGAAATAAATCGACGCGTTCGGGGAAGCTGTAAGTGTCACAAAATCGCCCGGAGCCACCCGGCCGCCTTCACGGCTGAGATGCGCCGAGGCGACGAGTTGATGATCGATGAAATCGATGCGGTTCGAGAGCCAGCTCTTCATGACGTTGATCTCGCCCTGGTAGGAGCCGCCGCGTGCCTGCAAGCCCCACTTTTTATATTCGCGCGGTTGCGCCTCGCGCAGTTCGTCGGTGAGCCGATCGATCAAGGCGCCGAGATGGGCCAGGGCGAATTGTTTCCCGCGCAAATCCTGCCAGCGGTCCACCCACAGCTGCCAGAAATCCGGGTCACTGAACAAACGGGGCCACCAGGACGCGCTGAAAAACGGGCCCGTGTCCCATTGGCGGGGATTGGCGTCCCGTCCATCGGTGGACCCGAGCGCGCGGTCGAAGTCCCAATGCGGACCGCAGATAATCCGGCCGCCGCGTGGTTTTTGGAAATAGGTGCTGAACACCATGGCGTCGACATTTCCACTGAGGACCTCGAGGACATGAAAATCGATCGCCGCGCCGACATCCAGGAACGCCGCATAACCATTCTTCGGATCCTTCCAGTTGGATCCGTTCAGGGCGCGATGGAAGTCGCTGAAAAAAGACTGGAGATATTCCTTTTGCGGCGCGCGCTGCGGGAGATTCAGGATCGATTCCTTCGGCTCCACATAAACCATCGCGGGGCCGCCTGCGGAAAAGCCGTTTTCCCCAGGGCCAAGCCGATCAAATTTCAGGAGATAACCCCTGGTGACCACCGGCGGTTTCAAATCCTCGGGGCCCAGCCGATCCAGGTCCACACGGTGGGGGCCGATTTTTATTTTTTCCTCGAGCACATAAACGCCGTTGTAATGGGCTTCACGAACGCGTCCCGCGGTCCTCACCAAAAAGACCTCGACGAAACGGGTGCGGGGCGAGTAGCGGCCGAGCTCGCGGCTGAGTTCGTGGACGAACGGATTATGAATCATCACGGGGTCAAAACCGTTCGGCGCATAGAGAACCCAATCCGAGTCCGGAGGCAAACCGAGCGGCGCCCGATGTTTTTCGTCGTTGAACTCGTCCAAAAACTGAACTGCGAAACCGGTCTGTGGCATGCCGGCGGAGGTCGATCCACGAACATGATAACTGGCGCGGGTTGTCAAGGTGGGCGGATTCGTGAGCGACGTTTTTCCGCCGATGGGCTCGTGAAAGGAGAGATGAACAAATGATCCACGCGAAGAAATCGCGGTCTCCTTCCCCAATATGTCCATGATGACCACCGGCAGCGTGGAGGTGAAATCCAGCGTGTTGGTGAATAGTCTCAGGTAAACCTCGCTGTGCGGCGGCCCTGGAAGCAGCCCGGCCTGGTATGGCCGGGCCCGCACGTGCGCGGTGTTGGTGATCGACAACGGCCCGCTCCATATCGGCGACTCCGCATTCGGCATCGAGCCATCGCGTGTGAACCGGATGAGGGCTCCTGTCGTTCCGGTCGAAAGCTGCAGCGCAAACGGCGTGGTGAAATTTCCAGCCGGCTTCGAAAACGCGATTTCGGGGGCGAATCCAGGGCCGCTGATCGCGTTGGGTCGACCAGGCGTGGGCCGGATGAAGTGCCCCCGGATCGCCGGTTCCCCGCGCACGCGGCCATCCGAAACATCCGGCAATTGTGCCGCGGCTGAAAATCCCGAAACGACATTGGTCCGCGGATTCACCAGGGCAAGATAACTGCCGCGGGCCTCGAGCCGGAAGCTGGTATGCAGATGCGCCAGATCTTTGACGCGATCCTTTCCCGAGGCGAACACCAGCAGATATTTTTCGGGCAGCAGGGAAATCGCGGGAAACCTCCATTTCGCGAGGTTGGTCGGGGTATCTGTTAAAAACCAGCCGGCGAGGTTCACCGTGACCGCGCCGCGATTGTGGAGTTCGATCCAGGGAGAACGCTCGCGGTCGTCATCCTGCAGACTATGCTGGTTGTCGGCGAGAAATTCGGAAAGGTAAACCGAGTTGAACGACTCGGCGGAAACCGGGATCGCCACGGTGATCGCGAATGCAGAGAGCGCGACATATCTTAAAAGGCGCAGCGCTTTCATGGCGCGAGAGAGTAGGGTTGAAACGCGTGGTGGGAAAGCGGGAACGCAGCGGGCCCGATCGCGCCGCAGTGCGTCCCACGGGATGGCGGTCGGCAAGACTTGAAAATGTTCGCAAGTTTCTGCTCGTGACGGCGGACTGGCCGGGAGAGGCTCCCGGTGCCGGGAGGGTCCCGTTCCCGTCGCCTTCGAGTCTTGCGTTGCTTCGAGATTTATGGACACAGCAACTTTTAACCAGAGCCCGTTCGCGGTTCTGACGTTCATCGCCGCGCCCGCGGTATTGACCAATGCGGCCAGCGTGCTGGCCATGAGCACCATCAACCGGATGTTGCGCACGCGGGATAGGATGAGGGAATTGTTTATCGAATCCCAGCACGCTCCCGAATCGGGGTCCAACGCGGATCGCCTGCTTCGACAGGTAAACCGGGTCGAGCGCCAGGCCGCTCATCTGCTCCGCGCGTTGCACGCCATTTACGTCGCGCTCGCCGGGTTCGCCGCCGCCAGCCTCGTGACGCTGTTGGGCGCGGTGCTCGGCAATTGGGAGGGACTCATCTCGTTTCGCGTTCTCGCCGGGTGTGGCCTTTCCCTTGGATTCGTGGGAGTGGGCGGGCTGATATTGGGCTGCTGGAACTTGTTGCAGGCGACCCGGCTCTCCCTGGCCAACATCCGCGAAGATGCGGCGCTCATCCGCGCCCAGCAGGAGCAGGTGCGCAAAAATCTTTCCGCCGGGGTCAGTTGAAGAATTTCCTCACCGTGGTTCCCACGTAATCCACCTGTTCGTCACTGAGCTCCGGGTACATCGGAAGCGGAAGAATGCGCCGGGAAACTGCCTCCGCCCGTGGAAAATCGCCTTCGCTCCACCCGTACTCCGCATACAGCTTCTGCAAGTGCAGTGGCTGCGGATAATAGATGATCGTCGGGATCCCCTGCTCTGCCAGGTATTGCTGAAGGGCATCCCGGCGATCGCTGAGGATCGCATAAACGTGGTGGATGTGGGTGTTGCCGGGAGCGGTCACCGGCAGGTCCAACGGCAATCCCGCAAACGCATCGGAATACTTCGCCGCGATTGCCCTACGGCGGGCATTCCAGCGATCGAGATGCGGCAGCTTCACCCGGAGGATGGCCGCCTGGATCTCATCGAGCCTGGAATTGAATCCGTGCAAATCGTGAAAATAACGCCGTTCGATGCCGTGAACCCTGAGCATGCGAAGTTTTTTCGCCACCGTCTCGTCGCTGGTCACCACCATGCCTCCATCGCCGGCGGCCCCCAGATTTTTTGTCGGGTAAAAACTGAAGCATCCCATCCGGCCCACGCTGCCCGCCCCGGCGCCCTCGCAAGTTGCGCCGATGGCCTGCGCGCAATCCTCGATGATTTCGATCCCGCGCGGCGCGGCGAGATCCCGCAGGTTTGAGAGCGGCGCGGCTTGTCCGAAAAGGTGGACTGGAATGATCGCTTTCGTCCGCGCCGTGATGCGCCGCGAAACTTCAACAGGATCGATCAAGAAGGTGCGCGGATCGATGTCGGCAAAAATAATCCGCGCCCCCATCTGGTGGATGGACTCCGCGGGCGCAATGTAGGTGAAGGGAGTGGTGATGACTTCATCGCCCGGCCCGATGTCCAGTGCACGCAACGCCAGCGTCAGCGCGTCCGAACCCGAGTTCACTCCGACGCCGAACCTGGCCCCGCAATAATTTGCGATCTCCTGTTCGAAGGCCGAAACGTTCGGCCCGAGAATGTAATGCGCCCCGGCCAGCACCTTTTCCACCGCGGGCAGCAGTTGATCCTTCAGCGCCTCATATTGGGCGCTCAGATTCAGGAATGGGACTTGCACGGAGCGGATGGATGCGCACGCGGACGGCGGCACGCCGGCCCAGCCCGTTTCCGGCGAACCGAAGCGCCGTCGCGAATGCCGTCAGCGGGCGCTCGTTACTTTGTCTGGGCGGCAGCCTTCGCCTCCGCCTGCCATTTTTTCATGTTGGCGATGCGCGTTTCGTCCAGCGGATGGGTGCGAAGGAATGCCGGGGTGCCGTCCGCGCCGCCAGCCTGTTTGATGTAAGTGGAAAAGCGCTGCCAAAATTCGATCGCGGCACCCGGGTCGTAGCCCGCCTTGGCCATGTAAATCAGACCGCGATGATCGGCCTCGGATTCCTGAGCGCGGCTGTGCGGCAAGAGCACCCCCGCCTGTGCCCCCAAGCCATAGAGTTGCCCAAACGCGGAGGTCCACCGGGGATCCTTTGCATCCACGACCGCGCCGAGTCCCTGTCCAAGGGTCTGTGCAACGAGGCCTTCGTTCATGCGCTCGCGGCCATGTTGAAGCGTGGCATGAGCGACCTCGTGTCCCAGAACCGTGGCCAAGCCGGCATCGTCGCGCACAATCGGGAGAATCCCGGTGTAAACGCCGATTTTGCCGCCCGGCAGACAGAACGCGTTCGCCTCCTTGCTGTCGAACACGACGAACTCCCATTGCGCATTGGGCAGGTTCACCACGGATCGAATCTTTTCACCCACGCGCCGCACCATTGCGTTCGCGTTGGCATCGTGACTGATGGGGACCTCCTTTTTCATCTGGTCAAAACTGCTGATGCCCAGCTCAGTCACCTGGGACTCGGACACCAAACCCACCAGCTGCTTTCGTCCCGTCTCCGGGTTGGTGACGCAGCCGGCCATGAGAAGAATGGCCAGCGTCGGAACGGCCAGGCGTGTGAAAATCGTCGCGGTTATCTTTTTCATGGGGCGATGACAGCACAGAGGCTGGAAGGCGACAAGTGTATGTTTCTCGGAGACCCCCCGCGGTCAGTCTGCCGCATCGCTGGACCGCAAGAGCCATGGGCACGCCGCTGGGTGTCCACCCTTTAGGGTGTCCGGCCCATGCTCCACGGCGCGAAGACACCCTGAAGGGTGGACACCGAACAAGAAGCCTTTTCATCGAATGGTGCGGACTGCCGGTGTCCAATGAGACATTCCGGCTCGTGCATCTCGTCCCAAGCGCGATACGGCCAGTTGGCAATCTTAACGGCCAATTTCCGCGTTGGATCGGCGTTTCCAACCGCCTATCCTTTGTACCGCGCATGAAAGTAAACCTGGCTTACGGACACGGCCATCTGACCGTCGAGTTGCCCAAGGATCGCACCACGATCATCGCCCCGTCCAACCGGCCGGGGCTCGCGGATGAACGCGGGGCGGTGATCCGCGCCCTGGAGCAACCCATCGGCGCCAGGCCGCTCCGTGAATTGGTCCGGCCCGGCGACAAGGTGCTGGTGTCATTCACCGACATCACCCGCGCCACGCCGAACGACCGCCTGATTCCCTGGCTTCTCGAGCATCTGTCGCATGTGCCGCGCGAAAATATCACGCTGCTCAACCAGTTGGGAACCCATCGGCCCAACACCCCGGTCGAGCTCGAGAAAATGCTGACGCGGGATGTGGTCCAAAACTATCGCGTGCTGAATCATGAGCCCGAGAATCGCGCGGCGCATGTCCAGCTCGGCACCATGCGGGATGGAAAGACCCCCGCGCTCATCAATCGGCACGTCGTCGAAGCGGATGTCCGCATCGTCACCGGTTTCATCGAGCCGCATTTCTTCGCCGGTTTCAGCGGGGGCATCAAAGGCATCATTCCCGGGACCGGCGCGCTCGAGAGCGTGATGGCCAATCACGGCTGGCAAAACATCGGGGATCCGAACGCGACATTCGGCGTCACCGCGGGGAACCCCCTTTGGGAAGAGTTGCGCGATGTGGCGCTGCGTGTCGGGCCGAGCTTCATCCTGAATGTCACCTTGAACGAACAGCGACAGATCACCAATGCCTTCGCCGGCGACGTGATTGGCGCGCACAAGGTCGGCTGTGAATATGTCCGGCAATCGGCGATGCAGCCTGTCTCGGCGCCGTTCGACATCGTGGTGACCACCAACAGCGGCTATCCGCTCGACATGAATCTCTATCAAGGGGTCAAGGGCATGAGCGCCGCGGCGCGAATCGTGAAGCCGGGCGGCCTTATTATCCTGGCGTGCGAATGCCGCGAAGGCATTCCCGGCGGCAGCCCGCTCGATCGACTGCTGCGCAGCGCGGGCAGCCCCGAGGAAATCCTGGGCATGCTCGCCACGCCGGGTTTCGTGCGTCCCGAACAATGGCAGGCTCAAATCCAGTCGCTCATCCAGCGCAAGGCCCGCGTCCTTCTTCACAGCACGCTCCCGGATGACGTCGTGAAAATTTGCCATCTCATCCCCTGCCCCGACATCGGCGCGGCGGTGCGCGACGAACTGAACCGGCTCGGTCCGAATGCCACGGTGGCCGCCCTGCCCCAGGGCCCGCTCACCATCCCTTACCTCTCCTGACGCTGCGACGCTGCCACCATCTCAGGCGCGAACAACCGATTGCGCGCGGATGAGGGCAGTTGGCACCCGCGTACGATCGGCTGCTCGGTGTCCACCCTTTAGGGTGACCGAACCGTCCTATCCCATCGCCCGACACCCAAAAGGGTGGACACCAAACCGGGC
>JBEEGQ010000107.1:0-10721 GCA_041166945.1 Verrucomicrobiota bacterium
CCAGAAGTTAAAAAACCGCCGCGATGAATCGGTTATCAGGCGGGCTCGCTTTGGCGGGATCTCCAGCTGGTCGTCGCCCAGAGCACCGCTCCCAGAAGCGCGAAGATACCGCAGAGAGTCATCAGGCGGCGTCCGACCGACGCCGTGCGTGTCGCGGTCGCCTGGAGATGAAGCTTTAAGTCGGTGAACGTTTCCACCTGCACCGCTCTTCGAAAAGTCAGGAGCCGGCCTTGTTGAGGGATCGAAGCACGGATGGCGGTTGGACTCGAAACGGCGGCATCCTGTTGCTGGATGATCCGTTCGGCCAGGCGCATGAACACCGCGTTATCATCAGCCGTGTTGGCATCGATGATCTGCTTGGCTTCCTGTTGTGTATAAGTGACGTCTTTTCGATTGCGCAGATCCCCCAACTTGTTGGCGCCGCCGTCGGTTTCGCCCGCGACCGTTGCCTGCCGGACATTCAATCCGACCAGGGCCTGTTGCAGCTTGAGATTGTGCAATTGCACCCGGGCGTCTTCATTGAAGGCGTCGTCGTGGGCGCTTAGTCCAAAAGCGGACTGGAAGGCGCGACGGGCCTGCTGGGGATCTCCATTTTCCAGCAAGGTGTTGCCCATCGAGAGCATCTGCTCGGCTTCCCTGGTTTTTTCCTGTTTCAAACTGGCCTCATTTTGCAGGTAGGTTTGGACATCGACCGCAGACTGGCGATCGATCGGCTTATCCTCGCGCAACTGCAACGAGCCCGCCCATTTGTCCAAGCGCCATTTTTCGTTCAGATAAACACGCCATGTGATGTTCTCCAGCGGGAGATCAAATTTTGGACCCAGCAGCGAAAGGTCCAGCTTGCGTCCTCCCGGCAGTCCAATCTTGCTGGAATAAAACAATTCAACGGTCGCCGGCTGCGCAGCGCGGGAAGGTTCCAGCGGAATCAGGATGCCATCCTGCTCGCGCCAGGGCCACACGCCGTTTTGATTGACGAACGCAAACCAGAAGCTCGCGTCGCGCGGCAGTGTGAATTTCAGAAGCCGCTTGTCCCCCGGGATCAATTCAATCCGCACTTCGGTCAGCATGACCCCCTCGTCGGAAACCACGGAGGTTAACGTGATGGCATTCACGCGAGCCGGGAGGAGTTTGGTCGCTTCATGACGCTCCAGCTGCAGCGGGAGTTGATAGGCGGGTTCCACGAGCCGGAAGGTATGGTTTGCAGAGGCCGCCGGGATGTCCTGTCTCAGCGCCCTGGGGATGCTCTGCCATTCGGTCCTCTGCAAGGCGGCGGGCACCGCATCGGCGCGCACCTGCACCCGGCCTGAAGA
Organism: Verrucomicrobiota bacterium; assembly: GCA_041166945.1. Taxonomy (GTDB): domain Bacteria; phylum Verrucomicrobiota; class Verrucomicrobiia; order Limisphaerales; family JADJPG01; genus DASTLJ01. The sequence goes on from JBEEGQ010000107.1 coordinate 1,311, forward strand.
TTCGACCGTCACGAATCCACGCTGCAAATTCACATCCAGCGCCTGCACTCCCCGCAACACGTGCGTGGTCACCTGGTCGCCCACGGCTGTTTGGTAGGTGACCTGGAGCAGGTATTTTCCGAGCATGCGCCGGTGTAATTTCACCTCCCATGCCTGCATCTCGTTTGTCTGGATGCCCGGCATCGGGAGGAAATCGGCGACTTGGTCGCCGCGGAAATGGACGCTTTCCGCATTGGTCGGGATCATCACGCGCAACGATTTCATCCCGGTGTTCTCGATTTGATACTGAAGGTTGGCAGCGACCTTCACCTGGGCCTCGCTCACCGTCACATGCTGCAAGCTCATGACCTGGATCCAGGAGTCGACCTGTTCGACGTCGAGCGCAAGATTCCATTGATCCTGGAGCAAGCGAAACGCGAGCACACCCTTCTGGCGAATCCCGGCTTTCAACGGGTCCAGCTGGGTGACTCCTTCGCGGGTGACGACCTGCAATCGCATGCCCTGCTCGGGAACGATCACCAGTTGACCCCGCTGTTTTCCGGCTTCGCGGATCACCAGGCGCGGCACCACCCAGCCCTGGACGGCCTTGACGCCGGCGCCCGCGAGCGTCACGGAGAATTGTTGTTGTCCCTCGGTCTTGCCTTTCAGGTGCAGCGTGACGATTCGTCCTTCCGGCGTCGTCAACTCGGTCCAGTGACTGTGGGCGGCGCCGCTGATGGCTTCCACATCGAGCCCGGATGGCAGTAGAAAGCTCAACCGAAAAATTCCCGCTCGAGTGATGCTGACCCCCAGGGTAGCGGCGAGAACTGTGCGATCCTCCCCCAGCGAGAGAGTCTCCTGGAGCTCGATGCGGACATCCGGCTCGACCGGCGACGCCTTCAAGACTGCGACGCCGTTGGGATTGGCATATCGAAAGGCGCGACGGACGGCCAGCCCTGCGATGGGCGCGCTCAACGACTGGCTGATGCCCGCGGGAAAATCCTCGAGGTTAATCGGGGAAAAGGCGTCGGCGCTGACACTGTCGAGTTGGACATCCGGTCCCGTGGCCACTCCCAGCAAACCGATCTGGCCCGCGGCATTGGTGACGCTGAGAAGCCCAATGGACTGTTCGAATGGCAACGGACCCGTGGCCACCTGGGAACGAATCATCAGCGTGAACGGGCGCGACTGCGGCGGGTTGAGACTCACGCGCAGGCGTCGTGTGTCGGGCGCGAATCGCCAGAGCGAAACAATCGTCGACTTCGCGTTGCGCGTTTCGGAAGTTGCGGTGCCCGCGTCCCCGGTCTTCACATTGCCAGCGCCCTCCATCACGTCGGTGATCGTGGCGCCGGGCGGCACGTCAAAAACCAATTCGCTCAGTTCGCCCTGGGCGGGCCGCACCTGCACCTGATGCGCGCCCTCGATCACGCCCGCGGACGGCACATAAAGTTGAACCCATTCCGCGAAGAAGACCGCCTTCTCCCGTTTGACATCACGGCTGCGCGGTTTCCAGCCAATCCACGGCTCGTTCACCGGCGCCAGCACAAGCCGCGCGACGGTGTTGCTCCCCGCCGCTTCCCGATCCACCGAGACCGCCTGCGGCGCGGCGACGTCCACGTCGAGATCGATCAGCGAGAGCGTCAGTCGATTGACGAGCCCGTGCTGGGTGGGCAATGCAAAACCGCTGCCGGCGTCGGTGCGCGCCACCTGGAGTTGGAATTCAATTTCAATGTCGAACTCGCCGTCTTTCTGCGCCAGCAATTGATACCCGCGCTTCGCGCCGACCATCCCCTGAACGAGTGTCAGCGAATTGCTCGGATAGCGGATCTGCGTGAGCACCGCCGGCTCGAATAAAAGCGGCAGCAACTGGTCCTTCATGGGCCGCCAATGAATCTTCGCTTTGCCCAGCGCGAACTTATCCTCGACGCGAATTTCCTGTATCACCGTTTCCGCCAGGGGCGTTTCCCTCGAGCGCAACAACGAGCTGGTGGATGTCAGGAGATTGGTCTGGCCCGGCGCTGCCGCAGCCACTGCTGTGGTGGTTCCGCAAGCGAGCCACGTCAAACCGCCCAGCAAAAGCAGGGCGACTGCGGCCGCCGGAGAGGGAGGCGCGGCAGCCGCCGGCCTCGGTGGCAGCGAAAGAAGCCGGCGCACCGCCGGGATCACCAGGTGAACGAAAAGAAATGCCATCAGCACAAAAAAAGCAGCGGGCGCGCCATTCGGCCAGCGCAAGGCGGCCCACAATAGCAACGTCCAGCCCAAAACAATTTCGCCCGAGCGGGCCCCATCGCGCGACCGAACGAACGACACCACCCAGATCACCAGCGCCAGCATCGCGGGCCAGGCACGCCAGATGGAGGTCCACACCGACGGTTCATCCGAAACGTTCGACACCTCGATGGTGAGGGCGCTGCCGCTTTGTTGCACAGGCGCAAGAAAGGAGAGGTTCGACGACAGGAAACGATTCTCCTGACTGGCCATGTTCGCGAGAGTGACAATGGTAACCATGGCGAGCGCAAAGGCTGCCAGACCCAGGACGCTGCCCGCGACGTGGCGGAAGCCGAACCGATGGACCCCTTCACCCGTCGCCCAGCGCCACGCGACCAGTGCCAGTCCGATGAGAGCCACCGCCGCCGCAAACTTTATCCATGCGGGAGAGCTCACGCGCCGGCTGAACATGCGCGACAACGCGGAGAATCCCGAGACATCCGGACTCCCGCCGCTGGGCGCGAGAGTGCCGCGTCGAAAAATGAGTCGTTGCGCCGTGTCGGGCTCGAGTTTCCATTCCGCCAGCAACACCGGCGCACTGACCACAGGGGCTCCCAGGATGACCCGGCCGGGCTGCCGGGATCGCGACGCAAATTTGAAATCCAAAATCTGCACGGCATTCGGATCCGCCCGTTGCGGCAGGGGAATCAGGTTGTCCTTGCCATCCTTCACCGGAACGACCGTCGTGCCATTCACAGACGCCGACCACAATTGGGTGTCCGGCGGCAGCGCCAGACGGAAGTCGGGATTGCCCCGGTTTTTTACAAAATAACGGGCGTCGGTGACGACTTCGCCGTCCTTTGAAATCCGGGTGGATAACACCGCACGATCCACAACGAGGCTCAGGGTCTCGCCCTGTGCGAGGGGTCGAAGCGACAGTTGAAGATTGAAGGGACGCGAGATGTAGCGATAGGCCTTCAGGATCGGCGCATCGAAAAACAGCCGATACTCGGCCGGCACTTCCGCTGTTTCCAACTCCAACAACCCTGCCGAGACGTTGACCGGTTTCACCTCGAATTGGTATGCGCTGATGACGATGGTGTGGCCCTGCTCGGTCTGGGCGTCGAGCGGACGCGCGCCGGTAAATGTCAGCGTGTCGCCCTGCGCCTTGAACGGCCGCTCGTAGGTGGCCAGCAGCGTGAACGGCCCCGCCACCGGCGTATGCAATTGGACCGTGTAACCGTTGGTGGTCTTCTGCCAGTTCCGGATGTCCTTGCCGGAGAATTCGACATTGAAATATTCGCTCGAGAGATCGATCTGGAACGCCGCGATGGGAGCCCCCGATATCAAGTAATTGATCGTGCTGCTCCCATAGCCGATCCCCTCCCCGATCGAGAAGAGGTGGAATACATCCGCCTGTATGGACTGCGGCAAGCGTTCCACGCGCATCGTCGCCTGCCACGAGGCGTCGCTCAGCCGGAACGCCGCCTGTATCCCCGCGAGCTTCCTTGGAAAAAAAGCCGTCGCAATTTCCGTCAGCCCTTGAACGCGATCGACCGTCAGCCGAAACCCCGCGTCTGCCGAAACGCCAATATGGCCGCGGGTCGATTTGGCCCTGACGACCTCGATGCGCGGCAATGCCCAATTGGTATCGCCTAGGGCCGCGTTGCGTTCCAGACGCAGCTGGACGATCTGGCGCCCTGACATTGGCTGTCCGTAAACCAACCGAAGCTGGGCGTCGGCTTCATTGGCGTTCTCGCTCGAAAAATAGTCGCTTAATCCGGAGGCCGTGAGGCGCGCGATTGCGTAGCCGCGAGGCACCCGCAATGTCAATTCCCGCACCGGCGCCTCGCGGATGTCCAATTCCAGTTCCGCATCGATGGACAGTTCGGATTCGCCCAGATGATAAGCGAGCACCTGGGACACGCCGAGTTCGGGCAGAACATTGTCCGCCTGGATGCGCAACGCGAAATCGACGCTCGAGAATCGAAATGCAAATCGCTGGCTCGCATTATTTCCAAACAACACGCGGGTGGCGTCGTTCACGGGAAACTGGTCCGGCGAAATCTGCGAGAGCCCCGTCGATTGGACCACCTCCAGGCGCACCGCGCCCTCGTTGACCACGCGGAAATGCCCGGCAAAACGGGTCGCCCCCTCGGGCCGAATCTGCATCGCGTCCGCGGCCTGCGGAAAGGCGCCCAGCTCAGATTGCATCTGCACTTGCAGGCTGAAGGTGTCCTTCTGCGGTTGATTGAATTGCACGACCAGCCGCCGTTCTCCCGCGTCGGCTCCCGGCTCGACATTCCAGGCCAGCACATCCGCTCCCTGAACGCGCGCGACATTTCCAGTCCCGCGAAGGAGCAGCACCACGCGGCTCAGTTCGCCCTGCATGATTTTGAACTCCATCCACGCCGCCTGCCGCATCAAGCCGGGGCTGATGCTGATTTGCGCCAGCATCTCGGCGGAATAAAAAAGTTTTCCCTCGGCCTCAGGACGGCCCTGCTTCCAGGAGAGTTTCATCGCTCCGTCCGCTGGCAGGTAACTGACGAAATCGGTTCCTGTTCGTTCCGGCCGCGCCGCCCCCGGAAATTGAAACTGCGTGTCCGCCGCCAATCCCTGAAAAATCACCGGCTGGAGCGCGCTGGCGGCGACGCGGAAATCGACGCTGCTCCATCCCCCCGCCTGTCGCACCGCGGCATTGAATTTGATTTGGATTGGATAATCGCCCGCTCGATCAAACCGCAGCACGAACTGGCCGTTCTGAAAGTTCAAGCGCCAGTCCGGATGCGGTTCGACCTGGGTCAGCGCGACGCCTCCCGAGAGGAGATTCAACTGCGCGCCATTCGGGTTCTTCACCCGCGCCACCGCCGTCAGCGTGAAGACCGCCGAATTTTCCGCAAGTTGCCCGGTGAGTTTGAAGTCACGGAGCACAACCCGTCTGGCCTCCGGATCCACGATGGTGATCCACAACGGCAGCGAATAGGCCGATCCATGAAATCGAAATGCCAGCGGCTCGGGTTGCTCCGTCCGCGCCGCGGCGCGCATCGGCTCCGGCAGGAACTTCGCCTCGATGGGAACCAGCCCGGCCGAGTTGGTCGCTTGAACATCCAGACCCGGGGCGAAGGTCACCTGGACATATCCATTGAAAAACGCGGGCTGCGACGGCACGAGCGTCAGCGATGCTGCGGGATTCGACCACGTCTTGAGCTCCCGCTCGGCCACGATGTGAATGACGAGTTGGGGCACCGGCTTGTCAGCGCGACGCGGGCGAAGCACGAGGGTTCGGATCCCATTGCTCTCCTGGCGGATGCTCCAATCCTGCAGCCGATCGCCGGTCACCTTCTGGATCTCAGCATCGCCATTGAGTGTAAAGGTCAGTTCCTTTGGCTCACCCTGAATGACGTCGATGGTGGCGGTGATCGTGTGGGTGATCCGCTCGCGCGAGACCGCGATTAATTGCTGGAGAGCGGTGGAGAAAAGAACTTTCTCTCGATCCTCGCTGGAGCCCTTGACCTGCGCCTCGATCACCAGCCGCGCTTTCCCATCCTGAAGCCCGCCGTTGATGGTGAGATCCTTTAGCTCGGTGGGAGTATCAGCACGAACGGTCGAAATGGAAACCGCAGCGAGTAAAAGGAGAATAAAAGGCTTCATTATGATTTCTACCGTCCCGACAGGCTTTTCGCCTGGCGCACCATCCATTCGAGTTTTTTTGGACGCGGATCGGCGCTGTATGTTTGCGGGACGCCGCTCAGCAACGAGAGCAGACGATCGGGCGTGACCTCACCCGCAAAGGGACTCGACACCAGCCATTCGCTGAATGCCGAACCCGCGGCCGCCAGGCGCAGGGCGGCGCTGGATTGCTCCAGGCTTTTGGCCGCGCCGTCGTAAGGCACCATCCATTCGTGCTCGCGATAATCGGCGGTGCCGGGAATTTTGAATCGCACACGCACCGTCGCCAGCGGGCCTTCTCCTGACGGATTCGTTTCGATGGTGTAAAGCGCATTGCCCGCCTCGGCGGCGGCGATCTCCGCGGCGTCGACCGTGTTGTCGCGGAATTGTTCCTTCTTCAACTGATGCTTTGCATAACCGATCTGCCGATAGCTTGTCACCCGGCGCGGATTGAATTCCACCTGCACCTTGACGTCGGACGCCGCCACGTGGAGCGCGCCGGCGAGTTGCGCAGCGAACTCAGCGGACGCGGCCTCGGGAGAATTCACAAATCCATAGCGGCCATCGCCATTGCGGGAGAGCGATTCGAGCAGGTCATCATTTAATCCCTCCCAGCCAATGCCAAAACAATCCAGCGCGATGCCCTGCTGCCGGTGCGCTTCCACCTTTCGTTTCAGAGATGCGGGATCGACATCGCCCAGATTTGCCGCGCCGTCCGTGAGGAGCACGACGCGGTTGATGCCGTTGGCGAGAAAATGTCGAAGGGCCGTCTGGTACGCGAGGTTCATCGCCTCCTCGAGATTTGTGCCGCCCTGGGGGGTGAGGCCGCCGACGCGTTGCGCCAGTTCGCCCGCCTGGCTGCCGGGGAGGCCGTCGATCCAGAGGCGCGGGGTGCGGGCAAAAGCAACGACGCTGACGCGATCCTCTGGATGCAATTGGCCAGCGAGAACACGCAGACATTCCTGGATGATGCGAACCCGATCGGCTCGTTCCATGGAGCCGGAGTTATCGAGAAGCAGAACGAGGTTCAGCGGGCGGCCGGGCTGGCGGCCGGTGGCGGCGGTTTTGATGGAGAACCGCAGGAGATCGCGGTTATGGGCGAATGGATAGCGCGCGCGTTCCGATGCGAATGCGATCGGGGCGCTCCCTTTCGGTTCCGGATCGCGGTAATCGAATGCATTAATGAATTCCTCGGTGCGCACCGTCGCAGGATCGGGCATCTGGCCTTTCTCGAGCGCTGCGGCAGCGAGCTTGAATGAGACGTCGCTGACATTGAGGGAGAAGGTGGAGAAGGCGTTTTTAGCAGTACTAATTTCCGGTTGAGGAACGGCTGCGTCCTGTGCTGGAACAGGAGCCTTTGTCGGCTCTTTCGAGCGGAAATTCCTGGATAATTGTTCGATTAACTCCAAGTCGGCTTGAGTAGCGCGCACGGACAAGGTTCCGGTCCGATCATCAAAGGTGATCGGTGGCAGTTGTCCGGGAATGTTTGTGCTCAAGCTAACCCCTGCCGTCAAGAAGTACTGCCTGGCCAACTCGGCTGTCGGAATTGAGTTGTTCGTTGTCGCGGTGAGGCTCTTGGGGAAGCGCCTTCCGCCGCCACCACCGGACCCGCCAGGGAACGCGGTTGAAAAATCCAATGCCGCCAGGCCGTTGATTTCTTGAAATGCTCGTGGATCGATCTTGAAGGACCGCACGCTGGCGGGTTGGTTTTGTTCTAGTTTCGGTGAAACCACAACTCCAGAACTTGTGAGCGACACATCGATTGGCCGATCTGTGGATTTAGAAATGATGGCTAACGCCTGGCCCAGAGTGATGTCGCCAACCGGATGCGCGATCCGCACGGTTGCGGTCGCGAGATCGCCTTTGGCATTTGCCGATGCGTAGATTGGCAGGCCTGTCGCAGGATCAATCGCCGGGGCTTCGTTGGTCGATGGATCCGAACTCGCTATAAGAAAATGGACTCCCTGTTGGTTTGGATCAGATTTCACGATTTTCCGATCCAATTCTTTGATGACTTCAGCCAATGGAAGGCCGTCTGCCTGAAGGCTGCTGATGTGGATTGAATCGAGCTTTTGCCGCAATTCTTCCTGGCGGCTGCTCGAGCCGCCCCCGCCTTGGCCACCCCGCCCCGGCCTGCTGCCGCCAGGGTCGCCGAAGTCTAGAGCGACAACACCCTGCAAACCGTCCATGAATGTATTCGCTCTGTTGGTAACAACTGGGGCGAGCCGCAAAGGTTGCTCTGTCGGATTAACGGTCTGAAGCTGCGGCAGCGCAATGGTCGCGGGGGCTGCAGCGACATAACTTGTTGACTGCTCCACGCTCGCATCATTGCGGGTTGTGAGGAAATCTCCCCCTGCAATGGCCGGGCTCGGCGGTTTCCCACCGCCGATCATGGCCCCCCACTGATTGGTATTCGCCGTGATCCATGTTCCCGCAGCCACACTGTCGCCGTTCTGGTCCAGCTCGGACACAACGGGCTTTAATCCCCCCAGATAGCCATTCTCGGATTGTCCGGCCAACTTGTGACCAGCCGATTCAGGACTGTTTACAAGTGCCCAGCCATACGCGTTCGTGGGCCACGACAAGCGGGTCGTGTTGGCCGTGGGATGGGCGACGACGATTCGGTTGGAAACCGACATCGGAGGCAGCGGGCTTGTGAGGGTGTCAAGGCGCGGATGTAGTTGAGCACCATCCTGAAGAATATTTTCTTCGCGATCTACAACCTGGTTCAATCGTTTCGAGAATGAACCCCTGGCATCTGGCCCGCCGGGAACAGTGGTTTCAAAACCGGCAAATGATGAATTGGTGGATAAACCAGTAACGGTGAAGGTAGAGTTTGCTACAGGGCCTGCCCCGCCGTAGACCCCGGGTGGAATGTTTCCAAATGAAGGAAGCGGTGATGCGGGCGAACTCCCCGAGCTTTTGTCCACGTCCAACACTTTTTTCCGGTGTGACTCTTCATTATTTGCCGAGGCTTTTTTTTCCTCGTCGAGTTTGAAGAAATAATCCGCGGCCGCACTTCCGGGGTCCAATTTTACCGCCTGGGCAGGCTGGTCAGCATAAAGGCCCGTCGAGGGCTTTACGTCTCCTTCCAAATAGAACCAGAGATTGCGTTCCGGAAGTTTGTCAGCGGATCTTCGGTTGCCACCGGGCGCAACGACGTTACGCCCTTCCTGGGAGATCCCACTCCCACCCGCCTTATCTCCACGACTCACCGTTCGTTCAGCCAACACATCCCCTGCATTCGCGATGACCCCTTCAGGTTCGCCACCACCCCCACCCTGGGCACCACTCGTTCGGCCATTCGGCAGCAGTGCCGGGACTGGATTCTGAACGGCGGCCATCCCGAAAGCGCCGCTCTGGTCGCGATTCGGATCGAAACCGACCTGCGCCTGATTGACTTTAAACCCATCCTGGTTATCCACCACCGACGCGATCTCAGCATCGGGCAGGTTGACCGTTGCGAAATGGCGTCCATGGCTCGCGCCTGCTTTTTGGGCATCGGCGACGACCATTGTCGCGTCAGAGAAGTCAGCCGGTTTCGCGGGGCGCCCC
>JBEEGQ010000108.1:0-9738 GCA_041166945.1 Verrucomicrobiota bacterium
TGCGATGAGGCAGCCTATTCAACCCTGGCCTCGGAAAAAAAACCAGAAAAGCTCTTGCGCGCCACTCCACATTGCCATCGTCAAACGCTCTTCATGAATAATTACCGAATGGCATTAGGCTAAAGCCGGGACTCCGTGCAGTGAAACTTCGTACGGCAGCGTCTCCGAGGTTTGGAGTCCCGGTTTCAGCGGCATGAATGCCGCGCGCCGGCGCCTGAACCGGCCTTCCGCAATTCATGCGGATCGTTTGTGGTAAAACCACCATTCGAACAGGAGCACCGCCAACCCCGCGATGGCCAGCCATCGCCAGAGTTCGGCATTGGCGCGTTTCATCGTCGTGGCGCTCACCTTCGCGTAACGGCCGACTGCCAATTCATCGCGCGGGGCGATGTTGCTCTCATTTGAATCCATCAGATTGGCACAAAAAACCACTTCGTTCGTTCCCGCTTTCACCCTGTAAACGCCCTGCCGGACGGTATCGCTGACCACGATTTCGCGGGCGCCGTCGCTGACGTCCAGCGCCCGGGTTTTGCCGTCAGGAGAAGTCACTTCGGCGCGGGTGACGGGCTGTGCGAATGACCAACGGAACGCGGTGCCCGGTTGCACGAGGAGCTGGCTGGAAGTTCCGCCGGCTGGATTAAGCCAGTCCACCGCGTTCACCATGAATATCGGGAAACTCAGGCGCAACGGCCAGTTGCTGTCCAGCGGATCGAATCCAATCCAAACGAGACGTTGTCGGTTGATTTCTCCGGCAACAACGAGGGGGGTCTCCGGGGATTCCACAATTGAAAATCCCCACGATGGCGCCTTCACACCCCAGCTTTCGGCGATCTGGACATTGTCGAAATTCACAAAGCGGAGCAGCGGGTGCGCATTTTTCCAGTCCACGATCACCGGATTCCTGATGGCCTTCCAGCTTGGAAACCAGTTGGTGTTCGAAACATGAATGGCGAGGGTATTGGCGCGGGGCCACACGGCCGGGACTACATCATCCAGGACGACGACATCCGGATCGCCGGAGGCATCGGTGAGCTGGCTGGCGATTTCGATTCGCGCGTTCGGCGCGCCGCGCAGGGCTTTCGCGAGGAGATGGTTGCCCTTGGTGACGAGCAGCACCTTCACCGGCCGGGACATCAGGCTGACCACGCTCGCCTGGTTATCGACGGCCAAATCGTCCTTTGCGTTGAGGCGCACGGTGAACACGCCGTTGTTCGTCTGCGGCGCCGTGAAAATCAGCAGCTGCGTGTTCGTCGGCGCCAGGGTCAACGCACGCTTTTCGACGACGCGCTCGTCGAAAAGCAACTCAGCCTCGGCGCGCCATTCGTTGGTGGAAAAATTCGCAACGCTCGCGAACACCGCTCGTTCCAGCGCATTTTCCGGATTGGCCCGGGCGTCGATGCGGACGATGCCAACATTGTTTCCACCCGTGCCGATGCGGTGATAGATTAGCGGCAGATTTTTATTCGCCAACTCCTCCAAGTCAGGCGCGGCGCCGTCGCTGAAGAGATGGATCTCGCCCGACGTGAACGTTTCCTCCCCCCGCTTTTCGAATGTGAACGCGCCCGCTGTCTTGAGAGCGTCCGCCAGGCGCGTGGGAGTGTCCGAGGGTGTGCAATCCTTGAGTGCGCGACGAAGCGCCGCTTTGTCCGAAGTGGCGGGCTGCTTGGTTTCCGTGACAGCGCCGGCCAGCAAAACCATCATTTGTTCGCCCTCGCGAAGGCCATCGACCCACTTGAGCGCGTCGGCGCGGGCCCGTTCAAAACGGGTCGGCTTTTCATCCGTGGCCTGCATGGAAGCGGAGCCGTCGAGGATCATAACGCGCAGGCTGCTGGGATGGGCGGTTCCCTTGAAAAATGGACGGCTGAGCGCCAGCACGACGAGGGCGAGCATCAGGAGCTGAAGCAGCAACAGCCAGTTTTTGCGCAGGCGTTGGAAGGGCGCGTTGGCCTGCGTTTCGGCCAGGTATTTTTGCCAGAGGAATGTGCTGGCAACCAGCTTGATGACGCGCTTGCGCTTCAGCAGGTAAAACACCACCACCACGGGCAGCGCGAGCGCGAAAAAGAATCCGGCCGGCGCCAGGAAGTTCATGCGCCGCTCCTTCCTGCGAACCGCATGCTGGGCGCGGGTTGTCCAAGCGGAATCCAGAGTCGCAATGGGGCTTTCATCATTCTCCTAACCCCAAACCTCCGCCGCACGCAGTTGTTTCAGCAACAGGTCCTGCAAGTTGGTGTCGGAGCCGGCATGGAAAAAATTAATGCCGCGCCCGGTGCAGAATTCGCGAAGACGCTGGACATAATTTTGCACCGTTTGCTGGTAATGCTTGAGACGGAATTTTGCAAACGTCACCTCCTGCATTCCCCCCGTCTCGGAATCGACCAGCCGCAAATCGCCGAACGTTGCCGGCGCGATCTCGTCCGGTGACAGAATTTGCACGGCGCTCACCTGAAAGCCGCGCCCCACGAGCGCTGTCAGTCCCGCCTCGTAACCCGCAGGATCGAGGAAATCGCTCAGCACGATCGCGGCGCCGGCCTGCCGGGCCTCGAGCGCGCCCCGCCGAAGGCTCTCGTTCAGGCTCGCGCCTCCCCGCGCCGAAATCGTCCCCAGATTACGAAAGTATTGCAGCGACGATTTTTTCCCACGCACGGCACGCAAGGCGCCGCGCGCGGCCATTTCCGTATTGCGCTTCGCGGCGTCCAGTTCGCCGCCCTCGCCGGCGAAGTCAGGAAACGGGATCACGCTGACCCGATCAAAACCGCACAGAGCCACGTAGCCAATGGCTGCCGCGATTTGCCGCGCGAAATCGAACTTGCGGGGCTCACCAAAACTCATGCTTTCGCTGGCATCCAGAAAGATGCGGACCGGCAGTTCCCGCTCCTCCTCGTAGAGCTTGAGAAAAAGCCGGTCCAGGCGCCCATACAGGTTCCAGTCAAGATGCCGAAAATCATCGCCTGCGACGTAATTCCGATAATCCGCAAATTCGACCGATTGTCCGCGGGCGCGGCTGCGGCGCTCCCCTTTGGCGGAACTTTTGGCGCGGCGCGTTGCCAGCAGCTGGAATTGCTCCAGTCGCCGGAGGAGTTCGGGAGTCAGCAGCGCGCTCACGGACATGTCTGGATCCTGACGGACATCACTTCGAGGCCATGGCATCAGGCCTTCACGGCATCCGCATTCCTCGGAACACCCTCCAGAATCTTGGCGATGATCATGTCCGTTGTGATGCCTTCCGCTTCGGCCTCGAAATTCAGGATAAGCCGATGGCGCAACGCCCCGAGCGCCACGGCCTGAAGGTCGTCAAAACTGACGTTGAATCGTCCCTGGGTCAGCGCGCGAACCTTGGCCCCGAGTATGATGGTCTGCGCGCCCCGGGGGCTGCTGCCAAAGCGCAGATACTGGCTGGCGACTGGCGCGGCGGTTTCGGTTTTCGGATGGGTGGCCATCACAAGGCGCACCGCGTAATCCTTCACGTGAGAGGCGACCGGCACTTCGCGGACGAGCTTCTGCAACTCGATCAGCCCCGCGCCATCCAATACCTTCTCGAGTTGCGCCTTGTGTCCTTCGGTGGTGCGATTGATGACTTCCGTCAGGTCCGCGGCGCTCGGGTAACCGACCAGCAGCTTGAAAAAAAATCGATCCAGTTGCGCCTCCGGCAGCGGGTAGGTTCCCTCCTGGTCGATCGGATTTTGTGTGGCCAGAACGAAAAACGGCTCGGCCAGTTTCCGGATTTCCCCGGCGGCGGTCACCTGCTTTTCCTGCATCGCCTCCAGCATCGCCGACTGCGTCTTTGGAGTGGCGCGATTGATTTCGTCCGCGAGGATGATGTGCGCGAAGATGGGCCCGCGCTGGAACTGAAATTCGCGCCGTCCGTCAGGGGTTTCCATGACGAGGTTGGTGCCGAGGATGTCGGCGGGCATCAGGTCGGGCGTGAACTGAATGCGGTTGAAGGAGAGATCCAAAACCTCGCTCAGTGTTCGAACCAGCAGCGTTTTTCCCAAACCCGGCACGCCCTCGAGCAGGACGTGGCCGCTGGCGAAGATGGCTGTCAACGTGCCGTCCACGATCTCGTGATGACCCACCATGACCTTTCCAATCTCGGCGCGAAGTTTGTCGAAGGTCTGGCGGAACGATTGGATTTTCTGCTCGGTGGTCATGGGCATGGCCGGTTGCTGGCAATCTACTTTTTCAAATCGTCGAAATAATCGCGCACGGCATTTTGGTAAGCGCGGGGAACCTTGTCCTGGTTCAGGGCGCTTTGCGCGTCGGCCTGCGCGGTCGTGGCAGCGTCTTCAAATTTCACCTTGCTGGTGCCTTTGATGCTGACGCCTTTCAAAGTGATGCTGGGCATGGATCCGCCGGGGGACACCTGTCCCTTGACCTTGTCGGGGACGAGGTTGGGGTTGAGGTCCGCTGGACGTTCGGTGTGGCCGTGCCCGGGCATGTCGGGACGCTGGATGTCTGAATTATCCACAGGTTCTCCCTGATTTTCTGAAAAATAAGTCCAGCCGTATTCATCGGCCCAGGTGCCGACGCCACCGCCGGGTTTGCCGCCGTGGCTCCAGCCGCGTCCCTTGCATTTGCCGCAGCCGAGCCCGTTGCAACTCGCGCATTTGCCACCCTGGCATTCGCTCCACATTTTGCCGGAGCGAATGGCCATGTCGGCGCGGGCCAGCGCATCGATCATGGCTTCCATCGATTCCGAGTCGGCCATTTGATCCAGCATTTTCTGCAATTCCTTTTTGGCTTCCGCGAGGCTTTGTCCGGCGCCGGGCTTGTCCCCACCCTGGCATTGTTGGGCGGCCTTTTGGAGATGCCCGGCCACCTTGCCGTAATCCTTGGCGGGATCGACAGCCTTGGCGACCTCCTTCATGATCTGCTCGAGCTGTTCCTTCGTGACATTGCCCTGTTCCAGTTGTTCCACCATCTTTTGAAGCGTTTGCACGGCTGCCTGCGCCTGCCCCTTGTCCAGTTGCTCCCCCAAATCCTTGCCGATCTTTGCCATCTGTTGCTTTACCGATTGCATCGATTTCGCCATCTGCCGCAGTTTTTCCAAATCATGCGAGGCCGCCTCGATGTCCTTGACGAACTCTTCCGGGTTGTTGGCCTTGAGCGCCGCGATGGCATCTTCCAGTCCTTCCAGGGAAGCCCCATCCTCCTGCGCCTGCCGGGCCATGTTGGCCAGCGACTCGGCGAGCTGCTCGCGGTCCGAGCTGGACATTTTTGAATTGTTGGCGGCCATGCTGGCGGCCTGCTGCTGGATCTTTTGCATCTGGTCGGACAGTTTATCGAGCTGGTCGGCCTTCGCGGCCGCGTCGCCCATCGCCTTTTGGAGGGCATCGAGCTGTTTTTGAAGTGCCTGAGTGGAAGCGCTGGCGCGATTTCCAGGTTCGCGCGCGGCGCGCTCCAGCGGTTTTGGAACCGGGTTTTGTTCCGCTTCCTTTTCCTGTTTCACCAGCTTTTCGGTCGCCGTCGCCAGGTTCCTCAATGCCTCGGCCTTTGTGAGGGATTGTTTGGCGAGCGTATCTCCGAGCTCCGTGACTTGTTCCATCGCCTTCTGGGCGGCAGGCAGGGCGGCTGGACGTTGGACCAATTCCTTGCGCGCCAGGTCGGCGAGTTCCTTCCCCACTTCCTTGACGTTCGCCTCCTCTTTTTTCTGCTGCACGTGGGCAAAGGTCCGATACTCGGGAACAAACCAGAGTCCCGCGGCCAGGACCAGCGCTGCCAATGCCCACCGGGCGGGTTTGGGAAACCGCAGGGGAAACAACTCGGCCGGTTTCAGCGCCTCGGCGTGACGTGCGGCGTCATGGACGAGCAACTCCTTCCAGTCCGCGGCGCCGGCGCCTCCGGACATTTCGAGCGCCGTGCTGAGGCGTTCCTTCAACTGTTGGCGCTCGTCAATCCATCGGGCAATTTCCTGCTGGCCGGGCTTCCGCCAGCCGCCCGCAACAAATCCAGCAAATGCGCAGACCCCGCCCGCGATGGCCGCGGCGGATACGGTCCAAAGAGGAATGGGCGTGAGCTTGAACAGGACAACGACGAGGACGATCAGCCCCGCACCGATCAGCGCGCCGCGTGAAAGCCCGTAAAGGGCACGATTCATTCGCCGACGCCGGGCAGCCTGGTCCAAGGCCGATTCGATCACCTGGAGTTCACTCATAACCTTTTTAAAGTTCGTCGCCAAATTCGCACCCGCCCCGTTTGTTGGCGAGTGCAATCTGGGCGTCAATGACAGCCTGTCGATTGGACGGGAGCCGGCCCCCTTTGCTCACGCCACAGCCCCGCCCTTCTTCATCGGCAATGGCCGGCGCAACATCAATGTGCCGCCCGCGCCGTTTAAATAATCCCTCGCCAATCGGCGTCGAAGCACCGACACTTTTACGCGCGATGACCCTCGTTGAACGAAATTTTTCGGTCAGTTTTCGGCATCGGGTCTACTTCACGCGCCATATTTTCAGCCTGGGCAATCCGCTGCTCAAGGATGTCCTCGAAGGCCAGGCCGGGCTTCCGCCCAAGGTCCTCGTGGTTTTGGATGAATCCCTGCACGAAGTCCAGCCGGCGCTGGTTCCTCAGATCGAAACCTATTTCAAGACCATCGCCGACTGCGTCCACCTGGTCTCGCCTCCATTCGTGCTGGAGGGGGGCGAGCGCGTGAAGAATTCCTATTTTCATGTCTCGGAAATCCAATCGCATATCGATCGTTATCACATCGATCGGCACTCTTATCTGATCGGCATCGGAGGGGGCGCGCTGCTCGATCTCGCCGGACTCGCCGCCGCGACAGCTCATCGCGGCGTCCGGCACGTGCGGGTTCCGACCACGACGCTGAGCCAGGACGACTCCGGCGTCGGTGTGAAAAACGGGATGAACGCTTTTGGGAAAAAGAATTTCATCGGCACCTTTGCCGTCCCCTGGGCCGTGATCAATGATTTTGACCTGCTCGCGTCGCTGCCCCCCCGGGACAAACGCGGCGGTTACATCGAGGCGGTCAAGGTCGCGTGCATCCGCGATGCGGAGTTTTTTGAGGCGCTCGAGCGGGATGCGTCGAAGCTGCACGAGTTCGATCCGGAGGCGATGCAACGGCTGATCCGTCGTTGCGCCGAGCTGCACATGAACCACATCGCGACCAGCGGCGATCCCTTCGAGCTCGGCTCGGCGCGTCCCCTGGACTTCGGCCACTGGGCGGCCCACAAGCTCGAGCAGATTTCGGAATATCGCCTGAGGCATGGCGAGGCCGTTGCCATCGGCATAGCGCTGGACGTTGTTTATTCGCGCCGCGTCGGGTTGCTGGACACGGCGTCCGCCGAGCGCGTCCTGAGGTTGATCGAGACGTTAGGCTTCGACGTGTTCGCCACCGAATTGCTGCATGCGGAGAGCGGGGGCGATTTGGTCGTCATGAAAGGTCTCGAGGAATTCCGCGAACATCTGGGAGGACGCCTCACCATCACCCTGCTGGCCGCCATCGGCACAGGAATCGAGGTGAACGAAATAAACCTGCCCGCGATGCTGGCCTCGATACACGAGCTGGAACAACGTCACGCCGCCAAATCGCACGCGGCGGGCATCTCGCTTCTGGGCCGTTAAGCGGCGCCATGCGACGCACGGCGGTCATCAATGTCGTTGGTCTCACCGAACGACTGCTCGGCGCCCATTCGCCGCGGCTCAATGCCTTCCGACAACGCGCGCCGCTCGTTCATGTGCAGCCCGTGCTGCCGGCGGTCACGTGCTCCGCGCAGTCCACTTATCTCACCGGCACTCCGCCGTCGGCCCACGGCATCGTTGGAAATGGATGGTATGACCGGGACCTTGCCGAGGTGCAGTTCTGGAAGCAGTCCAATCACCTCGTTCAAGGCCGCAAAATATGGGAGGAATTGCGCTCGCTGATTCCCGGCTTCACCTGCGCCAAGCTTTTTTGGTGGTACAACATGTATTCCACCGCCGACTGGACCATTACTCCGCGACCCATGTATCCGGCGGACGGAAGAAAGCTTTTCGACATTTACACGGCGCCGCAGACGCTTCGCGCGGAGATCAAGCAAGCCCTGGGCGAATTTCCATTCCCAACCTTCTGGGGACCCGCGGCGGGGATCCCGTCGCCGCAGGGAAGTCCCGATGCTGCATCCCGCTGGATCGCCAATGCCGCCCGTTGGGTCGAGGAGAAGCATCAGCCAAGCCTGAGCCTCATTTATCTTCCGCACCTCGATTACAACCTGCAACGCCACGGGCCGTCTCATCCCACGATTTCCGACGACGTGAAGCTCATCGATTCGATCGTCGGCGGTTTGATTGACTTTTTCCACGATCGATCCGTCTCGGTGCTGATCCTCTCGGAGTATGGCATCACGGCAGTCGACACTCCCATCCACCTGAACCGCATTTTCAGGGAGGAAGGATGGATCGCGATCCGCGAGGAACTGGGATTGGAGTTGCTCGATTGCGGAGCGAGTCGCGCCTTTGCGGTCGCCGACCATCAGGTCGCCCACATTTACGTCAATGACCCCCGTTTAAAGGATTCCGTCAGAGCGCGGCTCGAGCAGGTGCCGGGTGTCGCGCGGGTGCTCGGCGCCGGGGAAAAGAGGGAATGTGGTTTGGATCATTCGCGCGCCGGGGATCTGGTGGTGCTGGCGCACGAGAATGCCTGGTTCAGTTACTACTACTGGCTGGACGATCGGCGCGCGCCCGATTTTGCCCGCTGCGTCGATATCCATCGCAAGCCTGGATACGATCCGGTCGAGCTTTTCATCGACCCCACATTGAGGTTTCCCAGATTGAAAATCCTGCGGCGTTTGTTGCAGAAGAAGCTCGGTTTTCGAATGTTGATGAACGTTGTTCCCCTCGACGCCACGCTCGTTAAAGGCTCCCACGGCATCTGCCCTTCGAGCCGTCAGGATTGGCCGCTCCTGCTCTCGGAAGAAACCCGGTCCGTCGATGCTTCGCCGCTCCAGCCCACACAGATTTACGACATCATCAAGAGGCAGGTCCTCGGTGGATCGGGATGAAACCAATGGCGACACGCCAGGGCCCGTTGACGATTCCGCGGTGGAAAGTCTCCCGATAAAAAAAAGCGGGCGGAGAGTCTTCCAGCCACACTGCCGAAAAGGTCAGTCGAGGTGTGTCACTCAACTGCCGGACTCTCAGCCCGCTCTAAACACAGAACACAGAACGAACCAAACACAGACACACGCCGGTCTAATAGCAACGCCGGTGCCAAGCCATGAGGAGCGCTGATGCACCCTTGAAAAACGTCGGCGCCCCTTTCACCCCGCGCTGCATCAACGAGATAAGAGAAAGCCCTGGCGCAGCCGGCGTGAGGCGGTGTCCAGGAAAAGGACGGTGACGAGACACACTGTCCTGTTCCAAGGCGTTTTCGAAGGAATGATGTAACCAGCCATGGGCTGTTTTTACCCGGCTGGCTTCACTTCCGTGTCGAACACGCCCGTGCGCACCGTTCCGGCGACTTTCACCTGCACCCATAGACGATAGCGGCCCGGTTGCGGGAATTCGTAAGGGAACGCGATGGGGAGAAGGCGCATCTCCGGACCGGGCGAGGCGCACAGTTTTTCCATCTGCTCGGGGGTGATTCGTCGCGGCGTTTTCTCGCCCGCGCGCAATTGAAACACCTGCTGCGCCGCGACTGAAATCGTTCCGGCGGGGTGTAGATGGGTGAACACGGCTCCGTCATCCCGGCGCACAATGGCATGAGCCAGCATATTGATGTAGGGCTCGATTTCCGCCGGGTCGCCTTTT
>JBEEGQ010000109.1:0-26956 GCA_041166945.1 Verrucomicrobiota bacterium
TGCGATGAGGCAGCCTATTCAACCCTGGCCTCGGAAAAAAAACCAGAAAAGCTCTTGCGCGCCACTCCACATTGCCATCGTCAAACGCTCTTCATGAATAATTACCGAATGGCATTAGGCTAAAGCCCGGACTCCGAACCCCCAGTCGGCGCTCCGCGCAGCAGCGTAGCGCCGATTGGCAATCGGCTGTATCGCGGAGTGGCACTCCGCAAACGCGCCGAACTGGATTGTGCGGGCCCACCAACTGGCATGCCTCCCCAGTGCTGTGTTAATTCGTTCCCCCGCCGGTTGCCAACCGGCGATACAGCCGACTGCCAGTCGGCGCCACGGGGATCCCATGCATCGCCAACGCGCCAAAGGAATTGCGCACGAGCGCGGCGGTCCCCGGCACCCGGGCACGGGCACTCTCAACGCCGGCCGCGGCTCACGGTTCGCTGATGATCCTGGCGCGCGCCCGGTGATACTCCGAAGGGCTGATCAGGTCGCGGCCGTAGGCGTCATACAAGTCGGCAAGGCGCTGGTCTTTTGTTCTGCCTCCGGGCACTTCCCAGGTGCGCACGATGGGCTGGCTGGGTTTGACGCTGGGCGGCTCCACCTCCCGGGGTTCGGCCTTGGCGATTCTCGATTTTTTGGCCTCCTTCTCGGCGATCCTGGCCTCTTCGCGCGCGCGGGCTTCGGCCGCCGCGGCCTCACGTGCCTCCTCTTTCGCCTGGCGGGCGGCGACAGCTTTTGCCTTTTTGTCCAAATCCGATTTTGCACGCGCCTCGGCTTTCGAGGATTGAGCCTGCGCTTCGAGACGGCGTTGTTCCTGGAGGACCTGCTGGCGAGCGGCTTCGGCTTCCATTTTCTCGCGTTCACGACGCGAGGCGGCTTCGGCGTTTAATTGGGCTTCACCGGGCAGAACGGGAACCACCGTGGGGGGCGGCGTGTTGGGCGTGATGACCGAAGGTGCGGGCGCCGGCTCCGGAAGCGTCGTCGCGGCGGCAATCGAGGAGGGCGCGGCGCCAATCTCGGCGAGCTTTTGATCCAGCAACGCACGCGCCTTGGATTCGGTTTCGTGCGACATCTTGCTCGAGAAATTCGCCGGAATCGCAGGCGTCTCCACTCGGGGAGCGACAGTCGACACCGGCGTCGCTGTGATCACCGGCGTCGCCGCGACCACCGGGGCCGGCGTCACCACGACCGCTGGCGTTACGATAGGCTCCGGGGAAACCGTCGGCGTCACAACGTTTACCACGGGAGGCGCAACCGGCACCGTGGGCACCACAGGCACTTCAATGGTCACGGGAGCGGGGGCCGGCTTGGAGGCTTCGGCGGCGGCGCGAGCAGCCCGGGCGGCGCGGTCGGTTTCTTCCTGTTCCTTTTGCGCGCGGATCTGCGCCAGTTTGTCGTCGAGCGCCTTTTGCCGGGCGAGTTTCTCCTGTTCGCTGGTGGCGAGCCGTTGTTGCTCCTTGAGATGGCGGGCTTCAGCGATGGCAATTTCGTTGGCACGCGCTTTTTCCTCCTTGGCGCGTGTGGCCTCAAAATAAGCGCGTTGGCGGGCTTCCTCCTTGACCCTGGCCTCGGCCTCCTTGGCGGCGCGCATTTCCGCGCCCCGCTGGGCCTGAAGTTCCTTCTCGATTTTCCTTTGGGCTGCGCGATCGATCTTCGGGGCGTCCGGAGCTTCGGGCGTGGCAGGCACGGCCGCGGCGGGAGTCGTGGGCGGAATGAACGATGCCGGCTGAGTGGTCTGCGGATTGGGCGGAATGCCCTGCGAATTCAGATCGAGCGTCGATTGGCGAAGCAATGCCCGCGCCTGTGCTTCCAATTCCGATGACATCGGATTGACCTCGACGCGCGGAGTCACCGGCGCGGTCACTGCGGCCGGAGGAGGTGTTGGAGCGACGGGGACGACCGGCGCAGTCACGACAGGAGCGGGTGCCGGACTCTCGACAACCGGGGCGGGCGGCGGCGTCACGGGCAGGGGAACTACCACGGGCGCTGTGACGGTGGGAACGGCAACAGGCACCGCAGTGGCAGCGGCCTCCCGTTTTTTGCGTTCCTCAGCAGCCTTGTTCACCTCGGCTTCGATGCGTTCCAATTCCTTGCGACGAAATTCTTCGTCCGCCTTTTTGCGCGCGGCTTCCTGTTCCAGATTCGTAGGCGGGGGTGTGACCGCCGGGGGAGCCTCCACAACAGGAGGAGTTGCGGTGGGCGGAGCGCTGACGACTGGGGGCTGTTCCTCCGGGCGTGCCGCTTCAACGGAAGCGGTCGTCGCCTGGTGCGCCCTGGCTTTGCCGGTCAATTCAACAATGTAAGGATCCGGCGTGTAATCATCGGGGGGAAGCGTTGCAGCAACGGAAGCAACGGGAGCAACGGGAGCCGCGGAGGCAATCGCCTCAACCGCCGGCGGCGTGACAACGGCAACCGGTGCTGCCGGCGCAGGAAGCGCAGCCGTCGCGCTGGGATCCGAAAGGCGGCGCGTTTCGTCGCCGGTGATTTCCGCCTGGTGCGCTTTTGCCTTGGCGAGCAATTCGACTTCGTAAGGATCCGCTTCCCAGGTGTCGGGAGCTGGAGGCGCGGAATTGAACACAGGCGCTGGAGCGACCGGTTGCTGAACGATGCCCGGCCGTGGACCGGCCGGAGCGGGCGTGCGAACGATCGACGCCGGGCGGGGACCGTGGTTGCCAGGGACGACTTCGAAGCTTTTGTTGTCCGTGGGAGGTGTCAGCTGGAAAGTGTTCTCAAACTGATCCCGCGGCGGACGGCGTTCCGCGGTTTGGATCCTTGAATTTCTCAAGAGATCCCGCGCGGTTCTCTCCTCGGCCAAAGTCATCGGGCGCGGGGGGACATTGGTCGAGGTCCAAACCGCCGCCGGAGTTTCGCTGGGTGCGGTGGGTGTCTTGGGAACACCGCCGCCGGAGTCGGGCGCGGGCGGATTGGCACCGGCGCCTGCGGGCGGGGGCGGTTGCTGGGCATGGAGCGAAATCAGCCCGAGCTGGGCGAAAGCGAAAACTAAAATCCGTTTCAGTCTTTTCATGGTGTTTGCATACTTCAAAGGTTTAGCACAGGCAACTGCAATGTCCGATCGAGCCCAACAGAGGTAAAATCGGCGTCCCAAGCCCGGGCTTAAGATTATTTTTGCGGCCAGCCGGGGTGACAAGCCGGCAAACACCGGCGGCCGGGACCCGTTTCAATCAAATTAAAGCGGTCGCCTTGGCGGAATTCCGGGTAAACAACCCCCTCCAAAGCGGGGGCAGGGCCATCGACAGCACCGAGCGCCCCACAATCCCTTTAATTTCACGGCGCGAGACCTTGATGCGCCGCGAAGGGTCCAGAATGTTGCCCTCGCGCAGCAGCGCCAGGGTGCGCACCCCAATCAGAACCGGCCACGCGCACGCCAGTCGAACGCGCGGGGAACTGCGCGGAATGACGTTCGTATAACGCCAGCCGGCGGCGAGATGTTCCTGCGCCAGGTCCAGGTAAGAATGATAAAGCGGCCGAAACCGCGGTTCGTTCGCCGGCTCCAACAGGTCCGACGGCTCGAGTCGGGCCGCGCGCAGCTTCTCTTCCGGCAGATAACAGCGCCCCTGCCGCAAGTCCGCCGGCAAATCACGGAGGATGTTGACCAGCTGAAGTCCTTTCCCGAACCGAATGCCCAGCGCCGTGAAAGACGGCTCTGCCAATATCACCTGGTCCATCTGCGCAACTTGAAACACATGGGCCCAGCACATCTCCGTCCAGAATTCCCCGACGCATCCGGCGACCCGATAGGTATAATCGTCCAGTTCCTCATCATTTTTCAGTGCGACGATCCCCTCGCGGGAATCGCCGGCGAAACGTTGCAGGTCGAGTTCCTGGCCGCTCGTGATCGTTTCCAGGACCGCGCGGATGAGCCCACGGTCCTTCTCGGGAAATCGGTCGAGCAACGCGCAAGCTTCCTCCGCGCGTTGCAGAAGTGTGCGCTCGGCGTCCGACGCCTGCCGGGCGGCCAGCGCGCCAAAATCGAGCGCCGCGGAACTCGCCCCCGAGATGCGTCCACGAAAACGCCGGAGCGCCTCCAGCCGTTCCTCGCAGGGAACCAATTCCGTATCGGCAATGGTGTCGCTCGCGCGCGCCAGGAGATACGCAAGGCTGATCGGGGATCGAACCGATCGCGGAAGAATCCAGAGCGTCTTGTAAAAGGATCGGGAGACCTGTTCGAGCAGGGTGGTGAGAAGGGGCGCCGTGTCGGGACTCATCGCGCACGCCAATTACTCGAGGTGTTGCCGCCACCTCTTGATCTGCCGCGCCACCTCCCGGGTGCCGGGCGCACCGGTCACATTGCGGCGCCCGAGCGCGTGTTTCATGTCGAAAATACGATGCACGTCCGCCGCAAATTTCGGTTCAATCCCCCGCAATTCCTGAAGGGAAAGTTTGTGGAGCGATCGGCCGAGCTTTTCCGCCAGCGCCACCACAGAGCCGACGGCGTGATGCGCCTGCCGAAATGGAAGGCCGCGGCGTACGAGGTAATCCGCGAGGTCCGTCGCCAGCAACATCGGATCGGCGGCGGCGACGGCGCAGACCGCCTTGTTGACGCGCGTGTGTCGGAGCATGGCCGCAGTGAGGCGCACCGTGGCGCGCACCGTGTCGACGGTGTCAAACAGCCGCTCCTTGTCCTCCTGCAAGTCCCGGTTGTAGGTCATCGGCAGCCCTTTGAGGAGCGTCAACAATGCCACGAGGTTGCCGATGACCCGCGCGGATTTTCCCCGGGCCAGCTCCGCCACGTCCGGATTTTTTTTCTGCGGCATCAGCGAGCTGCCGGTGGTGTAGGCGTCCGCGATCCGGATGAAGTTGAATTCGCTGCTGGCCCACAGGACGAGGTCTTCCGCCAGCCGCGACAGATGCACCGCCAGCAGGGCCGCGTGCGCGCAAAATTCCACCGCGAAATCGCGATCGCTCACGGCATCCATCGAATTCTGCGTCACCCGGGCCCGGCCCTTGGAGTCCGTGAAATGGAGCAACTGCGCCACGTATTCCCTGTCGAGCGGCAGCGTCGAACCCGCCAGCGCGCCGCTGCCCAGCGGACAAACGTTGACACGTTGAAAGCAGCCTTCCAAACGCCCGACATCCCGCTCGAGCATCTCGACGTACGCCAGCAGATGATGCGCGAAATAGACGGGTTGCGCGCGCTGGAGATGGGTGTAGCCCGGGATCACAACCTCCGGATGGCTGGAGGCGAGCTCGATGAACGCTCTTTGCAACGACCGGACCTCAATGGTCAGGGCCATGATCTCCTCCCGCAACCAGAGGCGCAAATCGAGAGCCACCTGATCGTTTCGGGACCGGCCTGTGTGCAGCTTGGCTCCCGCCGGCGCCCGCCGCGTCAACTCGGCCTCGATGTTCATGTGGACATCCTCGAGCTCGGCTTTCCAGACGAATCGTCCCGCTTGAATGTCGCGGGAGATGCCCTCGAGGCCGCGGCGAATCGAATTCAACTCGGGCCGCGTGAGAACGCCGATGCGCTCGAGCATGGCCGCATGGGCGAGCGACCCGGCGATGTCCTGCTCCCAAAGCCGCCAGTCGAACGAGATGGATTCGGTAAATGCCGCAACTTCATTCGCGGGTCCGCCCGCGAACCGACCGCTGCGGGAGACAGGGGAACTCTTTTTCAAACGTTTCAAACGGGGCCGAATTTGCGGCTGAAGCCTTGGAAAGTCACGCGGGAAGCGGCCCGCGGCATTGATGCCGCTTCGGCAACCTGGCCTGTCCAGCGTCCGGAGAATGGATGGCCTAATCGCTATCCACCCTGATGCGGCATAAATGCCGCGCGCCGTTCCGGTGCCAACGTTGGACCAGGTTTCCCCACTGACGCCTCAAGTTTGTGGGCGTTGGCACCGATGATCCCCTTATGGACTCAAATCCACATCAGCCCATTCGCTTGAGCGAGGGTGAAACCGAAATGCTGACCCGCGCCCTGCTCGAAGCCCGCGATCAGGCCGAATTACCGTCGGCCCAGGAGACCGAAACACAGATGATCCGGCGCAGTGACACGGCGCCCAGCCGCAAGACGGGTAACACCCAGCAAGTCTCACGCGAAAACGGCAACATGATCTTCTAGGAGCCGCCGCGTTCGGAACCGTCCATTCATTCCGAGGCGGGACTCCAATCACGGCAGCCGCCGGTCATTGTCCGGACAACCGCGGGATTTGGCGGGCCATGTCGAGCTTGCCCGATGACTTCTTAAGCGCCGCGACCCTGCCAGCCAGCGCGCGCGCCTGATCAAACGTCGTCGCCGGTTCCTCCAGCGGAAGCAACATCCAGCGACCCGCAAATCCGTACGGATTAAAACGCCGCAGTTTGGTCTCCGGGCTTCGGATTTCCAATTCCACCGACTCCGCATCCCACGACGTTTCCACCGAATTGCCGCCGTCCGCATAAGTGCCGTCGGCGAACCAATTGAAGAATTTCACGAAGAGCAGCCGGCCGCGGGCATACGCGATCCAGCCGGCGTCGCTGTCCGCTCCCAATCGCAGCGGCTCGCCGCCGGCTTTCGCAACGAGGATGCCGTCGATCACCCGCACGTTGGGCGAAAACGGGGTCGTGCCATCGTAGGTCACTTTCTCGCCGGTGTTCCGGCGCAACGCCCAGCCGGCGGCAAAGCGGCTTTTCGCGTTGAGTGGAAAAAAGACAAAGCCTCCCCCCCGGCACAAAGTCCGGTCACGAAGGCAGACATTCATCTCGGGTGGTAATTTGTTGTCGACCCATTGCATGAGATGCAATGCGCCGGTCTCGGGATCGAGCCGGATGCTCTTGCTGATCTCGAGGCCGGTGGCGGGGTCCTTTCCGCTCGATGTTCGAACGTGCCAATCGGCGGGACTGGTCCAGGTATGGCGGCCCTGCCACAGTTGCGGATGATCGGGCAGCGCCGGTGACTCCGGGCCCACATCACATTGGTAACCGCCCACCGGAAAACCGGGACGCGCTGCCGCCAGGGTTTTGCCCGCGCCCTCCGGTGGTTCGAAAAGGATGTTATCGCCCGCGAGGGAATACTGAACGATCCGTCCGCCCACCGCCGGAACGAGAATCGCATCCGCCACCTTGTTGGTCGCCAGGAGCGCCACACAATTGCTCCAGCCGGAATAATTCCCGACATAAACACCGGCGGTGCGCGGAACCAGTTTTCCTTCGACGCGCCGTTGCCATGCCGAATCGGCATCCAATTGGAATCCGGGGGGAAAGGGGCGCGCCGGCTGGGCGTGAGCCGGGAGAGCAAGGCCTGCGAGGAGGGCGAGCAACGGCAAATGGATCCAGTTCACCACGACAACAAACCGGGCGGGCCGGAGAGGCGCAAGGCCAAACCCAAACGCCCCGGCGGACGGGAATCCAGGTTGGGCAAAGAAAAAGCGGGTTTTGGCGACACACAGAGATTTTTCCCAAGCCAAAACCCGCATTGTCTTTTCACAAGAGAAGACATTTTTGGGAGCAGAAGACTTGTGCCCTATTTTGGGCCTCCAGTCAAACTCTTAGAGTGAAGGGGTCCCATGTTCGTTGTCCACCCTTCAGGGTGCCCCGGCCCTTGACCACCCGAGGAAACACCCTAAAGGGTGGACACCCAGCGGAACGGCAGCGTCCTAACCAAAAAGGGGTCACAAGAGGGTTCTCATTTTTGATAGTTTTCGATGATAGCGAGGAGAATTAAAAAAGGGTTGAGTTGGTCCCACATTTTACCTACTCAGTCCGCGGATCGCCGTCGTTTCCTGATTCGATCCGGTGTGTGCGTCCCGCCTGGCGCTCCTCCTTGCCCACAAGAGTGGGCCCCCGGCAAATTCAGTCGCGAGGAGATCATTCTCCGATCGTAGCGCGGACTTCCAGTCTGCTGTATCGCCGGTTTCCAACCGGCAGGTGAAAAATCGCTTCAGGCAAGCAATGATGACCACGGCGCCAAATGGAGAAACACGTTCTGCGATCTCGAATAGCCGACTTACCTCCCAACCGTTCTGAAACTGGCATCGGACGTGCACCTGCCGGTTAACAACCGGCGATACAGCCGACTGCCAGTCGGCGCTACGGTCGCGCCGCGCTGGCAAGCCACCTCAGCGACATTTGCGGGAGATGCCGGCTTGTGGGTAAGGAGGAGCCGCCTGGCGCGCGTTTCCCGGCGGCTGCGATCATTTGTCGCTTCGGGAGAGGGTCCCGGCAAATCCCCGCTTGCCAGTCTCGGAGGCGCGTGGAATCGTCTGCGCCCTGATTTTTATATGGCGCACGTCAAACTCCACATTCCCGGTCCGGTCGAAGTGAGCGAAAAGACTTTTCGCGCGCTGAGTTCTCCGATGATCGGCCATCGCGGGCAGGGATTCAAAGATCTATACGCGAAGATGCAGCCCCAATTGCAGGCGCTGCTTTCGACCCGGCAACTGGTTTATTTGAGCACTAGCTCCGCTTGGGGTGTCATGGAAGGCGCCCTTCGCAATCTCGTCGGAAAAAAGGTCCTCAACTGCATGAAAGGCGCCTTCTCGGACAAATGGTTCGACGTGGCGCAAAAATGCGGCAAGGCAGCCGAGCCCCTCCAGGTCCCTTGGGGCTCGCCCATCACCGCCAGCGCCGTGGATGCGAAACTGTCCACCGGCGAATTCGATGCACTGACCTTGATCCACAACGAGACCTCGACCGGCACCATGAGCCCGCTGGCGGAGATCGCCGAACTCAAGAAAAAATATCCGGCGGTGATGTTCATTGTCGATGCCGTGAGCTCGATGAGCGCGGTGCCGCTTCATTTTGACGCCCTCGGCATCGATGTTATGCTGGCGGGCACCCAAAAGGCATTTGCTCTGCCGCCGGGCCTTTCGGTCTTCGCTTGTTCCCCCGCCGCGCTGGCAAAGGCCGCCACCGCCAAGGACCGCGGTTATTATTTTGATTTTGTTGAGTTCCAAAAAAACGCGGAACAAAACATGACCCCGAGCACGCCCAGCATTCCTCACATCTACGCGCTCGCATCAAAACTTGATGAGTTTTTTGTCGACGGACTCGAGGCGCGGTATCTGCGCCATCGGCAGACCAACCAGATGACGCGCGATTGGGCGGCGCGCCATGATTTCACCCTTTTCCCGGAGCCGGGCTTCGAGTCCATCACCCTCACCTGCGTCAACAACGGCGCCAAGCCGGGCGGACGTGTCATCGACGTCGCGAAGTTTCAGAAGCTGGTGAAGGATCAGGGGTTTCTCATCGACGGCGGTTACGGAAAAATCAAGGGAACCACCTTCCGCATCTCGAACATGGGAGATGAGACCCCGGACACGATGAACGAATTGTTTGCGGCCCTGGATCAGGGGATGAAAAAGCTCTGACCGATCTTCGAGAGCATGGGATTTGGGGATGGCCCGGACACCCTGAAGGGTGGACACCGAACGGCGTCAGGGTTTCGAACTCACGGGAATTGTGTCGAAACTCAAGGGCAGCGTGGTCATCGGATTTTTCCAGACACGACACCGGGGAATGGCATTCTGCCCGGGCACCAGCGCAGCGAGCGACGACGTGACGCCGGCGTCCGCGGTCTCCGAATCGGGCAGCGCGAAAAACAATGGGCGGCCGGTTTGCGGAGAGCCATTGGTCTCGAAGCCGTTGCCGTTCGCGGACGCATAAATCGGCACGAGTCCCTTCGGGGGTCGCTGCGCCGGAATCGCGAAAAAGGCGATGTCCTCGATGCGTTGCCAGGCGTGGGTGGTTTCAATTTCCTCGCGCATCCAATGCCGCACCGATCCGTCCTCCTGTTTGACCCGATACACCGGCGCCGGCAATGTCAGGCGGGGATCATCCAGCGACAGGCGATACATCAGCTGATTGTAATCGTACCGGGGCGTTTTCGCCGGGGCCTTCGAGAAGCTCGCGGTGTAGGTGCCTTCAAAATAAATCACCCTTCCGCCCTCCTGATCGAAAAAAGGATGCTGGGTGGGATTATAAAAATTATAACGTCCATGCACGGCGATGAGCCGCGCAAAAACCCACGGGCCCGTCGGCGTGTCGGCTTCGCTAAACCACACGTCACCCGCCTTACCCGACGCAATCGAAATCCATCGACGCCGAAATTCGTTCCAAAAAACCGAGCCCCGTCCGTGTTCCACCGGCGCGCCGGTCTCGACATCGCGCGGCTCCCTCCATCCGTCACTCACTCGAAATTTCCCGGCTCCGGTGAGCTCACGGAGACGCCCGGAATACAAACGGTCCGCGCCGGGCTTCCATGAATATTTCGCGCGCCCGGCGGCATCCCGTTCAATTGTTGTTTCAGCGCCGCTCCGTTTGCCGCTGTCGGCGATGCAGGTAAAGGCCTCGTAATTTGTCCACTCCGTGATCACGGCGAGTTCCGCGCGCACGCGAAGGTCCGGATAAATGTGCAAATAATCCACCCCACCGGACCGCGCGCGAAAGGGATGGGCAGAATCATGGCTCTCCAGAATTGCCCAGCTTTTCACCGGCTCAAATTCCTCCCGTTCATCGTTGAACTTCAACAGGTGCCACCCCAGCACGTGTCCGAGGTCCCGATGATTCGCCATCCGCGCCAGCAATTGTTCCGCGCCGGATTCATCGCGCAAAGTGAAGACACTTTCGATCCAGCGAAGCCCCTCACCGGGCACCGGGCACATGGCTTTGGAAAATCCATTTGTGTTCGTGAAGTACGTCAGGTCCACGCCCACGCCGGGGTCCAACCCGCCGCGACCCGGAAGCTCGGAGGTCGCGCCCGATGCTCCGAAGTTTCCGAGCGGATAACTGGCGCGGTCCGTGTCACCCCAAAACCAATAAAGCTTCCCGCGATATGGCGTGACGATGACGGTGTCCTGCCCGGTCACTTCGCCGTTGAGCACCGGTTGGCGCAGCGGGACGGGCAGCCCCGCCAGGAGACTATCGCGATAAATTCCCTGGCCCGTGATCCGATAGAGGCGCTCGGCGATGTTCAACCGCTTCAGCTTCACCTCGACGCGTCCGCCTGGGACCGTTCGCACTTTGAGACCGCGATTGCCGAAAAAATCCTTCGGATATTCGTAGCCCGGACTGCTCACATGAAAGAACACATCCCGCCCCATGAGGCCGGGTTCATCGAAGGCCACGATCCCCGCGCTGTCGGTCCACCAGGATGCGGAGTTTACTGTTTGGAGTTCGGCCAACGGCACTCCACGGCCGGTGCCTTCGTCGACGACGGAGATGATGAAAAAACGATCGTTCGCCGCGCGCACATGGCCGGCAATCAAAAGAACTGCGGCAACCATCAGCGCGCATCTGTTTATGGCAACTCTGGTAATGTTCATCGTGCTGGGATTCCTGGAATCCGCGTCAAGTGGCCAGCGCGCTGCAACGTTCGCAGCTGCTGATCGACCTGCGGCGCGTCACTGATCAAACTCAACGCATCGAGCTTACGCCATCGCCGCAAAGGTCACGTCCGCGGGTGTTTTGCCGGCGGTCCGGGTCACTCCGCGTCCTGGATTTGCTGCCAGATGTTGGCCGATCTTGAACACCTGTTCCGCGGCGTCGGGCATCGAGAGAGCCAACGCGAGTTGCGGGGCAGTGAAGGCACGGCCCGGATTGGCCCGCAGATGAGCGACGATCCTGGCTTGCAACGCCAGGATGCCCGCCGCCGCCTTTTTGCCTGCCTCGACTCCCGGCTGGTGGTAGGCATTGATGTTGACCAGGGACGCGTAAAGGCCGACGGCCCGTTCGAAGAGGGCGATGAGGACGCCGACGCTGAACGCGTTCAATTCCTGGATCGTGATCGTGATGCTTTGCCGTCCTTTTTCATAAAGCGCTTCCCGGGTGCCGAGCAGGAATCCGCTCAAAAAATCTCCGCTGGTCACACCCGCCTCGACCTCCAGTGACCGGGCGGTGACCGCGCGATCCCGCAGCACCTCGACGAACAGGGCGAAAAAATTCAAAACACCTTCGCGCAACTGCTGCACGTAAGCGTGCTGATCGGTGGAGCCTTTGTTTCCGTAAACCGTGATGCCCTGGTTCACCAGCTTCCCGTCGCGGTCAAATTCCTTGCCTAAGGATTCCATCACGAGTTGCTGAAGATACTTGGAAAGCAAATCTAGCCGGTCCTTGTAAGGCAGCGCGACCATGTCGCGGGCGCCGCGGCCGTCCGTCAAAAAATGCCACGCCAGCGCCAGTTGCGCGGAGGGATTGTCCCTCGAAACCGCCCGGCGCGTCACCTCATCGCAATCACGCGCGCCCCGGAGAAGATTGTCGATATCGAGCCCCTGCAACGCCGCGGGCAACAAGCCCACTGCGCTGGTCACGCTCGTGCGGCCTCCCACCCAGTCCCACATTGGAAATCGGCGCAGCCATTTTCCGGCAACCGCGTAGCTGTCCATCGCGCTCCCTGCGCCGGTCACCGCGACAGCGTGCCTCGAAAAATCCAGGCCCGCTTTCTCCCACGCGGCCTTGGCTTCCAGCATGCCGTTGCGCGTTTCGGGAGTTCCGCCGCTTTTGGAAATGACCACCGCCAGGGTTTGTCCAAGCGCATCACCCAACTGCGCCAGAACCCTGTCGATGCCGTCCGGATCCGTATTATCGAAAAAGAAGGGACGGAGCTTGTCCGCCGCGGGCTGCCCGAGCGCGTTCGCCACGAACTGCGGCCCCAGCGCCGACCCGCCGATCCCAATGACGAGCAAATTCCGAAAGGGACCTCGCGCGCCAGCGACCTTCCCGCCATGAACGTCCGCGGCGAAGGTTTTTATTGCCGCAAGGGTCTCTTCAATCGCGGCCTTTATGGCGGGATCGGGAGCGAGCGCCGCGTCGCGCAACCAGTAATGGCCCACCATCCGCTTTTCGTCCGCATTGGCGATGGCGCCCCGCTCGAGATCCGACATCTCCGCAAAGGCGCGTTGCAAAAGCGGCTCCATTCGCGTGGAAAAGTCCGGAGGGAAATCGACGCGGCTGAGGTCGAGCGCCAGGGAAAGGGTGGGAAATTCGCTGTGCCGCTCCTGGAAACGCTGCCACAGTTGTTCGCGGGTTGCCATACGGCGGCGCAGCGTATCAAACCTCGCGAGCGAACAAAGTTTTTTCCTCCGTCCACCGCCCGACCACGACTGAATTACCCGCGGCCGCCAGCCGATATCAACTCATGATAACGTGCTGCGCTCCCGGCCCGCGAATTGGCGGCTTTTGGCGATTTACCATCAGCGTTTTGCTGCTCGTTGCGGCCGGCGCGCTTCATGCAGCCGAGCCTGCGGGCTTTTCCCCCGTCCGAACCACCAACGCGCCGGGCGGCTTTTCCCTCGCCCTTCCAGATTGCTGGAACGAGATGAACCCGAGATTCTCGGTGATGTTTGTCGATGTCGAAAAAGTGGGTCCGGCTCGCAACGTGGATGCCTTCGGCTATCAGCTCAATCCCACCAACGAATTTGCCGCCCCCCCATTTATCAGCATCCAGGTCGCGCGCAGAGGAGGGCTGTCGGGGGCAGGGCTCGACATGCTCAACGATGCCTGCGTCCGAAAAAGTGCCGCGCTATTGCGCCTGAGAGGCGAGGGCGTGGAACCGGATGATATTGTCAGCTCGAGTTTTGATCCGATTCGGAGATCCCTGCGCATCGAGTATCGAAGAACCGATGCGATGCTCGGCCAGCTTCATGCCATCGATTTCGTGCAGTTCCTGCGCCGCGGTTCCGTCAACGTCAACTGCGTTGCCACCGAGGAGGCATTCGAAGAATGCCATGCCCTGTTTAACGCCGCTCTTTCATCGTTGACGTTGCAGCCCACCTTCGAGGCGGCTCTGTCTCCCCCGTTGCCGGCAGGCGCCGGGTTGAGCGCGCTCAAGTCGCGCCTGAGCATGCTTGGCGTTTTGTTCGTGGCGATGACCGTCGGCCGCTTCTACCTGAGTCGCGAACCGAAGGTGATGAGCGACGAAATCTGAGCGGCTGCGCTCCAGCTTCGGGTTTCAAAGCCGTTGTTGTTCCCGGCGGCAGCCTCCCGGTAGGATTCGGAGCGCTGCCATGAAAACAGTTCCCAGTCCCGCCGTCCCGCCTGACCCATCGCCCTTTCTTTCCCTGATCGAATCCAAACGCGACGGCCGCGAATTGTCCCCGGAGTCGATTGCCGGGTTTGTCCGCGACTTCACATCGGGCGCGATTCCCGACTACCAGATGTCGGCGATGCTCATGGCGATTTACTTCGCCGGGATGACCCCAGCCGAGACGCGCGCGTTGACCCTGGCGATGCGCGATTCCGGCGAGGTGCTGACATTCCCCGACGACCCGAGGCCCATTGTCGACAAGCATTCCACCGGCGGCGTCGGGGACAAGGTTTCGCTGCCTCTGGCGCCGTTGCTGGCGGCGCTCGATTTTCGGGTGCCGATGATTTCGGGCCGCGGTCTGGGAATTACGGGCGGCACCCTCGACAAGCTCGAGTCGATCCCCGGATTCACGACGCAACTCGATCCGGCGCGCCTGGTCGAACAGGTTCAACGCATCGGGGTGGCGATGGCCGGCCAGACCGACACGATGATTCCCGCGGATAAAAAACTCTACGCACTGCGCGATGTGACGGGCACGGTTCCCAGCATCCCGTTGATCACCGCAAGCATCCTCTCGAAGAAACTGGCCGAGAGCCTCAACGCCCTGGTCATGGATGTAAAATTCGGCGCAGCGGCCTTCATGCCCGCAGAACCCGAGGCGCGACGACTCGCCGACTCCATCGCTTCACTCGCCGAGGCCTGCGGCGTCCGGACCGCAGTGCTGATCAGCGACATGAACACCCCGCTCGGCCGCTCGGCCGGCAACTGGCTGGAGATCCAGGAATCGATGGAATGCCTGGAGAACAAAGGCCCGGAAGATTTGCGGCAGCTCGTGGTCGAATGCGCGGCGCAACTGTTGATCCTGACGTCGGGCGCACGGGACCTGGCCGATGCGCGCACGCGAGCCATCGACTGTCTTGCATCCGGGAAGCCGAGGCGCAAATGGAACGAGTTGCTCGCCGCGCAAGGCGCCGACCTCGATGCGTTTCAGCGCCGGCTGCGACTCGACCATACCGCCGCCCACCTGGTTGAAGTGCCCGCGACGCGCGATGGAATGGTCAGCCGTTGCGACGCCCGGGTCATAGGCGAAGTCGTGCGCGATCTGGGCGGAGGCCGGTTGACGAAGGAGAGCATCATCGATCCGGCTGTGGGCATCGATCGCCTGGCGAAGCCGGGCGACGTCGTTCGCCCGGGAGACATCCTTTGCCGCATTCACGCCGCCACCGAAGCGGGCGCGCTCGCCGCTCAGGCGCGCGTTGCCGAGGCATTTGAAGTGAGTGACCTGACAAGTGACGGGTGACAAGTGACAAGTGACGAGTGGCGGGTGACGGGTGACGGGTGACGGGTGAAGAACGAATGCAGCTCGTAGCGCGGACTTCCAGTCTGCCGTATCGCCCGTTTCTAACCGGCAGCGTCACCCCTTTCAAACTCCGCATCATTCACTTCATCACGCCCGCCCAACCCGCCTGCTCCCCTGCGGAGTGCCACTCCGCGATACAGCCGATTGCCAATCGGCGCTACGCCGCCGCTGTAGCGCGGACTGGCAGTCCGCTGTTTCGCCGGTTGGCAACCGGCAGCGCCACCCCCTTTCAAACTCCGCATCATTCACTTGATTGTGCCCGCTTCATGGCTGGACTTTGGAGTTGCCCGGCGGAGAGAGCGGGCTAGCTTGACCAAGCCGGTGTCGTTGGGTGCTGACCCGCACTGGCGAACAGCAAGCCAACCTTTTTTTGCGCATGGCGTTTTTGTTGAATGAACAATTCATTCCGCTCCTGGACGGGGGCGAGGATGAGCTGCGCCAATTGCGGGAGGCATTGGAATCCGGGGCGCCGGAAGCCCGCGAGACAGCCGTGCGACGGCTGGTGGATTTGCGGGCCGAGCAGGTGCTCACCGCCTGTTTGCGATCCGACAGCAACGTGGCCGTCCAACTGGCGACGGCCGGCCTCTGGGAGTGCTGGCTTAACGAAGAGGGCGCCGCCGCGCGCCGGCGAATCGATGACGGGATCAAGCGAATGGACGACGGCGACGTTGCGGGAGCGCTCGATATTTTTGTACAGCTCATCCGCGAATATCCCCGTTGGGCCGAGGCGCACAACAAACGCGCGACTGCATTGTATCTGCTGGGCAGCGCGCGTCTCTCGTTCAAGGCCTGCCAGGTGGTGGTGGAGTTGAAGCCAAACCATTTCGGCGCCTGGAACGGCATGGCGTTGTGCGCCGCCCAACTCGAGAAATGGAAGGCAGCGCGGGACGCCGCGCGGAAAGCGCTCGAATTGCAGCCGGCCGCGCAGGCCAATCGCGACCTGATCGCGCTCGCCGAACAAAAGTTGCGCGAGGGAGAAGAGTAATCCGCAGAGAAACAAAAGCCAGGCAAGACGCGCCTGCGCGCATCCTGGCCGCTCAAACGAATGGAAGCGCGAGAGCGGTTTCGCGAGCAACCGGAGGGACGACCGCCGCCGGGATGGGGGCGGAGCGAATGGCGATGATCGGGTCCGCCGCTTTTACGCCGATCTTCATCAGGCCTGAAACGACGGCGC
Source organism: Verrucomicrobiota bacterium (assembly GCA_041166945.1). Classification (GTDB taxonomy): domain Bacteria; phylum Verrucomicrobiota; class Verrucomicrobiia; order Limisphaerales; family JADJPG01; genus DASTLJ01. Next base: position 16,492 of record JBEEGQ010000109.1, read on the forward strand.
CGGTTTCCACCTCGAGCCCGCCGGCCTCGATATTTCCAAACAGCCGCGCGGTCGCGCGGAGGGTGATGGTGCCGGTGGCTTTGAAATTGCCGACAAATTCGCCGGCGATATCGGCGGATTTCACCTGGACGATTTCGGGCCAGCGCAGGACCGACCCATCGGGGATGATCAGCCGGCCGGCCTTGAATCCGCCCTTGATCTCGGCGGTGCGATGCAGTTCGAGTTCCTCGGCGGCGATGCGGCCGATCACTTTGCCCTTGATCACGGCATGGCCAAAAATGGAATCGGTGTTGAGAAGGCACGCACCCTCATTCAACATGCAACGGCCCTTGGTCTTGAAATTTTTGGAGACAGTGGCAGTGAACTCGTAATCGCGCAGGTCCACGTGGGCGCTGCATCGTTTGCACATCGTGGACTGGGCGGAGATGGGCACCTCGAGCTCGGTGCCGCACTGGAAACAGGAGACGCGGCGAAGTTCGCGGATCGGTTCGGCGCGGGCGCCCGGGGGCCGTACGCCGGCCGGCCGGGCGCTCGCGCGCAAAACGTCCTCGATCCGGAAGTGCTCACCGCATTTCCGGCAGCGGGTGGAATAAGCGGCCGTGGGTTCCTGCTGGGATTGCCCACAGCGGGGGCAGGAGACGGCGACGCGTTGCGGCTTCATGGCAGCTGTTTAAAGCACGCCTTCCGCCGGCCAGCATCAACGCATGGCGACTTTGGCGGACTCCGCCTGGCGCTGGCTCTCGGTGGTATTCGCGGATGGCGCCGATGGCGGGGTCGAGCGCGGAGACGTCGGGGCCGACGGAGCGACCTTGTTGGGATTCACCTCGGTCTTGCCGACGAAAGTAACACCTTCCTCGATGACGAGCTTCGAGCTACGCACATCGCCGAACAATTCGGTCTTCGATTTAATCTCGATCTTTTCCTTGGCAACAATGTTGCCATTGATTTTTCCGCGCACGATGACCGAGCCCGCGTTGATGTTGCCGTTGACCACAGCCGAGTCGCCAAGGTGCAGCGTCCCGTCGGTGTTGATTTCGCCTTCGAGTTTTCCTTCAAAGGTCAATTCGCCGGCAAACTTCAGGTTGCCTTTGATCTCGACGTCAGTGTTGAGGACGTTCTTTGTCGTTGCAGGGGTATTCATAGGTTGATCCATATCTTTATGGTTACTTCTTCTAAGCGCGCTCGAACTCTAGTAAGTCCCAATGCCTGCAACGTGTCAATGGAAAGCCTTTGCCGTCCCGGCCGAAACTGATTCGGTACCGTAGCGCGGACTGGCAGTCCGCTGTTTCTTGTTGTTGAATAACGATCGTGATGCCCCTCCCAAACTGGCGCGCCCCGCAGCCCTATCCCCGGCTGGGCCCGGACGACGTTCATGTGTGGGCCGGCTCACTGGATGCGTCGCCGGCCCGGCTGGACCGAATGCGCGCCTGCCTAAACGACGCAGAACGGGCCCGCGCCGATCGATTTTTGCAGCCGCGCCATCGGGTTCAAAGCGCCGTCACCCGGGGCACGCTCCGCTCGCTTCTCGGCCGGTATCTCGATCGTCCCCCACAATCCATCGATCTGGAGTTGAACGCCCATGGCAAACCAGCCCTGGCTGCCTCGCACCAGGATTCCCGGCTGCGCTTCAATGTTTCCCATTCGGACGGCTTGGTGCTCCTGGCATTTACTCTGAATCGCGACATCGGCGTGGACATCGAAAAAATCCGGCTCGATCGTCCCTTCGAAAAAATCGCCCGTCGCTTTTTCGCTCGGGGGGAAGCCGCGCAGTTGTGCGCCCTCGAGCCAGGCCGGCAGTCTCAGGCGTTCTATGAATGTTGGACTCGCAAGGAGGCGTACATCAAGGCGCGGGGATTGGGTCTTTCGCTGCCGCTCGACTCCTTTGAAGTTGGATTTGGACCGGGCATTCCACCTTCGCTCGCGCCGGTTCCCGGCAATGCCGGCAACGAGCAAACCTGGACCGTGGCGGACCTGCGGCCGGCCGAGGGTTTTGCTGCGGCCCTCGTTGTCGAAGCTCCGGCCTGTGTGATCCATTGCTGGCGACTCAACGATGAGTGACCTGACGCGAATTCTCACTTGAACCCGCCGGACCGTTTGCGTTCAGCGTCAATCTGGGATACGGATAGAGGCTTCCACTCACATGATTCACCTGTTGGAAAAACCGTTCGCCGCCGGCTTTGCCCTCGCACTTTTCTCCCTGGCCTTGCCGGGAGCCGAAGTGCCCGTCGTCACCCAGTCCAATCTCGTCGTCCGAATCATGGCGGCGAATCTGACGAGCGGCTCCAAACAGCGCTACGAAGATCCCGGCCTGCGCATCTTTCAAGGCTTGAAACCCGATGTGGTCGCCATCCAGGAATTCAATTTTGCCAGCACGAATGGAAACGGGACCAATACCGCGAATGCATTTCGCGAGATGGTCAACAGCGCGTTCGGAACGAACTACACCTGGTTCCGGGAGACCAATCCATCCGGAGGCGCCTACAACATCCCCAACGGTATCATCAGCCGCTGGCCCATTCGCGCGGCCGGCTCGTGGGTCGACGATGATACCGGCGTCAACGATCGGGGCTTTGCCTGGGCGCGCATCGGGTTGCCCGGATCCAACGATCTCTACGTCGTCAGCATTCATCTCAAGGCCAACGCCTCCGATACCGCCCGTCGCGGCGCCGAGGCGCTTCAGCTCAAGGGCCTCATCCAATCCAGCAATTGGTCCGGCGGATTACTCGCCGTCGCTGGCGATTGCAACATCGCGTCGGCGGGCGAACCGGCGCTGGCGACATTCAACACCTACCTGACCGACACGAGGATGCCCACGGACACCCATGCCGATCCGGACACCAACGCGGGCCGGGACGAGCGCTACGATTATGTGTTCACCAGCTCGTCGCTGGACGCCCTGCATGTCCCCTGCGTTCTGGGGGCGCAATCCTTCGCCAACGGGCTGGTATTCGATTCGCGCACGTTCGCGCCCCTCGGCGCGGTCAGTCCTGTCGTCGCCACGGATTCTGGCGCCACCGGGATGCAACACATGGGAGTGATGCACGATTTTCGCATCACTTTTTCGGTGACCAACATGGTCGCGATGCCGCGGCCGCAGTTGCAGATTTTAAAAACCAATGTCATCCGCTGGCCGGGCGTGAGCAATCTCGTCTATCACGTTCAAACCAGCTCCACGCTGTCGAACTGGATCGCCGCCGGAACGGCCACCTCGGCCGGGACCAACTTTTTCTTCACCAACTCCGTATTGGCGACCAACCGGCTTTTCTATCGCGTCGTTTATCCGTGAGACCGCGGCTCGATGCGGCGCCGTGTCCGCGCGTTTCGCAAGCAGTCCCTCGAGGCGTTCCCAGCCTTGCACTTTGTGGGGCAACCTTTGACTCTTCCCTTCATGAACTCAGCTATCATCGTCGCCGCCGGAGTGGGCAGTCGAATGGGAGCGGGCGTGGACAAACTTTTTCTCGAGGTCGCCGGACGGCCCGTTGTCGGCCATACATTGCAACGGTTTGGCGAGGCCGCGGGTATCCACGAAATCATCGTTGTGGCGCGTGAGGATCAGCAGGCCACATTCGAGGAATTGCTGCGCGCGCTGCGCCTTCAGAAACCGTTTCGCGTGGTCGCGGGCGGCAAGCAACGGCAGGACTCCGTCTGGAACGGCCTCGGGGCTCTCTCGCCCCAATCCGAATTGGTGGCCATCCAGGATGGCGCCCGCCCCTGCACCTCGCCCGAAGTCATCGCCGCCACCCTCGAAGCCGCCCGCCTCACCGGCGCCGCCGTCGCCGCCCAGCGTGTCAGCGATACCATCAAACAATCCGACGATGGCCGGGTGATCTCGCAACATCTCGATCGCGCGCGTCTCTGGTCTGTGCAAACCCCCCAGACGTTTCGCGTGGAAGTGATCCGGCGCGCGCTGACCGCGGTGCGGGATCGCGGGCTGAACGTGACCGATGACACTGCCGCCTGCGAAACCATCGGCCAGGCCGTGCAATTGGTCGAGAGCCTTGCCCCCAATCCAAAGGTGACCGTCCCCGCCGACCTGGCCTACGTCGGGATGCTATTGCGCTGAAGCGCTGCCAGCCGTAGCGCGGACTGGCAGTCCGCTGTATCGCCGGTTGGCAACCGGCCCGGGGTCCGATACGATGCAACGCATGGTTCCGCCAGAACCCAACCACGGTCTGGATCGCGTGCGCCATCAACTCCGCGCCGACGGAGTGGGCCACCAAACCGCCAATCTCCACCGCACCGGAGTTCATTCCCGCGGCTACTTGCCGCACGTCAAACGCGAGGGGGTTGCTTACTTCGTCACCTTTCGATTGACGGATTCCTTGCCGCACGGGGTGTTATTGGAGCTCAAGCGCCGTTGGTCAGAACAAATGCAAAAGTTGGCTGCCACCGACGCTGACGGACGTGAGGAGGTTAACAAGGATTTGCGCCGGCATGTTGAGCGGTACCTCGACAAAGGCGCTGGCGCGTGTCATTTGCGGCGACCGGAGATCGCAGACATGGTGGCTGAGAGTTTAAAGTTCTTCCACGACAAGCAATACCTGCTGGATGACTGGGTATTGATGCCAAACCACGTCCATTTGATTCTTTGGCCAATGCCGAACCAAACTTTGAGCGACATCCTCAGGAGCCGTAAGCGGCAGAGCGCCCGGCAGGCAAATTTGATTTTGCGTCGAACGGGCGAGCGGTTTTGGCAGCCTGAATCCTACGATCACTGGATTCGTAATGATTCGGAAAGAGCGCGCATCCAACGCTACATCCGCAATAATCCAGTGACGGCAGGCTTGTGTCGCGCGCCGGAGGATTGGCCCTGGAGCAGCGCCTGGAAAGGTGGCAAATTGGAAAAATGTTCCGATTGATCGCCAATCGGCGCTCCACAGCGGCTGTAGCGCGGACTGGCAGTCCGCTGTTTCGCCGGTTGGCAACCGGCAGAGCCACCCACTTTCACATGGCGGTCGCTCTTTCCGGGGCGTTGCTCACCCCAGGCCCGCGCCCCTGCGGAGTCCCACTCCGCGATACAGCCGATTGCCAATCGGCGCCACGCAGCGACCGTAGCGCGGACTGGCAGTCCGCTGTATCGCCGGTTGGCAACCGGCAGAGCCACCCACTTTCAAATGGCGCTTCATTCTTTCCCTTGCATCGCCCACACCAGGCCGACGCCCCTGCGGAGTGCCACTCCGCGAAACAGCCGATTGCCAATCGGCGCTACGCGGCGGCCGCGTCAACCGCGTTCGATTGACTCGCGTCCCGTCCTCAGGCATCCATTGCCGCCATTATGGAATGGGTATCCAATCCGGACATCTGGATCAGTCTGTTGACCTTGACGCTCCTTGAGGTGGTTCTCGGGATCGACAACATCGTTTTCATTTCGATCCTCGCCGCGAAACTGCCGCCCGAGCAGCAGCGAAAGGCGCGCCGGCTGGGTTTGGGACTGGCATTGATCACACGCATCCTCCTCCTCTGCGGACTCGCTTGGATGGTGAAGCTTACCGCTCCGCTCTTCACCCTCCTGGGTCACGGCGTTTCCGGGCGGGACCTGATCCTGATCGCCGGTGGACTCTTCCTGCTCTACAAGGCGACGCACGAAATTCACGGCAAGCTCGAGGGCGAGGACGGCGACGTGACCCGCAAACTCGCGCCCGCCTTCGGAGCCGTCATTGTTCAGATTCTGCTGCTCGATTTGGTGTTTTCATTGGACTCGGTCATCACGGCCGTAGGAATGGCCAGTCACCTTCCAGTGATGATTGCCGCGGTGATCATCGCCGTCGTGTTCATGCTGTTTTTCTCGGATTACATCAGCCGGTTCATCGACAAGCATCCGACGCTGAAAATGTTGGCGCTGAGTTTCCTTCTGATGATCGGCGGCACGCTGATCATGGAGGGCCTCGGCAAGGAAGTTCACAAGGGCTACATCTATTTTGCGATGGCCTTTTCCGCGGCGGTCGAGACGCTGAACATCCGAATGCGCAACAAACGGGCCGCGAAGGTGGAGCTGCGGCAGCGGTATCGCTGAACGGGACGTTCAGGATTTTTGCAACTGCCGCGCGAGTTCAGCGCCCAACTGCGTCGCCTCGCCGACTGCCCGGCGCGCCTCGCCGCGGCAAACCTGGGGTCCAAGGAATGAAACAGCGCGCATCCACAGCTCCGAACCGTCGACCTGCGCGTAAGCGGCCACAGCGATTTGGCATCCACCGCCCATGCCCGCCAGGAAGGCGCGTTCAGCGGTGACGCACGCCAGGGTCGGCGCGTGGTTCAAGCGCGCGCAAATGTTCTCGATCTCCACATCGCCGGCGCGCGTTTCGATCCCGATGGCACCCTGGCCCACGCAGGGCAACATCTCGCCGAGCGAAAGACGCGAGATGGCGAGTCCGGGCGGCACATCGTTGCCGCTCAGCATCGCGCCAGGCAGATACCGCAGCTCCAATCGATCGAGCCCGGCAGCGGCCAGGAGGATGGCGTCGAGCTCGGGTTGTGCCGCGAGTTTCGAGAGGCGCGTGCCGACATTCCCGCGGATGGGGACGATTTTCAAATCGGGACGCCGGTGCAGGACCTGGGCGGTGCGACGCGTGCTGCCGGTGCCAATCGTCGCGGCGTGGGGAAGGCCCGCGATGGAAACCTCCGGCTTGAAGCCGCGCTGATTCTGGCGCACCGGCTGGGTGCCGATCGATGGGCACGCGACCGCTTCGATATGCCGGTAAACGAGAACATCGCGAACATCGGCCCGCGGCAGGACGGCGCCCAATTTTAAACCTGCCGGCAATTCCGTGGGCAGATCCTTCAGGCTGTGAACCGCGAGGTCGGCCTGGCCGGCGAGCAGCGCGTTTTCGAGTTCTTTTGTGAACAGGCCCTTCGGAAGTTCTCCACCCGCCAGCGACGCCGCCTGGAGTTTATCCCCGGTGGTTTTGATCACCACAATTTCAAAGGGCTGTCCGGGAAAGGCCGCCTGGCATTCTCCCAACACTCCATGGGCCTGCGCAAGGGCAAGGGCGCTCCCGCGGGTCGCAATGCGGACTGGGGAAGCCATCGAGCGTGCAATCATTCGTGTCCAAAGATCGGCCGCGATTTGGGAGCGGCGGGCGACGCGTGCCGGACGCCGAGCAACGCGAGCGCCTTTTCGCGAATAATGGCCTCGCACTTCACCAGTTCCTCACGGCGCTGCTGCAGATAATCGTCCGCAATGGACTGCAGATCGTCCACGTTATAGAGGTAGACATTGTCCAGAAGATTCACCTCGGGATCAATGTCGCGCGGGACGGCGATGTCGATGAGCAACAGCGGGGCATTGCCGCGCCGCTGCATGATCGCCTCGAGCTTGGCGCGATCCAGCACGTAATGAGGCGCGCTCGTGCTGCTGATGACAATGTCGATGCGATTGAATTCAGAGGTCCAATCCTCGAAACGCACGGCCCGTCCGCCCAGTTCGAGCGCCAGGGCCTCGGCTCGATCATGCGATCGATTCGACACCAGGATGCTTTTCGCTCCGCGTGAAAGCAGCGCGCGCGCGGCCTTTTCGCTGGTGTCCCCCGCGCCGATCACCATCACCTGCCGCGTTGCCAGCGAATTGAAAATCTTCTCCGCCAGCTCCACGGCGACGGCGGCGACGGAGGTGGCGCCGCGCTGGATGTTGGTCTCGGTGCGGATATATTTGGCGACATTGAAGGCGCGCTGGAATGCCTTGTTGAGCCGCGGGCCGGTATGACCATGCTGAAGGGCCAGGTCATACGCGACCTTGAGCTGGCCCAGAATCTCCGTTTCACCCAGGACCATCGAATCCAGACCGCAGGCGACCTTGAACAGATGCTCGATACTGTGCGGCTCGGCCAGGTGATACAGCTCGTCGGTCAGCGGATCATTGTAGTCATGACAGCGTTTCAGGAAACGGGTCAGCTCCGAAAACGCCTCCCGGGGTTCGAGCCGCGTGTTGACATAAAACTCGACTCGGTTGCACGTCGAGAGGATCACGGCTTCGTCGACCAGGCCGGATTCCCGCAACAACACGAGCATCGCCGGCACCCGCGCTTCCCCCAGGGCAAACCGTTCCCGCAGCGCCACGGGCGCGGTTCGGTGGTTGAGGCCGAGAACAAGCATCAGGATGGTGAACGTCGTTTACGAAGTTCGGTTGGCGTCCACGGCGCTCACGGACGGTGCTCCGTTCGCGGGCGGCCTTCGGAAAGCGGGTGATGAAGATCGGACAGCAGATAAACTCCCCAGAATGTCAGCACGATGAAGGTGAAACTGCCGATGGCGCCAATGGCAAACCGGCGGCCGCGCTGGGCAAACCGCCAGCGCATCACCAGCAGGGTCAAATAAAGAATCCAGACAAAAAGAGAATAGAGCACCAGCGCGTCGTTCGAGAAATAAACGTTCCGGGTCTGCTTGAGATACACAGCGCTCACAGCCAGGCCGCCCGTCAGAAGCAGGAATCCCGCGAGCAGCAGCCGCCCGAGCGTCGCTTCCAAACGCTGGATGGGCGGCAGCACGGACAGCGCGGCGCGCAGCTTGTGAAATTTTAGATCCCGATCCTGCGTCACATACATCAACCCCGCGACCGCCGCGAGGCCGAACGCGCCATACGCCAGCAGGATTAAGGCGTTGTGCAGGCTCGACCAACCCTCGGTAAACACCGGCTCCGCGGTGCGAACATCCAGTGCCGGCATCAGCGCGAATACTCCCAGGCCCAGCAGCAGTGGCGAAACGAACGCGCCCAAAAATCTCAGGCGCCCCCATGCGCCGATCAGGAGGTAAGCCGAAACGATGGTCCAGGCGATGAACATCGTGGCTTCATAGAGATTGCTGATCGGACAGCGATGCAGCGCGTAAGCCCGCTGAAACATGGCCAGCGTATGAAAAACCGCCCCGCCAAAAAGCAGGCTGTAGTTGATCCAAGTATCCTTTCGAAAACCGGCCCGCATGAGGAACAACGCGTACAACGTACTGACGCCGTAAAAAATCACGGCAATCATGAACGACTGGCGTCCGGATAACAGCACAGCATCAGACTAGCGGACGGTCGCCGGCCGGCAAATGACAAATATTGGCCTAACAACGGGAGGACGGGACGCCCCGTAGCAGACGACGTGAGTCGAGTCAGCAAAGTGACGAGCGGCGAGCGAGAATGAGCAGTCGACGTTAGGAGACTCACGCTTTTCCCGACTTGCGCGCGACGGACCGCTGCATTCATCGCCTCGAAAGAACGGGCCTTCCCTACCCATCCAACGGCGATCGCACCCCCATCCCCGGCCTGGCCATCACATGCGTATAAATCTGCGTCGTCGCCACGTCCTTGTGGCCCAGGAGATCCTGTACCGTGCGGATGTCATAGCCATTCTCCAACAGATGTGTCGCAAAGGAATGCCGGAGAACATGGGGCGTCACCGGCTTGACTATCCCCGCGTGGCGCGCCCCCTCCTTTACCGCCCGCTGTAAGTTTTCTTCCTGCACATGATGTCGCCGCACAACTCCGGTCTGGGGATCCCGCGACCGTTTGTCCGCCGGAAACACGTATTGCCAGCACCATTCCCTGTTCGCGTTCGGATATTTCCGTTCCAGGGCGAAAGGCAGATGAACCCTTCCGAAGCCTGCCTCGAGATCCTGTGAGTGCACGACGCGGGCCCGTTCCAGCTGTCGCTGCAGGTCGCCATGCAAAATCTCAGGCAACATGGTCACCCTGTCTTTGAATCCTTTTCCGTCCCGGACGATGATTTGTCCCGCCCCGAAATCCACATCCTTCACGCGCAGTCGAACGCCCTCCATGATCCGCATCCCTGTCCCATAGAGCAGGCGCACCAGCAACACATGTTTCTCAGGCACGACCGCCAAAAGCTTTTGCGCTTCCGACCGAGTCAACACCACCGGCAGCCGCGCTGGTCGGGATGGCCGTTCCAGTTCCTCCAGTTGCCCGAGCGGCTGATGCAACACCTGTCCGTACAGGAACACCAGCGCGTTGAGCGCCTGGCTCTGTGTCGCCGCCGCCACACTCCGGTCCGCCGCGAGATGCGTGAGAAAGAGGTGTACTTCGGGCGCACCCATTTCCCGCGGATGCTGTTTGCCCTGGAAGAAGATGAATTGCCGAATCCAACCCCAGTAAGTTTCCTCGGTGCGAACGGAGTAATGTTTATAGCGCATGACCTCATGAAGCTGTTCCCGGAGACGCAACTTGGGATTGGGGAGGAACAAATCAGAAGGATTTTCCTCTGCGGTGTTTTTCCTTGCTGGAATCATGCTAATTTGGTCTGTTACGCCTTGTGATTGAGGAAGAAAAGCCATGTTTGGACATCGGAAGTCAATATTCAATAGTACCGACTTTTTGCGGCTCACTACTCTGTTAGGCCACTTCGGACCGTTTGAGTTTTTAGTCGGACGCCCAGGTGGATCGAATATTAAGAGATGAGTTTTTGGATAGTTTGATCGGTGCACGGCTTTCGCCCGCTCGGATGCGGTTGCCGACACAGACGCTTGATTTGAT
>JBEEGQ010000110.1:0-17476 GCA_041166945.1 Verrucomicrobiota bacterium
TTCCACAGGACGGTCGTGTGGATCGGGCGGACTTGGGTTCGCAATGCGATTTGCGCGTCTCGACCTACCCCACTGTCACGGGCGAAAAAATAGTGCTTCGACTTTTCGGGGCGGCGAAAGTTCCGGCTGTTGGCGGGCTGGGGTTGCCGGAATCCGCCGAGGCCGAGCTGGAACGGTTTCTGAAACTGAGTGCGGGACTTTTGTTGCTGACGGGTCCGGCGGGGAGCGGGAAGACCACGACCATTCATGCCTGCCTGGCCGCGTTGGCGGCCCGCGGAGGCCGGCATGTGATCACCGTCGAGGACCCGGTGGAACGAATCGTTCCTGAGATTATGCAGACCGAGGTGAACGAACCTCGAGGGCTGACGTTCGCCGCGGCGGCGCGACATTTACTTCGACAGGATCCGCAGGTGCTCGTCCTTGGCGAAATTCGAGATGAAGAGAGCGCCGGCATCGCGGTCCGCGCGGCGTTGACCGGGCATCTGATGATTTCAACGCTCCACGCGGGATCCTGCGCGGGCGTGTGGGAACGACTGCAGGTTTTGTGCGCCGACCACGCGGCGGCATTGAGTGCATTGGAGTTGATTCTGAACCAGCGGCTGGTTCGCCGGGTGTGCGTCGAGTGCTCGGGAGCCGGCTGCAGTCAGTGCCTTCACACGGGCTACAAGGGCAGGGCGCCGGTCGCGGAATGGATGCGAATCGATGCAACCGTCCGATGCGACATCCGCGCGCGCGGTGCCGCAGCCATCCAGCCGCTGCGGCCGCTCGAGGCGTCGGCACGCGAACTCGCCGGGCGCGGTGTGACCAATTCCGCCGAGGTGGACCGCCTTTTCCCCCAATAATAGAACTGCTGAAACAGACGTGATGAAATCTGAAGAACTCGCCTTCGCCAGCCGGCAGCTGGCCGGGATGCTTCAAAGTGGTTTGCCGCTGGAGGGCGCGCTGGGCCAGCTTTGTGCCGACATGCAGCGGGGCGCGCTCCGCGACGAGCTCAAGGCGCTTGAAGCCGATCTGGCGCGCGGCACGCCATTTCAAGAGGCCCTCGCGGCGCGGCGCCTGCCGGCATTTCTCGTTGCCATGCTTCAGATCGGCGCGGCGAGCAACGACCTGCCGGCGGTGCTCACCTTGCTGGCGGATTATTATCAGAGCACGAATCTGCTCTGGACGCGGTTGAAAGGGTTGCTGGTTTATCCGGTCCTCGTCCTCGGCGCGGCGCTGGGCGTTTCGCTGCTCGTGGCCGTGATCTACCAGCGGCTGATCGGGGAAATCTTGGGCGACTTCCATCAGGGCATGCCGGGCAGGGGGGCGCCGGGTTTGTTGGCCATGACTTTAAACCTGTGGGCGCCCGTGGGTGTCATCGCAATTCTGTGCGGCGCCGTCGGCCTTGGACTCGCGGTGCCGAAATGGCGTCGCAGCCTGCGCTGGCGCATTCCCGGATTCAAGGAAGCCCGGCTTTCGCAACTGGCGTCCGCGCTGGCTCTGATGCTCGGGAAAGGCTGCACATTCGACCAGGCCCTTCTGCTGCTTCAGCAACTCGAAGGGGCCGGACCCGCCGGACACGAGCTGGCTCAATGGCGCGCCCGCTCGGCTGCCGGATACCGGAAGTTCTCCGAGATCACAACCGGCGGAAAACTGATCCCGCCTCTTTTTGTCTGGCTCGTCACGGGCACCGGCGAAGATTGGGCAGGCGGTTTTCGCCAGGCAGCCGCTTTTTATTTCGAGCGGGCCCGGCATCGCATCGACATGATGCTCTATGCCGCCTTGCCGGTGAGCGTGCTCGCCCTGGGATTTCTGGTCCTGGCGCAAGTTCTCCCAATCGCCCGGTTGTTTGCGTCGTTGATGCGGATGATGGCCTTTGATTTCGACGCGGGATGAACGCATTGAACCCATGAATTCGGAAGAATGGATTGTCCGGCTCCTGGGAGCGTTGATCATCCTGCTCATCGCCCTGGGTCCCTTCGCGATTCTCTGGGTGGTCTGGCATGACCTCAGCCAGGTCCTCCGCCGCCAGGAACGGGCCCGTTGTTTTATCGATCTGCTGCAACTCGGCCTTCAGCAGGGGCGCACCCCCGAGCAAACGATCCTCTCGCTCGCCAGCAGCAATTTCTCCGAGTTCGGTGACGATTTTGCGGTGCTCTCCCGCGCCGTTCAAAGTGGTCAACGCCTCAGCAGCGCGCTCGAAACCGTTCCGAAGCTCGTTCCGCCGTCGGTGTCCGCCATCATTCGCGTCGGGGAGGAGCTGGGTGACCTGGGCCGCGTGCTGCCGGTCGCGGGAGCCAGCCAGGGCACGGCGGGCGGCGCGACCCAAACGATCACAAACAGTATGGTCGTCTTTTTGTTTGTGTCGCCCATCGGCCCGCTAGTCCTGGCATTCCTGGCGATCTGGATTTTTCCAAAGCTCAACATGCTTGCCGAGGAGATGTTGCCGGGCGGGGCGGGGTGGTCGCCCGTGCTGTTCGAGGCGAGCGCCGTGCTGGCGTGGTGCATCGCGGGCGCATGGGTGGTGCTCATGTTCGGCGAGACGTTGGGCTCCTTCTTGAGAAGGTGGGGGTCGAGCCTGCCCGATCGCTTTGATTTTTCGCTGCCGTGGCGGCGCCAACGGATGCAGCGCAATTTTTCCAGCATGCTGGCATTGCTCCTCGATGCGGGCGTGCCCGAAGCCAAGGCATTGCGCCTGGCCGCAGGATGCGCAGTGAATTTACAATTTCGCGTCCGGGCGGAACAGGCCGCGCTCGAGCTGGAGCGGGGCGTGAAGCTCACCGATGCCGTGGGAGTTTTCGGAAACTCCAACGAGTTCTCCTGGCGCCTCCGCAATGCGGCCGCGCCCGGCCGGGGCTTCGCCGCCGCGTTGGCCGGATGGCACGAGGCGCTCGCCGCAAAGGCGTTTCAACAGCAACAGGCCGCATCCCAACTCATCACCACCGGCTTTGTGATTCTGAATGGCGTCATGGTCGGCCTGGTTGCCCTCGGTTTGTTCACCCTGTTGATTGCCATTCTCGAGGAGGCACCGGTGTGAATTTAAAATCCCGCCATCCCGGGCGCGCGCGGCGTGGAACCTTGCTCGCCGAGGCCGTCGTCGCCCTCGCCATCCTCGTCACCGTGATGCTCCCTCTCGCATTCATGTTTTTGCAGGAAACACATCTGTGCCGGGGCGCTTATTTCAAAGCGGTCGCGATGGAAATTGTCGATGGCGAAATGGAAATTCTCGCCGCGGGCGAGTGGCATGCGTTTCAACCGGGTCGCCAGCCTTATCCGGTGCGCGTTCCCGCCGCGTCCAATCTGCCTCCGGGCATATTCCAACTCACTCTCGAAGGGCAAAAGGCCCGGCTCGAATGGATTCCTAAGAGGGCCTGGGCCGGCGGAGTTGTCGTCCGGGAGGCGGTGATGCGATGAAACTTTTCCCCACCGCCCGCAAATCTCGATCGAACACCTTCGCGGTTCGACGAGGGATGGCGTTGATTGATTGCCTCGTTTACATGGGGATGCTGGCATTGATCCTCGGAATGGCGTTTCTTGCTTTTTATCGCGCCACCGAACATTCCCGGGACCTGGCTCGAAACGCCGGGGACATCGCGCAGGCGTTGAATGCCGGCGAAACCTGGCGGAGGGATTTGCGAACGGCCACCGCCGCGCCCGTCCTGGCCAATGAAGGTGCGGCCTCGTTGCTGCGTCTGCCGCACGACGCGGGAGAGATTGCCTACGCATTTCGGGATGACGCCATTTATCGGCGCGCGTTGCCGCACACCAACTGGGTCGTGCTGCTTCCAGCCGTTGCCGCGTCCGCAATGCGCTCCGCATCGCGCCACCACGTGACGTCATGGCATTGGGACATCGAGCTCAAAGGCCGGCAAAAAACAGCGCGTCGCCGCCCCCTGTTTGGTTTTCAAGCTGCCATCGTTGCCGAAAGAAAATCATGAAAACCATTTCCCGCCTGGAAAGTTTCGGCCGGCCACTCCGGCGGCAGAATGGATCGAGTGTCCTCGTCATCCTGGTGCTTCTGGCATGCATGGTGATGTTGATCTCCGCCAACACCAGCACGCTTCACACGCTCCGACAGGAATTGAAGCGGATCGACAAGGAACAGCAAAAAAAATTCAGTCCTCATCCCCTTCCGTAGGTGGGCCGCGCCGGCACTCGGCGGTTGGCAACCACCCCGCGGCTCTGTTAAGCACAACGCGTGACTCAAACGGCTCCCAGCCTGTTACTGCTGATCCCGGCGTATAATGAAGAGAAACGCATTGAACCGGTCCTGCGCGATTTTGCCTCTTATTTTCGGGATAACCATCCCGGCCGCTTTCAACTGGTGGTCGTTCTCAATGGTTGTCGCGACAACACACTCGGCGTCGTCCAAAAGGTCCAGCGCGATTTCCCATCCATCTCGGCGCTCAATTTTCCAGCTCCCATCGGAAAGGGCGGCGCGCTCATCCAGGGATTGCGTCTCGCCACAGAGCCGGACACGCAGGCTGAGCTGATGGGTTACGTGGACGCCGATGGGGCAACTTCGCCGAAAACTTTTCACGACCTGATGAAGTTGGTAGGGGACGACATCGATTGTGTCATCGGGTCGCGCTGGCTGCCCGGGGCCGTGTTGCATCAAAGCCAGACGACGATGCGCCGATTCGTCAGCCGCTGTTTCCATTTCATCGTTCAATGTCTTTTCTGGATGAATTTCGCGGACACCCAATGCCCGGGCAAGGTGATGCGCCGCGCCGCAGTGGAAAAAATCCACGGCGATTTGCTCATCTCCGACCTCTCGTTCGATGTGAACCTGTTGTATGCCCTGAAATGCGCGGGATACCGGACCTTGGAGGTGCCGATAGAATGGACCGACATCGCGGGCTCCAAGGTCACCCAGACACTCGCGCGCAGTTCGTTGGCGATGTTTCTGTCGGTGGTGCGCCTCCGGCTGATTCATTCACCATTTTACAAATGGTGGAAGCCCTTGAGGCCGTTCGAAGCGTGGGTTTATCGGAAGCTGAAAGCGCCTCCGCCGCTCGATGTGGGAGCCAGCGACACCGGGGAAACGAAGCTGCCGGGAAGCGGCGGCTGAGAGGGCGGTTGAGCGTCTCCTCAGGCGCACGCAGTCCGCTTGGTGCTGCAGGACCGATTGTCCAGCCATAGGAATATCAGACAGACTCCCAGGAGGAGGATTCCGAACGCGCCGACGACACCGATGACATTGAACAACCCATCGTGGAACGAATACAGGGCGATGCGATATCCCATCGCGAGCGCGGCGAGCCACGGAACGATGCGATAACTCTCGCGCGCCAGGAGGCTCCAGATGATCACATTCGACAGGGCCACGGGGACCAGCGCCCAGCAATACATCGGCACCAACGCCTTGCTGGCGATCAGCCGGCCCGGCGAGAGGATTCGCAGGGGCAGATCCGGGAAGGCCGTCGCCAGCACGGCACCGACCATGCCGATTCCTGCCGTCAGCCACAGGGTGAGCTTCAGCACATCGGTTTTTTCGGCGCGCTGAAAACTGCGCGCCACTTTTGAAAACATGACAGCTGTGATGGCCCCGATCACAAACACAAGCGCCTGGGCGATTTTCCGAACGGCGCTGTAGCCATCGATTTCGTCACCGCTGAGGAACGGCTGAAGTTTTTCCCGCACGACAAGGGCGTCGGCCTGCATGATGAAGGTGAGCGCCCCAAGGCCGACGGTGACCGGGATCAGGCGCTGCAACCAGGGGCGCCAATGAAATGTTCCTCCCGGCCTGGTCAACAACGGCCCGGTTCTCCACGCGACAATGCCGAGCACCAGGATGGTGCCAGCAAGGACACCCAACAAACCGCCGAGGGCGCCGCCGCCCATGCCGCGCACGATCACAAACAACACGGCAAACCGGCCAACGCCATTTAGCAGAGTCACCCAGCCGAGCGTCAAAAAATCCTGGCGGCCCTGCAATGTTCCAAAGAGAACCGAAGTCCAGAGCGTGGCGAGGACGATGACGAGCAAAATCCAGAGCATCGCCGGATTGGAGAGCTTGTAGGCGGCGATGATCTCGGTCTGTCGAAACCACCAAAAGACGCCGAGCCCCATCCAGACGGCGCCCAAGATGACGCCCGCCCAACGCATCGTGGCTGCCAGCTCGCGCTGGCGTTCCTCGCTGTCGGTGCCAGCGGCCTGGGTGGCGAAGGCCGTCTGCATTCCCAGGGCGGGAATCGCCAGGATGCCCAGAGCCGACAGCGCCGTGTCAAAAATGTTGAACTGCCCCGCCTCCGGCATTCGTTGCGCGACGAAATTCGACGCCATGTTGAACACGCCGCCGATCATCGCCGCCGCCGCCATCCAGCCGCTCTGACGAAAAAATGTCCCTCGATCCGTCCGCGAAGTGGCTGGCAAGCCGGGCACGGCGGGCGAACCGGAGATCGCCTTGTCAGGTTTCATCTCGTAATCCATCGGCAGCCCATCCGCCGGCAAAATGTGGCATCGTCATGTTAATCGAGCGATTTCAGGAATTTTCCGAGCAACCTCGTGGCGCGATCGAGTTGGCTCACCGCCACCCATTCGTCGGTTGTGTGCGCCTGCGCGATGTCGCCCGGACCAAAAACCACCGACGGAATTCCGGCCGCGGACAGGACGCCGGCGTCCGTGAAAAAATCTACACCGAGCGGATGCCGCTGTCCGGAGACATGGAGAAATTGTTGAACGAGGGGCAGGCGGGCGTCGGTTTCCATCGGGGGCGCCGGCGCCTCGGCTTTGCTGTCGCCCAAGGATGCGACCAGGCCGTTCTTACGAAGGAACTGAAGAATATCGCGTTTCACCGCGGCATCGTTTTCTCCGGGAATGGTGCGGCGATCCACCTGGATCCAACAAGCGTCGGGCACGATGTTCGGCTGTTTGCCGCCCGCGATGGCGCCGACATTCACGGTCGCATGGCCGAGGAGCGGGTGCCGGGTTTTTCGCAATCGCCTCGCGTAGGTCGTTTCCAAAAGATCGACAATGCGGGCCATGGCATGAACGGCGTTGCGCCCGAGGCGGGGCGTGGCGCCATGGGCGGCCTTCCCACGCGTCTCGAATTTCAGCCAAAGGTCGCCCTTGTGCGCGGTGATCACCCGGCAACCGGTGGGTTCCCCGACGATGGCCAGGCTGGCCTTGAATCCGCGTCGCGCGAGGAATCGGGATCCACCCTGGCCCACCTCCTCATCCACCAGCGCGCAAAAAACAACTTCGGTCCCGGCAGGCCGCGCTCCCGAATTGGCGAGCGCGACCAGTGCCGCAACCATGACCGCCACGCTCCCTTTCGTGTCGCACGCCCCGCGGCCATGCACGCGGCCATTGCGCGTGATGGGGGTGAAATGGCGGTCGTGCGCCACGCCCACCGTGTCCATGTGCGGTGCGAGCAGAATCCGGCGGCGCACCCGGCCCGACGGACGCAGCGTCGCGACGACGTTGGCGCGACCGGGAAACACCTCCTGCAAATCGACGTCCAGGCCGGCGCGCGCCGTGACCGAGGCGAGGAACTCCGCGACGCGCCGTTCGCCCCCGCGCGGATCGCCGGGTGCCAGCAGGGAAGGGTTCACGCTGGGAAGCGCGATCAGGTCCCGCAGCAGCGTTTCAGAAAATGATTTCACGGGGGTGGCAAGGTTCCCCGTTTCATCCCCTCGCCAGAAACCACTCGACGAATTTCGGGATGCCCTCCTCGATCTTCACCTTGGGATGGTAACCCAGCTTGTCCGCCGCCTTCGTGATATCGGCGAACGTGATCGGGACGTCGCCGGGTTGCATCGGTTGCCGATCGATTATCGCCTTTTTGCCAAGCGCCTTTTCGAGCAACGCGATGAGCTGATGCAGCGTCACCGTCTGGGATTCGCCGAGGTTAAATATTTCAAAACCGAATTGGCGGCTGGTGCAGGCGATGACGCCATCGACGGTGTCGGTGATGTAGGTGTAATCGCGGGCGGTGGAACCATCGCCGAAAACGGGGATGGGTTTTCCCGCCGTGATCAGCTGGGCAAATTTGAATATCGCCAGGTCGGGCCGCTGGCGGGGGCCATACACCGTGAAAAAGCGGAGCATCGCAATGTCGAAGCCGTGGACATGATGATAAACATGCCCGAGGGCTTCGCATGCCAGCTTGCTCGCCGCATAGGGGGATATCGCAGAGAAAATCGGATCCTGCTCGGAGAAGGGCACCTTCGAATTGAGCCCATAGACCGACGACGACGAGGCGATGGTGATTTTTTTAACACCACGCCGGCGGGCCGCCTCCAGGATATTCACGGTCCCCTCGACATTGACCCGTTGATAGAGCGCGGGCTCGAGAAGGCTGGGCCGCACGCCGGCGCGCGCCGCCAGGTGGATCACCTGGTCAAATTTCGCCCCGTCAAACAGAGCCTCGACCGCCGCCCGATCCGTCAGGTCTCCTCGAACGAATGTGAAATTCTTCCCCAAACCCCGCAGCGTGGCGATGTTGCGGTCCTTGACGCTGGGATCGTAGAAGTCGTTGAGATCATCAAAAACCCACACGGCATGTCCGCTGTGCAGCAGCCGTTCGCAAACGTGCGAGCCGATGAAGCCCGCGCCGCCGGTGACGAGAAAATTCATGGCGGCGACGATACCAAGCCTTTCGCTAGGGATCCATCCGCAACCTGTAGAAGCGTTGCGAAGCGGAGGTCACCGCGTCTCGAATGACCACCGTCGTGCCATCGCCAATGATGGTTCTGAACGGCCGCCAGTCGCCCGATTGAAACGGCCCCGACCACCGGATTTTCGTTTGACGCTTGCAGGACGGCATCGCGGGCGGAAAAATTCCGTCGATGCCCGGCTGTAAATTCATTCTCGAAACTGGAGTGAAGCCAGCCGCCGGTAAACGCCGTTTTCGATCGCCTGCAAATCCTCGTGCGTGCCTGACTCGACCACCCGCCCTTCGGCGATGACAACGATTCGGTCGGCGTGCCGGACGGTCGCGAGCCGATGCGCGATGATGAATGAGGTGCGTCCGCGCATCAACGTCTCCAGTGCCTCCTGGATGAGCCGTTCGCTTTCCGAATCCAGCGAGCTGGTGGCTTCGTCCAGGATGAGGATCGCCGGGTTCTTCAGGAGCGCGCGGGCGATCGCCACACGCTGGCGTTGACCACCGGAGAGCTTGATGCCGCGATCGCCCACGAGCGTCTCATACCCCTCCGGAAACGATTGGATGAAATCATGCGCATTGGCCTGGCGCGCCGCCGTCTCAATTTCTTCCCGCGACGCGCCCGGCTTTCCATAGGCGATGTTCTCGCCAATGCTGCCGCCAAAGAGCAGCACCTCCTGGGGCACCATCGACATCTGGCCGCGCAATTCGCTGAGCCGATAATCCGTCGCGTCGCGTCCATCGATCAATACACGGCCGGACGAGGGTTCGTACAAACGCAGGAGCAGGGAGATCAACGTGGATTTTCCGGCGCCGCTGGGGCCGACGAGCGCGATGCGTTGGCCGGACGCCGCGGAAAGCTGGATGTCATGAAGCACCTCGACCCCGGGTCGGGATGGATAACTGAAATGAACCTTTTCAAACGTCACGTCGCCTCGCAGACGGGGGAGCGTTGAAGGGGGCAGGGGTCCCAACACCGCGTCGACCTCGCCTGTTTCCCGAAGGAGTTCGCGCACGCGCTGGGTGGCGCCGATCGACTTTTGAACCTGGCTGTAAAGCTCGGCAAACTGGCCCATCGCCCCGGCCACGAATGTCGTGTAGAGAATGAAACGCGTCAGATCGCCAAACGTGATTCCGCCCTCCTGCAAAAGGCGCGCGCCGGACCACAGCACCAGCACAATCGAACCGAACAGCGCAAAAACAATGAACGCGATAAACGCCGCGCGCAACCGGGCGCCCCGCAGCGTCACCACAAGAAACTTGCCCAGCCCTTCATGATACCGGTTGAGTTCATACCCTTCGTTGGAAAAGGCCTTCACGTTGACAATTCCCTGCAGCGTTTCCTCCACGATCGTGGCGGTGTCCGCAAGCCGATCCTGCGCCTCGCGCGCAATTTTTCGTGTCTTCCGGCCAAACACAACCGCCACAACCGTCAACAACGGGAAGCTGAGTAGAATGATGCTCGTCAGTTTGAGCGAAGTGACCGCGATGAGCGCAATGCCGCCGATCAGCATCGTGACCTGTCGAAAAAACTGCGGCAAAATGGTGATGAGCGTGTCCTCGATCTGAATCAGGTCAGCGGAAAGCCGGCTCGCCAGTTCGCCCACGCGGCGCTGGCCGAAAAATGTCATCGGCAATGAGATCAACCTCGCGTAGGTGTCGCGGCGCAAATCCATCAGGCTGCGCTGGCCGACGACGGAAAATGAGAGCCAATGAAAATAGGCGAGACCCGCCTGGACGGCCAGGATCCCAATCAACAACAGCGCCGTCCGATCCACTCCGCGCATCCCTCCCCCACCCTGGGTGTGCCGCACCGCCGCGTCGACGATGCTCCCCGCCAGATACGGAAATGCCAGGCTCAGCAGGCTCCCCGCGAACAACGACACCATCGCCGCGCTGAATCGTCCGCGATAAGGACGCAAGTATCGGAACAGCTCCAGCGCCTGCCGCACCGATTCCCGATCCACTTTCGCTTTTGGAAGTTCGTGCCCGGCGTCGTCGTTGCGTGAGTAGCGCGACATCGCGGCATCCTAGTGAAGAGGCTGCTCGCGGCGCACGGGAAACTTCGCGCTCCGCTGTGCTGCCGGGTTCGTGGACGCCCACGCACGGATGCCGCCGTTCATTTCGGGCGAATGTCCGCGCCGCCCTTCAACCGCACCGGCACGGGAACATTCGCGGTTTCAATGTGGCCCGCGCGATTTTGAAACCATTCCTCAGGCCGGTTCCGCCTGGACTCGATCAGTTGCTCGAAACACAGGCCCTCTGTGCGCAGAACTTCCAGTTCAGTCCGTTCGGCCATGGGAACGTCCGCCGCGACCCGGATGGCACGGATCGCAATCCGTTGCTCGGCCTTCTCATAAAATCCCATCGGGCCTGGACCCCGGGGCAATCCCGACAGCAATTCCATCCCCTGCAACACACGGCCGAACAGGGTGACATTTCGGTCCAGATGCCTCGGGGCGTGCCCGATGACCGCATACAATTCCGTTCCGCCGCCGCTGTTCGGTGAATTGTCCCGTCCGGCGCCGACCATGCCATAATTGTGAAGCAGCCACATCCTGCCGCTGCGACGATCGCGCGCGACGGGAAAGCCTCCCGAAAATCCAACCTCGGGCGCGTAGACATCGCCATCGGGCAGGCGGGTAAAGGGAATTTTCGTATCCAGCGCGCGATCGAATTCCGCATCGAGATTCCTTTTCGCCTGCTGGATTTTACGGGCGCGCTCCGGTTTTTCCGCGTCGGGATCGGCCCATTGCACGACGTAGTTGTCCTGCACCCGAATGATCGCGAGGCCATCGTAATAATGTTCGCGCGCCAGCGCTTTCACATTGGCAACGTGCCGGGGAGCGAAGGCGGGAGCCAGTTCGATGACCACACGGCCGCTGGCGAGATCCAGGTAAAGGGTGTTGTCCGGATCGAGTCCCCGCCAAACCGAGCCACGCGAAGACGCCAGCACTTGGGCCATGGTTGGGGGATTTGTCTTGGGCGGCGCCGCCGCGACTCCCTCGGTGCAACACGCCCCGAAAATCAGCGCCCAGGCAACCCTGCGCAGGCGGGGGCCTATTCCATTTAGCAACTTCAACATGCTCGACGCTACGACACCGGCCCTCCGCCGGAAAGCCCTACAACCATCGCCACGCAGCCCCGCGGGCCAAGCTCGTCATTCGCCATTCGTCACTGGTCACTCGTCACTCACAACGACGCAGGACTTGCGGCCAGGAAGACTTGCCGGTATCAATCGGTGGACGGTTGCGGCGCCGCAGATGCCCGCCTCGTGGCGCGCATCGGGTTTCGCGACCTGCTGGCGCGCCACCATTTTTTAGCCAATTCCAGAGGTCCAACCATGGCCGTTTCCAAACGCATACCCACCGATGGCGGACCAGCTTTCGGTCAGAATCCTTTCGCAGCGCTCTCCAGCGACGCACTGCCGGCGGGCCCTGAAAATTCGACGCCGATTTCCGATTCAGCGGAAGCGCCCACCCCGGCAAAAAAAAGTCGCGGTCGCGTGGACGTCCTTCGCGTGAAGGCGGGCCGTGGTGGAAAGACAGTGACAATTGTGAAAAATTTCGCGGGCATCGGTCTGCCGGAAAAGGAGCGGCTGGCGCGTGCGATGCAAAAAGCGTGCGGCGCCGGTGGCACCGTGAAGGACGGCCAGATCGAGATTCAAGGGGATAACCGGGAGGAGGTCGCCCGCATCCTTGTGGCCGCGAATTTTCGCCCGGTCTTCGCCGGCGGTTGATCGCCAACAGGCCCATCGCATGAATATGACACCTGTGGATTTCCCGCTGAAATCCATTCCTCGACGACATGTCTTTGTCGATTTCGAAAATGTCCATTTGGTGGACCTTACAATCTTTGACAGTCCGGCGGCGAGTTTCACGCTCTTGATCGGCCCCCGGCAGGCAAAGCTCGATGTGGCATTGGTCGTGAAACTTTTCGAGCACGCACCCACGGTGAACCTGGTGCGCCTCGCGGCCGGCGGCAGGAACGCGCTCGATTTCATCCTCACTTACCATCTCGGCCGGGCGGTCGCTGCCGATCCCACCGGCTGCTTTCATATTGTGTCGAAGGACAAGGATTTCGACTCCCTCATCGAGCATCTCCGCGGCAAAAACATCCAGGTGAGCCGTCACGATGATTTTGCGGCGCTCACGAACAGGACTCCGGCCACGCCTCCCGCACCCGTCGTGTCAGTCCCGCAACGGGAATTAAAATCCGAGGTGGCGATCGCCTTGCTCGACGACCGCGCAATGAAGGTGATGAAACATCTGGAAAAGCCGTCTGCAACCCACCCGAGGACCAAAGCGAAACTTCTCAATTTTTTGAACGGCTATTTTGGCAAAAAGATCACGGAGACGGAAGCGGCCCACATCGTCGATCGCCTGATCGCCAGCGGCAGAATTGTTGTCACGCCAAAGGGCGCCGTCAGTTACCCGAAGGATCTTCCTGGCGGTGTCCGCTGACGCGGCGTACATCAGGCTTGGCCTAGCCCGGCAACACAGCCGACTGCCAGTCGGCGTTGCGGTGGCCGGGCGAAAAGTGTCCTGAAATCATCCGCGCCGGGCGCCGGGGCAGGGGGATGGAAGCGGAGCGCGGGCGTGGGATAACCGCCGGGGAACTGTGGCGCGACGGGATTAGGACAGGTGTTGCAGCTGATTAGTCAAGGGGCGTGCCATGTGCTAAATTGCGCGTGTCGATTCAACGATGGTCGACGTTTTGCTCTTTCAAATCAGGGAAGGAAATCGGAAAGCCAGTTTATGAAACATTTCACCATGTGCTTGATGTTATTAGCCTTGGTCACCACCACCACAGGATGTCGGTCCTTGCTGCCGCGTGAAGTCAAACGGCCCCGCACCCAATGGCAAAGTTTCGATGAGGCACAGGCCGCGTTTGACAAGATTGTTCCGCACAAGACGACGGTCACCGACTTGAAAGCCCTGGGTTTCGATCCGATTTCCACGCCGAACGTCAAGATTTTGACCTACCTCGATTTGATAGACCGGTTCATCCCCAACAATTCCATCACGCTGAAGGATCTGCAGCCGGATGTGCGCGATTGCATCGAGTCGAAGGACTGCTGTCACGCGTATGAGCTGAACCTGGAATTCTCGGACAACAAACGTTACGGGAACGTGGTGCTCGACGTGTTCGGATTTCGGAAATATTCGCACATCACGGGTTGGACTTTTAAGGCATTGATCATCGTGAAGGACGATACCGTTGCTTATAAATTGCGCTCCGGCGAACCGAACACGAATCGGTATGAGCGAAAGGTGAAACCACTCGGGCCGTTGCAGGAATTGGACGGGATGATCATGAAGGTTCCTGGCATGATGTGATGGATGAGCTTCGTCTCGTTCGGTGTTGACCCTTCAGGGTGTGGTCTATTCCGGTGGGAGGGGGCCCCGACACCTTAAAGGGTGGACACCAAGCGCTGTGGGGCGTTCCCTGTTTGGTGTCCACCCTTTAGGGTGTGTTCTGTTGGGGCTCACGCGATGATCTGATTTACCACGTGTCCGCTTACGTCGGTTAATCGAAAGGGGCGTCCGTCGAAGGTGTAGGTCAGCTGTTCATGATCGAGGCCGAGGAGGCGGAGAATTGTGGCGTGCAGATCGTGCATGTGGACCTTGTCCTGAACGGCGGCATGGCCGAATTCGTCGGTGGCCCCAAATGCAAAGCCGGGTTTCACCCCTCCTCCGGCGAGCCAGACGGTGAATCCGCCGGGATTGTGGTCGCGGCCTGTCCCATTTTTTTCAGCGTAAGGCGTGCGCCCAAATTCACCTCCCCACCAGATGAGAGTGTCCTCGAGCAATCCGCGGGCCTTGAGGTCAGCAAGGAGTCCTGCGATGGGCCGATCGACGGCGCGCGCGTGAATGGCGTGTTTGGGAAGATCGGAATGCTGGTCCCAGCGCGGATTGGCGGTGTTGTCGCCGTAGGTCACCTGAACGAACCGCACGCCTTCCTCGCAAAGCCGTCGAGCCATGAGGCATTGGCGTCCGAAATCGTCGGTCTCCTTCTGGCCGATGCCGTAGAGGGCGAGGGTCGCGCGGCTTTCCCGGGCGAGATCCAAAACGCCCGGGGCATTTTGCTGCATCCGCCAGGCCAGTTCGTACGACTGAATCACGGCATCGAGCTCGGCGTCGCCGGGATGTTGTCTGGACTGCTCTCCATTTATTGTTTGGAGCAAGTCGAGCTGCCGCCGCTGGGCAGCGGGGGGGATGCGGAGATTGGACACGTTGCGAATCGCCTGTTCCTTGACCGGCTGGCCGGCGGCGCCGATGGGGGTACCTTGGTAAACAGGTGGAAGAAAGGCATTTCCCCAATTGCGCGCTCCGCCGTTGCCCAGCGCGGGGCCGATCGTGACAAACCCTGGAAGGTTTTCGTTTTCGGTGCCGAGTCCATAATTAATCCACGCCCCCATGCTGGGCCGGACAAAGTTAGTCGAGCCGCAATGGAGGAAAAGCGTGGCGGGTCCGTGAGCAACGCCCTCGGTCTGCATGGAATGCACAAAACAGAGGTCATCGGCGTGTTGCCCGATGTGGGGAAACAACTCGCTCACCCAGCGTCCGCTCGCGCCGTGTCGCGCGAATTTCCACGGGGATTTCATCACGCGCTGGTCGGTGCCAAGGTTGCCGGTGTTGGCAATGGTGCGGGCGTCATCGAAGGGCCGTTTCTCTCCATCGAAACGTTCGAGAGCCGGTTTGTAATCGAACGTGTCGATCTGGCTTGGCCCGCCCTGCATGAAGAGGAAAATAACCCGCTTCGCCCTGGGCCGAATCCGCGGCACTTTCGGGGCGAGAGAGCCGGCCGCCGCGAATACTCCCTGGCCGCACAATCCTGCGAAGGCGAGCGAACCAAAGCCGCAGGCCATCTGCCGGAGCGCGTGTCGTCGCGGGATGAGAAGGGGAGACGTCATGTGGGCAGAGGCATTATATCATCGGCGCGGGCCGGGGCAATTATTGGTAATGCGGCGGCTTGGGATTCGTGGACTTGATGCGATCCAATTCAGCGGTTTCAGCGGAGTTCGAGAGCCGGCGCACCTGTGTCTGTAATTTCTGAAGCAGTTTGCCCTGTTCGATCACGACTTCGTTGAGGCTGTCGTTTTGGCGTTCGACATGGGCCAGATGCGCTTCGATGCGCCCGAGACGTTGTTCAAGTTCGTTGTTCATCGGTCAATCCAGATAACGGAAGTCGGCGCTCGCAAACAAGGCGAGGAACAGGTCGGTCCATGCTTCCAGGCGCGCGGATGGCGCTGCTTTCTTGAAGTGACGAACGGCGACAGAGCGCTCGGCATCGGAGGGCAGCCGGCCCAGCGCGGCGCGATAAGCTCGATCGAGACGGGTCGTGTCATCATGCGAATCATCAATCGCATGACGGGCAGCGATCTGCGCTTGTTCACGGACCCAGGGATGATTCAGAAGGAACAGCGCCTGTGTTGGAACGATGCTGGCGCTGCGACGGCCCGTGACCATGCCGGGTGGGGGGAAATCGAATGTCTCGAAAAGTTCGGGCAACGCATTTCTGAAAACGGGGACGTAGACGCTCCGGACCGGCTCAGTGAATTTGAATCCAAAATCGGCGGTTAACCCCGGCGGAAATGTGGGTCCCGCAGTGTCCAATTTCAGCTGGCCGCTCACCTTGAGAATTGCGTCGCGAAGTTCCTCGGCCGTGAGACGCCGGCGCGGGGCGTGCGTCAGCAGACAGTTTTCCGAATCGCCAAAATCCGGCGACGTTCGCAGGTCCGATTCCGACCGGTGAGACGGAGAGACAGCTTCGCTGCTCGAACGGGCGATTGGAAAAGCTCCGAGCTGATAGGTTTTGGAGAGGACGATCTCGCGGATCAACTTTTTATTGCTCCAACCCTGTTCGATGAATTTCGCGGCGAGGTAGTCGAGCAATTCCGGATGGGAGGGCGTTTCGCCGGTCGTTCCGAAATTATCAGGCGTGGCGACCAGTCCCTGGCCCAGGAGCCACAGCCAGACGCGATTGACATGAACGCGGGCCGTGAGCGGATTGAGCGGACTGACGATCCAATTGGCGAGTTCGCGGCGGCCGCTCTCGTGGGCGGGGAGGGGGGGTTGGGCTTGAGGCTGGCCGAATGTCAGAAATCCGCGAGGGACGATCGCGCCGAGGTTGTGGACGCTGCCGCGGAGATGGATGGGGATGTCCTGAATGCGGTCGGCTTCCTGGACGCCCATGGTCATCGGGCGCCGCGGTCCTGTGGATTTCAGTTTTTTTAGTTTGTCTTCGAGGAGCCGGATGTCCGACGAGATGGCGGGTTTTACAGGAACCGAACCGGCCCGCGGTTTTGAGGTTCGCGTTTCTGGCGTGGAGAGGGGTTTTCCAAGGCTGGCGGGCGGCGAGTCTTCAGGGAGAAACTGGACGGCATCCACGGTGACATAACCGCGTGTGTTGTCATTGGCGATCAGCGCCGAGGCGAATCCGTTGGTCTCGAAACGGAAGGTCCCGAGCGAAACGAATCGTGAATCGATCGCAGGCGCTTCCTGCTGATTGACGTGGATGACCGATTCCCCGTCGGCATGGAAAACTGTCACGGGGATGTTGGTGGCGCGATTTTGGGCGGCCACATAGGCGAGGCGTACCTCGTAGCGGCCCGGGTGCGGGAGCTCAGGCTGGAAGGTCAGGGTCTTCGAGCCTTTCCCGTTGTTGTCATCGTGAAAATAGCCATCGCCGATGAATTGGCCGGAAAAGACCGAGTGCTTCCACGCGCCCACCTGGCGGGCGTCCGCACTGTCGACGACGATGCCGGGAAGTTGCCGGGGCGCGATGATGCGGACTTGGTTGGTGGAAAGATTGCCGGTGGGGGAGAGTTCGGCGGACTGGGTGGATTGCGCCTGTGCGTTTTTGCGGGCGGATCGAATTTCGGTT
>JBEEGQ010000111.1:0-23955 GCA_041166945.1 Verrucomicrobiota bacterium
CCATTCTCCAACTGGCCGCGACGGCCCGCGCCGTGGCGGTGGGCGACAAGGATTTCTCGGCGCGCGCACCAAAGCATGGTGACGATGAGCTGGGCCAGTTGGTGGACGATTTCAACGGCATGCTGGCGCAATTGGGCCAGCGCGATGCGGCGCTGCAGGCGGCGCACGACGGGTTGGGAAAGCGTGTGGAGGAACGCACTGCCGAATTGCAAAGCCAGATCGCCGAGCGCCGCAAGGCGGAGGAGGCGCTGTGGCAATCCGAGCAGCTCTACGCCCAAATCGCTCTCAATGCCAGCGATGTCCTTTATGTGTTGCATCGCAGCGAGGGCCGCTATGACTGGTTTGGGCAGATCGACAAGGCGCTCGGATATGCGGAAGGCGAGTTTCCCCGAACCTTCGCCGCGTGGGCCGACAGCATTCATCATCAGGATCGCGTTCGTGTCCTTCGGGAACTCGATGAATCTTGCCGCTCCGGCCGGACGTTCCATTCCGAATACCGCATGGAGCGCAAAGACGGCAGCCATGTCTACTGGTCCGATCGCGGCCGGCCCATCTACGACCACAAGGGAGGCGTCGCGAAATTCATCGGCGCCTGCACCGACATCACCGAACGGCGCCAAAAAGCCGAGGCACTCCAAAAAGCCCGTGAGTCCGCGGAGTCCGCCAGCCAGGCGAAGAGCCAGTTTCTCGCCAACATGAGCCATGAAATCCGCACCCCGATGAACGGCATCATTGGCATGACGGAACTGGCGTTGGACACCGAACTGACGGCGGAACAGCGCGGGCTGTTGATCACCGTGAAGGACTCGGCCGACACGCTGCTGGCGTTGATCAATGACATCCTGGACTTTTCAAAAATCGAGGCAGGCAAGCTTCAGCTCGATCCCGTCGATTTCAGTCTTCGCGAAGCCCTGGAGGAATCGGTTCTCACGCTGGCGTTGCGCGCGCATCAAAAGGGCCTCGAACTGGCCTGCCATCTGCCGCCCGACGTCCCCGATATGCTGGTGGGCGATGCGGGCCGGCTGCGCCAGATCGTGGTCAACCTCGTCGGCAACGCGGTCAAATTCACGGGTGCCGGCGAGGTGGTCGTGCATGTGGCGGTGGAATCGGCAGACGATGCGGCTGTCACGCTTCATCTCACGGTGGCCGACACGGGGATTGGCATTTCGCGGGAAAAACTGGATCTCATTTTTGAGTCGTTCACGCAGGCGGACGGTTCGACAACGCGCACGCATGGCGGCACCGGCCTCGGCCTTGCCATTTCCCGCCAGCTCGTGGCGCTGATGGGTGGCCGGATTTGGGTCGAGAGCGAGACGGGACGAGGCAGCCGGTTCCATTTCACGGCCCGTTTCCTTCGCTCGAAAATCTCACGGACCAGCACGACACGGTTCGTCAATCTCCGCCAGTTTCCGGTGCTCGCAGTCGATCACAACGCGACCAACCGCCTCATCCTCCAGGAATTGCTGACACGCTGGGAAATGCGGCCCGTGCTGGTCGGCACCGCGACGGAAGCCATTGCGGAAATGGAACGGGCCTACAAGGACGGCGCTCCGTTTCCGTTGGTGCTGCTGGATGCGACCCTGCCCCCTCCGGGTGGTTTCGGACTGGCTCATCACGTCCTTCAACGCCCCGGACTGGTGGGCGGGATCGTGATGATGCTTTCCAGCGCCTCGCAACTCGAGGACGCCGCGCGCTGCCGGTCACTCGGCATTCCGGTGCACCTCACCAAACCCGTGCGCGAATCCGAGCTGCTCGATGCCGTCATGACCGCCCTGGGCAACGATCGGGCGGCACGCCGTCGCGCCGCCACCGACGCCGTGCCCGTGCTGCGCAGCGGCCGTCCTCTGCGTGTCCTTCTGGCCGAGGACAACGCGGTGAACCAGCGCCTGGCCGTCCGCCTCCTCGAAAAATGGGGCCACTCGGTGGTGGTCGCCGTCGATGGACGCAAAGCCATCGAGGCCTGGGAGGAAGGAGCCTTTGATTTGATCCTCATGGATGTGCAAATGCCGGAGCTCAGCGGTCTCGAGGCGACCGTTGAAATTCGGCAGCGCGCCGACAATCCCAAATCCAGGATACCGATCATCGCGATGACCGCTCACGCCCTAGCGGGGGATCGGGAGAAATGCCTGTCCGCGGGGATGGATCAATACGTCACAAAACCCATCGATCCACGCCTGTTGTTTGAAGCGGTTGAAAGCGTCACCACGGGAGCCGCTCCCCAGCGCCTGCTCGTTTCTCCGCCGGCGCACCCGGCGCCGCTCGATTTTGATCCGGCGATAGTTCTCCAGCGAATGGATGGCGATCGCGATCTGCTGAAGGAGGTCACGACGCTGTTCATTGAAGACACTCCGCGGCAGGTTGCGGATCTGCGGGCCACCATCGAACGCAGGGACGGTCCCGCATTGGAACGCGCCGCACACGCGTTGAAGGGGGCCGTTGGAAATTTCGGGGCCCGCGCCGCCTACGAAGCGGCCCTCGATCTTGAGGCATTTGGACGCGCGTCAGATTTCGTTCATGCCCCGGAGAAACTGGCCTTTCTCGAAAATCAAATTGCCCTCCTGGGCCCCGCGCTCGAAGCGTTTCTCAAGGACAAAGCCGCATGAAAATATTGATCGCTGAAGACGACGCCATCTCCCGCCGCCTCCTTCAGGCCACATTGACCAAATGGGGCCACGAGGTGTTGGTCACCACCCATGGCGGCGAGGCCTGGCAGGCGCTGCAGGAACCCGGCGCGCCCCCACTCTGGATTCTCGACTGGCTCATGCCGGGGCTGGATGGCGTGGAAATCTGCCGGCGCGCACGAGCCCATCCGACACTGCGCTCCGCTCACATCATCCTGCTCACCGCCCGCACCAACCAGAATGACATCGTCGAGGGGCTGCAATCCGGGGCGGACGATTATGTCACCAAACCCTTCGATCACGCCGAGTTGCGGGCCCGCGTCCAGGCCGGCGTTCGCATCGTCACACTCCAGGAGGCCCTCGCCGCGCGCGTCCGCGAACTCGAGGAAGCGATGGCCTCGGTCCAAACCCTCCAGGGTCTCCTCCCCATTTGTTGTTACTGCAAAAAAATCCGTGACGACGGCAACTACTGGCATCGTGTCGAGAGTTACATTTCCGGTCACGCCAACGTTCGCTTCAGCCATGGCATCTGTCCCGATTGCTCGGAGCAGATGAAGACTGATTTACTTCATTGAATCACCCCCGTCACACATGAAAGCCCGCCCCAGAAAAAGCGTTTTTATAGTGGATGACTCCGCCGTTGTCCGCGATCGGCTCGCGCAAATGATTTCGGAACTGCCGGGCGTCAGCGTTGTGGGCCATGCCGACATCGCTTTCGAAGCCATCCAGGAAATCCGGCGTCTCCGGCCCGCCTGCGTCGTCCTGGACATCTCGATGCCCGGCGGCAGCGGCATGTACGTCCTCGAAACGGTCAAGCGCGAGAACCCGGCCCTGACCGTCATCATGCTGACCAACTTTGCCCACGATCAGTATCGTCAAAAATGCCTGCAGCTCGGGGCCGATTATTTTTTCGACAAGACGACTGAGTTCGAGAAGGTGCTCGATATATTGAGCGCGACGGACGATCGGACTCCCCTGGCGGCATGATGCGCGATGGACCCGATGAACCCTGAACTCGCCGACCTGGACCGGTTCTTCGAATTGACCGTCGATCTGCTCTGCATCGCCGGGTTCGACGGCACGCTCCATCGCGTGAATCCGGCCTGGGAACACACGCTCGGGTTTGATGCCCGCACGCTGCCGGGCAAATCCCTCGCGGACTTCGTCCACCCGGACGACTGGGAGACGGCGGCCGGCCGGCTCGCCAGACTCCAGAGTTGCACGCGACCCGCCGTTTTCGAATGGCGCTGCCGCACCCGCGCAGGCGAATGGCGCTGGCTCGAATGGAACATCGCCTCCGAGCCCGCCCGCCATGTTTTCCACGCCACCGCCCGCGACATCAACGACCGCAAGCGAGCCGAGTCCGAAATCCAAAAGCTCGCCGCGTTTCCGCGCATGAATCCCGGCGCGGTCTTCGAGTTCGGCGAGGACGGCCGGCTCACCTATTTTAACGACGCCGCCATGGAACTCGCGCGGAGCTTGGGGATGCCGCATCCGTCCAAAATCCTGCCGTTGCAGACCTCGACCATCATCAGCGAATGCCTCGCCCAAAACCGTGGCGTGTCCGGGCTGGAATCATCGCTCCTGGAGCGCACGCTGTCTTGGTCGTTTCATCCCGTGATGGCCAGCCATGTGGTCCATGGTTATGCAGCGGACATCACGGCGCGAAAAAAATCCGAGGAACGGATCCGCGAGCAGGCCGAGCTTTTGGACAAGGCGCACGATGCGATTGTGGTTCGCGATCTCGAACATCGAATCCTGTATTGGAACAAGGGCGCTGAACGACTTTTTGGATGGACCGCCGCCGAGGCCGTGGGCCGGAACGCCATCGAACTGCTGAAACCGGACGAGACCTGCCTCGCGGCGATCCGGCGCGTCATGGAAACCGGATCCTGGACTGGCGAACTGACGCACGCCTCCAAGGCGGGCCCTGAAGTCCTCGTGGAAAGCCGCTGGACGCTTGTGCCCGACGCCGAGGGCCGCCCCAAAGCCATCCTCGTCATGGCCACCGACATTACCGCCAAAAAGAGCCTTGAGACGCAGTTCCTGCGGGCCCAGCGCCTGGAAAGCATCGGGTCGCTCGCCAGCGGCATCGCGCATGATCTCAACAATGTCCTGGCGCCCATCATGATGTCCGTGAACCTGCTCCAGGAAAGCCTCACGGATGAGCACGACCGGCGTCTGCTCGAAATGTTGCGCCTCAGCGTTCTCCGCGGCGCCGATATGACGCGCCAGATTTTGACTTTTACCCGCGGCCGCAACGGCGAGCGCGGCGTAGTCAATCTCAAGCATCTCGTTGCCGAGATCGCAAAAATTGCGCAGTCCACCTTTCCCCGCTTGATTCGATTGGAATCCGATTGCGCCAAGGACCTCTGGACGGTCGTCGCCGATGCGACCCAGATGCATCAGGTGCTCATGAACCTCTGCGTCAACGCGCGGGATGCCATGCCGGACGGCGGTTTGCTCTCGATCGCGCTCCGCAATGTTGTGCTCGAGGAAAAGCACAGCCCCCTTCAGCCTGAAGCCAAACCCGGTCGATACGTGCGCCTCACCGTCACGGACACTGGAATTGGCATCGCCCCCGAAAACCTCGAACGCATCTGGGACCCGTTTTTTTCCAGCAAGCCCGACGACCAAGGAACCGGCCTCGGCCTTTCCACTGTCGCCCGCATCGTGCGAAGCCATGCAGGATTCGCGCACGTGGAGAGCCGGCCCGGGCATGGAGCCTGTTTTGAAATTTATCTTCCCGCCGCCAGCGCCGACGCCGCCGGCCCGCTCTTCGAGGTCACCGCCCCCATCGGCAATGGGCACGGCGAAACCATTCTCATCGTCGATGACGAACGCGTGTTCCAGGAAATCACGGCCGCCATTTTCACCAAATACGGTTATCGGGTTCTGACCGCTTCGGATGGAATCGAGGCGCTCGCGGTGTTCTCCCAACAAAAAGACAGGATCGATTTGGTGGTAACGGACATGGTGATGCCCTGCCTCGACGGGCCCGCCACGATCCGGGGCCTGCAACGTCTCAAACCAGGACTGCGGGTGATCGCCACCAGTGGTCTCGGCGAGAACGAGGCGATCGCGCGTTCACTGGGCGGCACCTTTCTTTTGAAACCGTTCACCAGCGAGAAATTGCTCCATGCTGTGAGCGAATCGCTGCGTCAGCCGGAGTCCGATCAATCGATATGAAAATCATCGCCGACCGTTTCATAGCTCTGGATCGTCCGGACCATCCGCCCTCGCGGCGACAAGCCGGGAACGTCCTGGCGGGCGTGCATTTAAACGCTTAAACCATCCCACCATGGCCAGCATTCTCGTCATCGATGACGAAGATTTATTTCGTCAAAGCACCGCCAATGCCCTGCGGCGGCGGGGATTCGACACCCTCGAGGCGGGGGATGGCCGCACGGGGGCCGCGCTGGCCCTCGAGCATCAGCCGGATCTGGTGTTGTGCGACGTCAACATGGAGCAGATGAATGGCTATCAGACGCTCGAATCGCTTCGTCGCGAGCCGGTCACGGCGACCATTCCGTTTATTCTGATGACTGGAATGGGGGACACGGCCGCCATGCGGAAGGGAATGGACCTGGGGGCGGATGATTATCTGCCGAAGCCTTTCACCGCCTCACAGCTGTTCGGAGCCATCGACGCGCGGCTCCGGCAGCGGGATGTGCTGCGCCAGAATGCGGAGCGCAAGCTGGATGATCTCCGCGCGAGCCTGACGCTGGCGTTGCCGCATGAAATGGTGACGCCGCTCAACGGCATCTTCGGCCTTGCCCAGCTGCTCCTCACGGAGGCCCAGACGTTGACGCCCCAGGAGATCACGGAGTTCGGACAAAACATCCTGACCTCCGCCGAGCGTCTCCAGCATACGGTCCAGAATTTTATTCTCTACGGCCAGCTCGAGATGTTTGCCAGCGATCCCGCGAAGCTTGCGGAATTGCGAAGCCAGCAGACAGACCAGCCGCGCAACATCCTGGAGGCCCGCGCGCGTCATCATGCCGCAGCGGTGCTGCGTGCCGCGGACCTCGAATTTGAGCTGGAGGATCGGCCGGTGGCGATGGCGCCCGATCTCTTCACCCGCCTGGTCGATGAACTGGCGGGCAACGCCTTCAAGTTTTCCGTTCCCGGCCAGTTCGTGCGGCTGAAAAGCGCGGTGGAGGCCGCGCGATTCCAGATTTCGATCGAGGACGGCGGCATCGGCATGACCCCTGAACAGATTGCCAGCGTTAGCGCCTACACCCAGTTCGATCGAGCTCATCGGGAACAGCAGGGGTCCGGACTTGGCCTCGCGATCGTGAAGCGCCTTGCCGAATTGCACGGTGGCGAGATCAAAATACGCAGCAAACCCGGCGCGGGAACCCGGGTGTCCGTCTGGATCCCATTGCGCACTCAGCGGACGGGATGACCCGGTGGCCCCGGGGACCGCGCAAAAGCCGCGGCGCGCGCCGGCTTACGGTTTTGCTTTACTTCACGCGTTGAAACGATTGCCATTTCGGCCAGCCCCTCTACGCGCGCATGAAACGCTACAACGTCGGCATCATCGGTCACGGCTGGGTTGCCACTGCCCACATCCCGGCCATCAACGCCTCGACCCATGCGCAAACCACCGCGATTTGCTCGTCCCGGCCCCTCGATGCGGCCGCCGTCAGCGCGCAATACGGATCGCCCATTAAAACCTACACGGACCTCGACGCGATGCTGGCGGATAAAACAATCCATGCCGTGTCGATATGCAGTTATCCGCAGGATCACGCGCGGCACGCGGTGGCCGCCGCGAAAGCCGGCAAGCATCTCATCATCGAAAAGCCGCTCGCGCTGAAATGGGACGATTGCCAGCGCATTCAGGAAGCCGTCGTGGCCGCCGGGGTGAAGGTATGCGTCTGTTTCGAGTGCCGGTTCTCAAGCCAGTTCCTGACCATCAAAGCGGTCATTGACAGCGGATTGCTGGGACGAATCCATTACGGCGAGGTGGATTATTATCATGGCATCGGGCCGTGGTACGGCCAGTATCGTTGGAACATCAAACGCGAGGCGGGCGGCAGCAGCCTTCTCTCCGCGGGGTGCCACGCGCTCGATGCGCTCCTGTTGTGCATGGGCGAGGATGTCGAAACCGTCAGTTCCTACGCCACTCACTCCACGAACCGGGATTTCGCCAAATACGAATACGCCACGAGCAGCGTCACCATCCTGCGGTTCAAGGACGGGCGTGTGGGCAAATGCGCGTCGGTGATCGATTGTCTGCAGCCCTATTATTTCCACGTTCACCTCGTCGGCAGCGAGGGCAGCCTGCTCGACAACCGGTTTCATTCGAACAAACTCGGGCAGTTGAACAAGGCGAAGTGGAGCGAGCTCTCGATGAAGCTACTGGATTCCGGCGACGTTTCCGATCACCCCTACCAGACGCAGTTCGAGGCGTTCTTCAATGCGTTGAGCCAGGGACAGGAAATGCCGCTGACGAGCCTCGCCCACGGCCTCAGGACTCATGAGGTGATTTTCGCCGCCGACAGTTCCGCCGATCGCCACGCCCACAAACGGCAACCCCATTGAAACGGAAAGGCGCAACCCGGGGAACGCCGCGCCCGCGCCGAAGCCCGGCGCCCTCCGTTCTCGCCATCGCGGCCCATCCGGACGACATCGAATTTTACATGGCCGGCACGCTCCTGCTGCTGCGCCAGGCCGGCTGGGCAGTGCATTACCTCAATCTTTCGAGCGGCAATTGCGGCAGCACACGCCATCCTGCCGCAGCGCTTCGACGCCTTCGTCGCGCAGAAGCGCAGGCTGCCGCGCGCATTCTCGGCGCCCGGTGGCATCCGGGATTCTGTGATGACCTCGAGATTTTTTACGATCTTCCCACGCTCCGCCGCCTCGCCGCGGTCATTCGGGCTGTCGCGCCGCGGATAGTCCTGACGCATTCCCCGCAGGATTACATGGAGGACCACACCACCACCTGCCGGCTCGCGGTCACCGCCACGTTTTCGAGGAGCATGCCAAATTTTACGACGCGCCCGCCACGTGCGCCTGTCGCAGGCGACGTGACGCTCTATCATGCCATGCCGCACGGACTGCGGGACGGGTTGAGGCGACGCGTGGTGCCCGGCGCGTTCGTGAACACCACGTCGGTGCATTCCATCAAACGGACCGCGTTGGGCGCGCACGCGAGCCAAAAAACATGGCTCGACACCAGCCAGGGGATGGATTCCTACGTAAAATCGATGGATGAAATGTCGCTCGCTGTCGGCAGGATGTCCCGGCAGTTCCAACACGCGGAAGGATGGCGCCGGCATCTGCATCTCGGGTTCAGCGCGAGCGATGTAGATCCGATCGCGGAAGTGCTGGGACGTGACTGCCGAATCCACCACGCCTATGAACGGGCGCTGCTGCCCAACGCGGCCTCGTAGGCTTTCAGCAATTGTTCCACCGAACGTTCCCAGTTTAATTGCAGGCGCAGGCGCTCCTCTCCCAGGCGCCCCATCGATTCCCGCGTCACGGGATCCTCGAGCAATTCCAGGATGCCATCGGCGAGTTTTTCCGCAGTCGTTTCATCGACATAAAGCGCGGCATCCCCGGCGGAAGCGCGGCCCTCCTTCAGATCGAACATCACCTGTGCCTTCGCCACCGCCATGTATTCGAGCACCTTGTTCATCGTGCAGTGGTTGTTGTAGGAATTGATCGGATCGGAAGAGACACCCACATCCATCGTTCGCAACGCGCGAAAAAGGAATTCGTTCGTCACACGTCCCGGCAAATCGATGTACTCCTGCAAGCCCAGCCGATCGCGCTGCTTTTTCAGCCTCTCCCATTCGGGCCCCGTTCCCATCAACAGAAATTGAACATCGCGCCGCCCGCGCTTGTGGATGAGATGCGCCGCGGCGTCGATGAGATAGCGAACGCCATCCACATCTCCCATCACCCCGATATAACCGGCGAGGAAACGCCGGTTTTTCTTGAGCGCCGGGTCCGCCTGGCAATCCTGCGCAAAGACATTCGGGGCGGTGCGCACCACGAAAACCTCTCCGGTGACCTTGCCCCCGCGGCCCATGGCAATCGCCCGCACCGATTCGTTCGTGGCGAGCACCACGTCCGCACACGCATAGGTCAATCGTTCCGCGCATCGGACCGCCCAATAAAAAAGGCCGCGCCGCCCGAATTTTGCCTCGAACATCTCGGGCCACGGATCGTGCACGTCGTAAATGACCTTGATGCCGAACAACACCTTGAATGGCCACGCGACCAGGAAAAGCAGATCGGGAGGATTGCACAGGTGGATAGCCCGGATCCGATGGCGTCGCCGCACCTTCCACGCGAGCCGCATCTCGCCCCACAACGCCGATGCATATTCCCGCAGGAACCCGAAAAAGCCGCCGGCCTCCTCGCTGATCCAATGCCGGTAAATATGGATGCCCTCGAGCACCTCTTCCTTCGCCGTAAAGCCGCGCATCCGGGGGCAAATGACCACCACCTCATATCCAGCATCCCGCAATGCACACGCCTCCTGCCAGACGCGCCGGTCCAGCGGGACAGGCAAATTCTCCACCAATATCAGGATGGCTGGCCGCGCAGTCATTTACTTTCCATCGGCTGATTGCCTGCCGCGATGACCCGGGCCGCGCGCGGGCGGATGACCAGTTCCCGATAGCCGGTCACGGGGTCCGGCTCGCGCCAGAATGAGACGTCCGTCAATATTCCCAGGACGACTTCAGCGGTCGTATATATCCGGCATCCCTCGAGCACATGCCCGCCCATGCTCCGGCCTTGGCCATCCGCCAGTTGCGCATGAAGATGCGACCCGTTGCGGGAAATGGTGCCCACCAGCGACGTGATTTCGAACTTCCCTTCCAGCACGGTGGCCTCGGACTGGTTCGCGTAACGAAGCGCCGCCCGCTCGAGGCTCGCGACGCACGTCAGGACGCAGGCGGCATCAATTTTCCGATCCAAAACGACCCGCTCCAGCGCACCCTTCAAATCCTCGTGCGGCTTCAACCGCAGCGTCAGGGTGGTCATCCGCGATGCCCCCGGCTCGGGGGATCGGCGCGGATGCGCACAGGACGGGAGCGTCACTGTGGCCAGCAACAGGATCAGGCGGACGGTGAAAGTGGGCGGGAACATCGGACGATCAACTGGCGCCCCAGTTTTTCCCCCGATCCTCCGGAACAATGCGGCGCAGGCAATAAATATCGGACTTCGCCAGTTCCTCGCGGCGATCGTGCAACGTCCGCCATGGATCCCATTGCGCGCTGATGAGTCTTCCGGTAATCCCATCGCTTTCCGGCCCCGCCAGGTACACTGCCAGGCCCGCCCCGAGATCGGGGGATGTCGCGCCTTTTTCCTTCCACTGCCGGTTCTTTTCAAAAAACGCCGCGCCGACCCGATCCGCGCCGGCCGCCAGAACCTCATCCACGAGCCGTGTCGCCAGCGCGCCGGGGGCGATCGCATTGACATCGACGTGATGAGGTTTCAGCTCCTCGGCGAGCGTTTCCATCAGGCGCACCACGGCCGCCTTGCTCGCGGCGTAGGCACTGATATTCGGCAGCGGGTTGGTGGCGCCGCCGCCGCTGAGTATGACAATCTTTCCACGGCCCGCTTTCTTGAAATGCGGAATCACCGCGCGACACGGCAGCAGCACACCGAACAGGTTGACATCGATGGCCCGGCGCCACTCGCGGAGATCCACCGATTCGGTGGGACCCATCGGGCCATAAATGCCGGCATTGAGGACGATCGCATCGAGCCCTCCCAGTTCCGTGAGCGCGAAGGCAACGAGATCGTTCACCTGCTCCTCGTTTGAGACGTCGCATTGTTTTGCCAGGACCTTTTGTTGCGGGGCGCCCGCGGCCAGCTCATCACACGTGGCCGCCAGGTCCCGCCCATTGCGGGCGCACAACACAACGTTCGCTCCTTCGCGCAAAAAATGGCTCGCGATCACCTTTCCCAGTCCCTGGCTTCCGCCGGTGATCACCGCGTTGAGACCTTTCAGCTTCATGAGGGTCGAGTGTGGGAATCCGGCGCGCCGACGCGCACATGCGTCGCTTCCCACGCGTTCTGCAATTGCTGCGACAGGAAACCGTTGGGGTCAATGATGACGGCGCCCCGCATCGAAGGCACCAAGCCCGGCCAGTTCGCCTGGCGGAACTCCGGCCATTCCGTGCACACCACCGCTGCATCAGCGCCGTTCAGGGCGCTCGCCAAATCCGTCATGAGCTGCACCTTGCTCAAGTCCGCGGGCAATTGACGGATGACCGGATCGTAGGCCTTCACGTCAGCCCCCTCCGTCAGCAGCGCGCGACATAATTCGATCGCCGCGCTTCTCCGGAGGGTGTCGGTGTTCGGAGTGTAGGTCAGGCCGAGCACCGCCACGGTGGACTCCTTCAAGTCCCCGAGCGCCCGCAATTTTCCGAGAGCCCAGCCGCGATGCAAATCGTTGCTCTCTTTGATGGCCGGAATGAGTGAAAGACTTTCACCCCGCGCTGCCCCGAGCCGGGTGAGAGTCACGACGTCGCGCGCGAGTGTCCCCCCCGCAAACGGTCCGCCCGGTCCCAGGTAGGCCTTGTTGCCGATGCGCGGTTCGCTCTTGAGGCCCGCGGCGACCTCGCGTGCGTCGGCCCCCGCCTGTTCACACAAGCGCGCGATCTCATTGATGAACGTGATGCTCAAGGCCAGAAATGAATTCAGCGCATGCTTTAACATCTCCGCTGACTCGACGCCCATGAATTGCACGCGCGCGGTGAACGGGGCAAAGAGCCGCTCGATCAACGCCTTCTTCGTGTCCCGGCGGACGCCGACAATGACGCGCTCGGCTTTCTCGAAGGCGTCGAGCGCCTTGCCGAGCCGCAAATTCTCGGGCGAGCAGGCGAACTCAAATTGTGGAAACTCCGCTTCAAGCCCCCGTACGGTGCCGACGGGGAGCTGCGAGGAAACCAACACGAGCGCGCCCCCCGCCAGATGCGGCAGGCACCGCCTTATTTGTTGCAGCACGAACGTCACGTCGGATTCGTCGTCGTCGTTGACGGGTGTATCGTAGCAAACCCACAACACGTCGGCCGTCGCACAGGCGGCAGCCGGATCCGTGGTGAATCTCAATCGCTTCGCCGCGATGCCCGCCGCGATCAAATCGTTCAAGCCCGGTTCGAGGATCGGCGCCCTGCCCTCTTGAAGGCCCGCGACGAGCGGTTCATCGAAATCCACGCCCGTGACCTGGAAATGCCGGGCGCAACAAGCTGCTGTGACGCAGCCGAGGTGCCACAGGCCCGCAACAGTGATGCGCAGCGGTTCGGCCATGGCTCAGGCTCGACGGTCCCAGGTCGAGCTGCCCTCCATCGTTGAGTTTCGAAGATTCATTGACGCTTCTCGTAAACCCAGCGATTGGCCTGCAACCATTGCAGCGTCCGCTCGATGCCGTCGCGAATCGTCAGGGCAGGCTTCCAACCGGTGCCTTGGATTTTTTTTGTCTCCAGGAAAATAAACGGGTTATCCCCGATCCAACCTCGATCGCCCCCGGTGTATTCCAGGCGCGGCTTCAATCCCAACGCGGCGCAAATAAACCCGATGCTGTCATTCACCCGGACATACTCCGGTGTGCCCAGGTTGAACACCTCGACGCGATGTTTGGCCTTGAGCGCCAGGCCCGACTGAATCACATGGAGCATCGCCCCCAGGCAATCCTGAACGTAAAGATAACTTTTTCGAGCTGTGCCATCCCCCAGCACCTTGAGACGATCGGGATGCTCCATCAGTTGCTGGTAGAAATCGAACACATGCCCGTGCGTGTAACGCTCGCCCAGTATTGACACGAACCGGAAGATGTATCCCTCGAACCGGTACCCTTCGCAGTAAGCGTGAATAAGGCCCTCGCCCGCGAGCTTCGACGCGGCATACAGCGAGGTCTGGATGGGGAACGAATAATCTTCGGGAGTGGGAATGACTTCCGCCTCGCCATAAACGGAGCCGGTCGAGGCGAAGGCAATCGTCTTGATCGCATTGGCGCGCATGGCCTCGAGAACGTTGAAGGTGGCGATGGTGTTTTGATCCAGATCCTTTCGCGGATGTTCGAGCCCGAATCGCACATCGGCATTCGCCGCGAGATGAAATACAGTGTCGCAGCCCTTCATCGCAGCGGTCAGCGCATCGAGGTCGAGGTTGTCACCGCGAACCAGCTTGTAGTTCGGATGTTTTAATGCCCCTTCCACGAAGCGATCCAGCCCCGTGGAAAAATTGTCCCAGCCCGTCACCTGTTTGCCGTCGCCGAGAAGCCGGTCCGCCAGGCTGCTGCCGATGAAACCGGCCGCGCCGGTGATGAATATTTTTTGCACGAAATCTTGGGTCAGTCGTTCACCGTCCGGCGAATGTTTTCAAACGAACAGCGGTAGTTCAAGCGATGAGATGCGGTCTCACGCCGCCTTGGTATGTGTGCAGGCCAGGTCCTTGCCCGGATCGATGCCCCAACGTTTCCCGACGGCTTCGAGATCGGCACTGACGCTCCAGCGGTCCGCCTCGGGATTGCCGGTGTGCGCCCGGTTGGCTCCTTTCAGCTCCATGCAACCCCGGTTGTCACCCGTGCGCGCCAGGAACTCCCGCTCGTCCTCGTTCAATTGAATCTCGGGAAGCGATGCCAATTCATCGACCTTCTTTTCGATGGTTTTGCTATCAGCGCCCGCCTCCTGGATGAGGGTCGGGATGACGCTCCGGACAGGGGCTTGTGAAAGATTCCAGAGGCACGCCAGTTGCAGCATGGTCAGCCCGTGCCGCTCCGCCACCTTGCGCATCGGCTCCATTTTCGCGTTGCCGGCCTCGACCCAGCCCGGAGGACGAAATGTTCGATGGTCGCCATTTCCAAATTTGTGTCCCGGCTTCACGTCGTCATGGAACAACCCGCCATAATCCACTACGCGCGTCATGAGGTTCACTTCATACTGGCGCGCCGCAGGAAGGCAAAGGCTTCCCGGCCACGGCTCGAGGGGATTCAGAATGATCATCGCCCAATCCAGCAACGAACCAAACCGCTCGAAGGAGAGCAAAAGATCCAGCGTGAAACCGTTCGCCGGGCCCGGGGCGATGCCCAGCCGCTCGGTGAGTTTCCCCTCGCGCAGCTTGTCCATCGCCGTCCAGACCGCATCGCTCGTGTAGCCGGTGGAATCGGGATTGTGCAGGAACAGGCAGTCAAAACGATCCACGCGGCACCGTGCGAGCGATTTTTCCGTCGCCATCCGGAGGTAATCGGCAAATTGATTGGGCGGGCGCAGTTGCGAACTCGTGAAGCGCGGGAAACCCTTCGAGCCATCCCGTTTGCCGGAGTAAAAATCGTGCCCGACCGCCCCGACGAGACAATAGGAATCGCGCGGAAGCCCTGCCAATGCGCGGCCGAGCATTTCGTCCGCCGCGCCATTCCCGTAAACATCGGCGGTCATGAAGGTTCGGATGCCCGAGCGCCAGGCATGCTGGATCGTCCCGATAAACCGCTCCTCGGGGAGCTCTTCGCCAAAATGCATGAAGCGTCCGCCGCTCCAGATTCCATAAGCCGTTCGTGTCAGATCCATAGTCAATCAACATCAGCAGCCCCGTCGAGCGGGGCGAACCGCATGGAATGAAACTTCAACCCGCGTCGGTCTGGCAATGAATCATTTTTGGCGCCCTCGCCGGAGGGCGCAGCGGGCCTTCGCGCGCGACGCAAAACAAAACTTGGAGGCCGCCCCGCTGTGGAGCAGTTTTGCAGCGGCCGGATTTAAACGTGCATGAACAAATTCAGTCTTTCGGATCACGGCATCACTGTCTCCGCCGTTCACCGCAACCTTGCGGCCAGCGTCCTGTACGAACACGCGATTCATTTCGAACGCGAGGCGCGCCTGGCCGACAGCGGCGCGTTGGTTGCCTATTCCGGCGACAAAACAGGACGTTCCCCCCGCGACAAGCGCGTCGCGCGGCATCCCGCTTCCGAAAAGGATGTCTGGTGGGGACCGGTGAATATTCCGCTCGATCCGGCGAGCTTCGCCATCAATCGCGAACGCGCGCGTGATTATTTAAACACGCGCGAGCGGATCTACTGTTTCGACGGTTTCGCGGGCTGGGATCCCCAACATCAAATCAAGGTGCGCGTCATCTGCTCGCGGCCCTATCACGCCCTCTTCATGCACAACATGCTCATGCGGCCCACACGCGATGAGCTGCTGGCTTTCGGGCGCCCGGACTTCACGATCTACAATGCCGGCGCATTCCCCGCCAATCGACTGACCGCCGGAATGGGATCCAAGACCACCATCGACCTCAGTCTCGAGGACGGCGAACTGGTCATCCTCGGGACCGAATACGC
Source organism: Verrucomicrobiota bacterium (assembly GCA_041166945.1). Classification (GTDB taxonomy): domain Bacteria; phylum Verrucomicrobiota; class Verrucomicrobiia; order Limisphaerales; family JADJPG01; genus DASTLJ01. The sequence continues at coordinate 15,925 of JBEEGQ010000111.1, forward strand.
CGGTGAGATGAAAAAGGGCGTCTTTACCGTGATGAATTATCTCCTGCCCAAAAACGGCGTCTTGTCGATGCACTGTTCGGCCACCGCCGATCCGCGCACGGGCGGCTCCTCCTTGCTGTTTGGCTTGAGCGGCACGGGCAAAACGACGCTGTCGGCGGATCCGAAACGCGACCTGATCGGCGACGACGAACATGGCTGGAGCGACGACGGCGTTTTTAACATTGAAGGCGGCTGTTACGCAAAGGCCGTATATCTCACGCCCGAAAATGAGCCCGACATTTTCCAGGCACTGCGCTTCGGTGCCGTGCTCGAGAACGTCGTCCTCGAGGATGACCATCACGTCGATTTCGCCGACACGAGCATCACCGAAAATACTCGCGGGGCTTATCCCATCGAGTTCATGCGCCGCGCAAAAATTCCGTGCGTGGCCGGTCATCCGACGGACATCATCTTCCTCACGTGCGACGCATTTGGAGTGCTGCCGCCGGTCAGTTCGCTGACTCCCGCGCACGCGATGTATCATTTTATCAGCGGTTACACAGCGAAAACCGCGGGTACCGAGCAGGGGGTGCTGGAGCCCGCCGCCACCTTTTCCCCCTGTTTTGGCGGACCATTCCTAGTGTGGCATCCCGCAAAATACGCGGGGTTGCTGGCGGGAAAAATGAAGCGCCACCAGGCCCGCGCCTGGCTGGTCAACACGGGCTGGACGGGCGGCGCGCCGGGCATCGGCAAGCGGATCCCGCTCGTTCACACGCGTGCGATACTGGATGCCATTTACGATGGGTCGCTGACGAAGGCACCCACGCGGCGCGATCCAGTTTTTGGCCTGGATATGGTGACGGAATGTCCGCGGGTGCCCGCGAGGATTTTACAGCCGAGAGAGGCATGGCCGGACGGAGCGAGTTACGATGCCGCCGCGCGCAAACTGGCGGGCCTGTTCCAAGCCAACTTCGCCGCCTACGAAGCCGAAGTGGACGCGAGCGTCAAAGCCGCAGGTCCGACAGCCCCGTAGCGCCGACTGGCAGTCGGCTGTATCGCCGGTTGGCAACCGGCAGGGGAACGAATTAACACAGCACGGCGAGGCATGCCGGCGCGCGGCATTTATGCCGCTTCAAGGTAAAGTCCGGGGACGATTGCCGCAAAGGAACGCAAAGAACACATAGGAAAAACGCAATTCCGTCCGCCGCTCTTTGCATTCCTTGCGTTCTTTCGTGGCCCACTATCGGCGCTACGCTGCGGCGCGGAGCGCCGGCTTGGAGTTCGGAGTCCCGGCTTTAGCCGGTTGGTGGCCGATGGGGTTCAAGCTGTCGGGGGCCGCCTAAAGGCGGGACTCCATACTCAACAACGAATTGCCAATCGGCGCTACCTGCGCCCATTCATCATTCGTTATTCGTCATTCCCCCCTGGTCACACGTCACTCGCCACTTGTCACTCTTCTCGAGACGATCCAGTTCGGCGCCTCTGCGGAGTGCCACTCCGCGATACAGCCGATTGCCAATCGGCGCTACGCTGGTCCTATTCCTTGGTGATGGCTTCGTCGAGGTTCAGCACCACGCGGGAGACAACGGTGTATGCCGCCAGCAACGTCGGGGTGGCGCCCACAGGAAGGTCCTTAGGGACCTCCGCCTTGCCGGACGCAATTTCATTCGGATTCAACCAGCCCTCTGCCATGCGATGTTTTTCCTTTTCGAGCAGGTCGAGCAATTCCTTTCGCTCGCGGGCGTCAGGCGAGCGGGCGAGCACGCTTTTGAAAACAAAATTAACACGCTCGACGTCGCTGCCGCCCCCCTCGGTGAGCGTCCTTCGGGCCAGCGCGCGGGCGCATTCGACAAAAATGGGTTCATTCAACGACACCAGCGCCTGCAAAGGGGAATTGCTCCGCTGCCGGCGCACACAGGAGGAGTCCGCATTCGGCACGTCAAACGTCTGCAATGCCGGATAGGGTGTCGAACGTCGGCGGAATGTATACAGCGCGCGCCGGTATTTTTCCGGACCTTCCTCGTTCTTCCAGGGAAACGGCGCATAGCTCGCCGGCGGCTGGAACAGGAATTCCGGCGCGGTGGGCATCACCGAACGTCCGCCCATCTTGAGGTTCAAAAGCCCGCTGGCGGCCAGCGTGATGTCCCGCACGATCTCGCCCTCGACCCGAAACCGCGGACCGCGGGCCAGCAACCGGTTGTCCGAATCCCGCGCCAGCAGTTCCGGTGTCGCATGACTGCTTTGCTGATACGTGGAGCTCGTGACGATGAGGCGATGGATGTGTTTGACCGACCAGGGCTGCGGAACGGCGGTCCTCGATGCCACAGACGGACTGGCCCCGCCATCCATGAACTCGCACGCAAGCCAGTCGAGCAATTCCGGATGGCTGGGCGCATCGGCTTGCATCCCAAAATCCTCGGGCGTGTTCACAATGCCGTTGCCAAAATACGCCTGCCAAATCCGATTCACAAAAACCCGCGCGGTGGTCGGCGATTTCCTGTCCACGAGCCACTTCGCAAGCGTCAGCCGCGAAGTGTCGGCATTCGCTGGCAGGGGATGCAAAAATGCCGGAACACCGGGCGTCACCGAAGTCGTGGGATTCAGCCAGTCGCCCCGTTTCAGAATCGAGGTCGTTCGTTGCCTTCCTGCCAGCAGGGTCAGGCTGGTGGCTGCCTCGGGCCAATCATCCCGAAGTTTCTCGATCCGCGCATTCGCATCCTTCCAATCCGCGACTGTGCCGCGCCAATAGCTGAACACCGCCGCGGTCTGTGCCGGAGTCCATTTTTCGAGGGGGACGTTGGCGATGATGTCTCGGACTTTTCTGGGAAGTGGATCCGCCTGAACGCGGCTTTTCGCGGTGGTGGCGCTGAGCCGAAAGCGGCCCAGGTTGTTGTTCATGTGATCATCACTGTTCCAGCCGCCATGATTCTGGTTAAAGCCGATCCGCCAGTAGGTGTTCGAGCCGTAGCCAGCCGGTTTTTCTGCGACAAAAACCGCCTTGCGTTCCTGGTTGCGGCGGGCGGGGCCGGCATTGATGCCCCACGCTGTTTTGTCATTGCCATCGATGGCGAACTGGATCGGCCCGGTCACGCGGGCATTCGTCGTCTTGTCGTCAAAATTTTCCTCGAGTTTCCGCTCCGGCTGCTCGACGTCGGCGGTGGCGCTGGCCCACTTCACCTTGGTCTTGTTCGTGGGCGACTTCAGATCCGTGACCTCGATGTAGAATTCGGAAAGCGCGCAGGTGCCGTTGAATGCGCGACCCGGGCCGTCATAGGGAAGGCTCGGATCGTTCAACAATTCCAGGCGAAAGGCGGTGATGCCGCTGAGATCGTTGGTGGTGCGAAACCACTGGGTCATCTTGGTGGGCGCATAACCGCACGCCAGCAGCGAGCCGTCGGGCATTTCCTCGTAGCGCTGTGATTTGTCGCCCTCCTGGGCCAGCCCGGGCAGGACCGTCCACTCCGGCGGATCGTTTTTCACGGATTGTTCCCATGCGGCCATGCGCTGTTCCCAATCCGGGGCGCCCTGTTTCAGCTCCTCTTCCACGCTGCGAATCTCGCGGCGAATGTCGGCCACCTCCAGCTGCTGTTCCGGAGTATGAACGACCGCGCGCGCCTCGTGATCGCTGTTCAGGAAGGCGAACAGCCGATAATATTCCTCCTGCTGCAACGGATCATATTTGTGCGTGTGACACTGCGCGCATTGGATCGTGAGGCCCAACACGCTTTTACCCAGCGCATCCATTCGATCGAACATCGATTCCATCCGGAATTGTTCCGGGTCGATCGCCCCTTCCATGTTCACCATGGAATTGCGCAGGAAACCGGTGGCGACGCGCTGGTCCTGGGACGCTCCGGGGAGCAAATCGCCGGCGATCTGTTCGATGACAAATTGGTCGTAAGGCAAATCCCGATTGAATGCCCCCACCACATAGTCGCGATACGGCCACATCTCGCGCGACATGTCCTTTTCGTAGCCATCTGAATCCGCATAGCGCGCTGCATCAAGCCAGTGCCTGCCCCAACGCTCACCGTAATGCGGCGACGCGAGCAGTTTTTCCACAACTTTCGTCCATGCCTCCCGGGAATGGTCGGCCATAAAGGCTTCCACATCCGCAATGGGGGGCGGCAGGCCGACCAGATCCAGATAAAGACGCCGAATCAATGTCACCTTGTCGGCTTCCGGTGAAAAAGTGAGGTGGGCTGTCTGGAGCTTTGCCGCGACAAACGCATCGATGGGGTTTTGAATTTTGAATCTTGCAGATTCGACGCGCGGCACGGGCGGCCGGACGGGCGCCTGAAACGCCCAATGATGCGTGGGATCCTTTTTTTCGATGGCCGGCTCCGCGACAGCTGCAGGCATCCAGATCCATGCCACCGCCAGGAACGCTGGAAGGCCCCACGCACGCAAGTGAACGAGCGCATTCACGAATTTCCTCAAATCGTTTGGCATGGCAATCTGTAAGAATAAAGCCATCCCCCGCGGAGGTCCACGAGCAATTTGTTGAGGCGCATCTCAACTGCGGACCCTGGCATTTGTGCCGCTTCAAGGTGAAGTGAATTGGGGCTCGATTCCTGCCGCCCTGGCGCCGCTGAGTCCTGTCGTGCAAGGCGGCTTGCCACCGGTGAGTCGCTGCCGCAAACATTGTCGCATGAACAGAAACGATCTCATGTTCTGGATGGCTCTCATCGGGACGGTCTGCTGGGCAGCCTGCTTCCTGTGGATGCACCGCATTTCGACCAAACAAAATTCGCTGCTCGACCAGTTGGCGAAACAAGGGAAACGAATCGAGACATTCTCCCGGATCGAACATGACCTCATCAAGGAGGTGCATCCAAAGGTCGGCGAAATCAAGGAGGGCATGGACGCCATGGTGGCCGCCGCGAAGGAAAATACGACCAGTCCACCCACTGACAAGCCCGAGCCGCGCATTCCGAAATCGTAGGCACCGCAAAAAATCCCACTCGCCTCCCCCCGCCCCCTGCATCACCTTGCGCCATGTTTTTGACGGGCCTTGCGACGGCGGTGCCATCACGGCGTTTTACCCAGGCCGAATGCTGGGCGGCCCTCCAACAAGCGCCACAGTTTTCGGTGTTGAGTTCGCGGTCCCGCGCGCTGTTGCGAAAAGTGTTGATCGGTGCGAATGGCACCGCCACCCGTCATCTGTCGGTGTCCGATCTCGCGGAAGCTTTCACCCTGACACCCGACGCGTTGCATGCGCGTTTTGTGAAGCACGCACCGGCCCTGGCCACGCAAGCCGCCGAGCGTGCGCTTCATCGGGCCGGTCTTGCGCCGGCCGATATGGACGCGGTGATCATCAGCACCTGCACCGGCTACCTGTGCCCGGGGTTGACCAGTTATGTCAGCGAACGCGTCGGGTTGCGTCCCGACGTGTTCGCCCTGGATTTGGTGGGACAAGGTTGCGGAGCGGCGCTGCCAAACTGGCGCGCCGCCGCCGCGCTGCTCGAGGCGAAACGGGCGCGGCACGTTTTGTCGGTGTGCGTGGAGGTTTGTAGCGCGGCCTTTTATCTCGATGACGACCCCGGGGTGCTAATCAGCGCCTGCCTATTCGCCGACGGCGCCGGTGCCGCGGTGTTGTCCGCGTCGCCGTCCGCTGCCCAGCGCAGGATCGAATGGAAGTCGGCCGCCACATATTTGAGTCCCACGGATCGCGATGCCCTGCGATTCGAACAACGGGAGGGGATGCTGCGGAATATTCTAAACCGCGAGGTTCCTGCCATCGCCGCGGGGCATGTCAAAAAACTTCTGATTGGCATGTTGAAGGAGTCTTCGCTGAAACGGCACGAAGTGACCGGCTGGATTTTGCACGCCGGCGGCCGGGAGGTGCTGGCAGCGCTGCAAAAGGAGCTCGATCTTGACCCAGCGGATTTATGCGAAAGTGCCGGCGTCTTGCGGGATATCGGAAATGTCAGCAGCCCTTTTGTCCTCTTCGTGCTGGAACGCGCGCTTGCCAATAACGCGCCGGGCGGCTGGTGGTGGATGTCCTCCTTCGGCGCAGGCTTCAGTTGCCACGGAGCGCTGTTGAAGGTGGATTGAATGATGCGTCGCATTGTCGAACCGGAACTGCTGGATCAACTGCCGCCAGACGACGCGGGCGCGGTCGCTTCGCGCGCGGACCTGCGGCGCATCAATCGAATTCTCGGGCACGCCACCGTTCTCGAACGCGCCGTTCGCGATCACTTGAAAATCAATCCGGCTTCCCCCGGCCGGTTCACGCTGATCGAACTGGGTGGCGGCGACGGTTCGTTACTGCTGCAACTGGCGCGTCGCTGGCATCAATGGGGCTGGGCCGCGAACGTCACCTTGATCGACCGCCAGAATCTTGTTTCCGACGAGACCCGCGAAGAATTCCAAGCGCTGGGATGGTCCATCCACTGTATGGCAATGGACGTCTTCATGGGCCTGGACATCCTGTCGCTTCCCGCTGACGTGATGATTGCCAATCTGTTTTTGCACCATTTCCGTGACGATCCACTTCGGTCATTGCTTCGATTGGCCGCTGAACGCACCCATCTTTTCATCGCGTGCGAGCCGCGTCGATCGCGGAGGGCGCTGGTGGGATCGCGCTTTCTCGGGGTGGTGGGATGCAACGGGATTACCCGCCATGACGCTGTGGTCAGTGTGCGCGCCGGGTTTGCGGGGCGTGAACTCACGGCACTCTGGCCTTCGACAAACCTGTGGAGCGTGATCGAAAGGCCGGCTGGCCTTTTCAGCCACGCGTTCATCGCCCGAAGAAATGGCTGAGGCGATCACCATCGTCGGCGGCGGACTTGCCGGGTTGACCCTTGGCATCGCCCTCCGACGCTGCGACGTGCCGGTTATCATCCGGGAGGCGGCGAATTATCCGCGGCATCGTGTCTGCGGCGAGTTCATCAGCGGGCAGGGCCAGCGCGTGCTGGACGGACTCGGCCTGCTGAAAACGCTTCGCGAAAGCGGGGCTGCCGTCCCGGCCGCCCGCGTGGCTTTTTACAATGCAGATTCGAGGCTCGCCCTTCGCGCGCTTCCCCAACCCGCGCTGTGCATTTCACGGTTTGTCCTCGATGAATTTCTCGCGCGCCAGTTTCAGCGGCTCGGCGGTAAACTGAACACAGATTGCCGGTGGGTGGATGGTTTCGGACCAGGAACAGTCCGGGCCACTGGCCGGCGGATCGAACCGGCCGCGAACGGCTGGCGGTTGTTTGGACTGAAGGTCCATGCCTCCCAGGTCGCCCTGGATGCCGATCTGGAAATGCATTTCGTGCCTGATGGCTACGTCGGGATCTGCCGTTTGCCCGGCAGCGAAGTGAACATCTGCGGCTTGTTCCGCAGCGGAAAAGCGGTGCCCGACCTGGGAATCCGCTGGCGGGATTGGCTCGGTGGTGTTCAGGGATCCATCCTGCGCAGGCGCCTCGAGGGAGCATTGATGGATGAGTCGTCCTTTTGCTCCGTCGCCGGTCTTTCCCTACGTCCCCACCACGCGGGCAGCCATGAGGAGTGTTGCATCGGGGATGCCCTCACGATGATTCCGCCAGTCACCGGCAATGGAATGTCGATGGCCTTGGAATCGGCCGACCTTGCCGCGCCCTCACTCGTCCGATTTAGCCGGGGAGAATTGGCGTGGGCGGAAGCCCGGCACGAAATCGCATCCTGCTGTGACCGCCGGTTTGCCGGGAGGCTTCGCTGGTCCGCGTGGCTGCAACAGGCGCTTTTCCAGAAATCGACGCGCGCTGTTCTGCTCTTTGTCGCCGCACGATCGGAAACCCTCTGGCGTCGCGTTTTTGAACACACCCGCTGAGCTGGTCCCGGGTTGGAGCCGCGAAGGGGTCAGTGGAAAAACGAAGGCGCAAGATAATACATCCCCGGCTGGAGCGCCTTGGGCAGATCGATGCCCACGTCCACCTTGACGGCCTTGGCGTCGGACTTTCCGAGGATGCCGAACATGTCGGAGAGACTGAACGGTTCCTGGTAGGTCACGAGGTTGGCTTCGGAGAGATTGGCGAATTTCAGGGTCCGTTTCACCGCGGTTTCGAAATTGCCTAACTCATCGACCAA
>JBEEGQ010000112.1:0-4811 GCA_041166945.1 Verrucomicrobiota bacterium
TTTCCCATGACGGCATCGCTGCTGCGCAATCGGGCGCTGCCGCGGACGGCACCGCAGTCACGCTTCAAACTACTGTCACCGGCCCGGGTTCAATCTCGTTCTGGTGGAAAGTCTCGTCGGAGTCGAACAACGACTTCCTGAAGTTCTTCATCAGTGGCGTGCAGCAGACGCGCATCTCCGGGGAAGTGGAATGGCAACGGCAAAGTTTCAGCATCCCGGCAGGAAGCCAGGTATTGAAGTGGACCTACTCCAAGAGCGCCAGCGGTTCCGGCGGAATGGATCGAGGCTGGGTCGATCAGGTGCAGTTCACGGTCGTTACCAACGGAGTTTGCGAATACGCGCTCTCGCCCACCGACCGCTCGCATTCTGCCGGCTCATCAACGGGATTGGTAACGGTTGTGACGGGGAGCGACTGCAGTTGGAGCGCGGCAAATACGAATTCGTGGGTGTCATTTCTCTCCGGCAGCACCGGCACGGGAAATGGCAGTGTCTCCTACAGCGTGACGGCCAACCCAGGCGGGCAGCCCCGCAGTGGCATCATTAATATTGGCGGCCAGAATTTTGTAATAAACCAGGAGGGCTCGCCGGCGCCCTGCGTTTATTCCCTCGCGGAGGCCGCCCTCGCCACCAGTTCGGCATCGTCAACCGGTTTCGTGACCGTGGTGGCTCCGTTCGATTGCCCTTGGACGGTCATCAATCCCAGCACGTGGATCATCATCGCTTCAGCGACGAACGGCACCGGCACCGGGCACATCCGCTACATCGTCACGGCGAATGCTTCCGCCCTCGCACGCAGCGGAGGCATTCAAATCGGAGGCCGAACCTTTATGATCACGCAATCGGGAACCCCTTCGAGCGACCCGATCGTCACGGCACCGGCAAACCAGACGGTCAGCGTGGGAACGACAGTGAATTTTAGCGTAACGGCGACTGGCACCGGGCCGTTCACCTACCAATGGCAATTCAATGGCGTTGGCCTCTCAAATGGGGCAGGCGTCAGCGGAGCCACCTCGGCAACGTTGACGCTTGTCAACGTGCAGGAGTCGCAAGCCGGCGTGTATCGCGTGCTGGTCACAGGCGGCGCAGGCACAACGTTCAGCCCGCCAGCGACCCTGGAGGTTCCGTCCGCATTGCCGCTGAGCCTGGCGCTGGACACGGAGGCGAGCGGACTGGTCTGGACGACGTCGGGTGCCGCGCCGTGGTCCGGCCAAACCACGACCTCCCACGACGGCGCCGACGCTGCGCGCACCGGCGCCATTGACGATGCCAGCAGCTCTTCGATCCATACGGTTGTCACGGGCCCCGGCACGCTCACGTTCTGGTGGAAGGTCTCCTCTGAAGCCGATCATGATTATCTGAAGCTTTACGTGAATGGCTCAGAACAGATGAGCATCTCCGGCGAAGCCGATTGGCAGTTGCGGACTGTTTCCTTGTCATCGGGGAGCCAGCTCCTTGAATGGCGTTACATTAAAAACAGCAGCCTCGCTGCCGGGCAGGACCGTGGCTGGGTGGATCAGGTGCAATTTGCTCCGGCCGCCACCTGCACGTTCGCCGTGGCTCCGACGAGCCGGACTCACGGTTATGGCGCCGCGAGCAACTCCCTCACGGTGGCAACTTCCGCGGGCTGCACCTGGACGGTAATTAACAGCAATGCGTGGTTGACGATTACTTCAGGTGCCAATGGCTCCGGCAGTGGAACGGTCGGGTACGCTGTGGCCCCCAATACCGCGGCACTCTTCCGCAGTGGATTTATCGTCATTGCAGGCCAGTTGATTTCCATCTCGCAACAGGGGATGGGCGGAGCCTGCGTCTACTCCCTCTCCGTGATCGGCCACGATCACGGAACGGGAGCGGACTTGGGTTCGATCAATCTTTCGGCAACCGCCGGTTGCGCGTGGATGGCGTCGAGCACTGCATCGTGGCTGACAATCGTGTCGCCGACCAACGGCACCGGCAGCGCCATCATCAATTATTCGGTTGCTGCCAATGCGGGCGCCGCACGCAGCGCGAGTATCAACGTCGGGGGCCAGGTTTTCACCGTGAACCAGGAGGGCGTGGCATGCAGCTACGCGATCTCGCCCGCCAGCGCTGCGCATGGTGCTGCCTCGGAAACCGGTTTCGTCTCCGTGACCTCAATCTCTGGTTGCCAATGGAGTGTGGCCAACAGCAACAACTGGGTGACGATCCTTTTCAGCGCGAACAGCTCCAGTGGCCTGGTGAGGTATAAAGTCGCGCCCAATTTCACCGGCACGGCGCGCAGCGGCACGATTGTTGTAGCAGGGCGCGCGTTTGCTGTCAGCCAGTCCGCTGGCGAATTGCCCCCGGCTGTCGCGGTGGGACCGGTCCAGGTTTCGAGCATCGGCCATTCGTTCTTCAACCCCAATCGCCCCTTCGGCCTGCCGGGGCCGCAAATGCCTTGCAGCGTCCTGGATTATCTCATCGATCAAAGACAGGCAACGGGCGGCGGTTCTGTGCTCCCGAACGTTTCTGTGAATTGGGACACAAACGTCCAGTTCTCGATTACGGTCTCCGCACCGCCGGGAAAGAAGTTCATGGTTCACGTGCCGGCCGGGCGGGCCGCTGGCTTTGGCGGATTTTTATGGTGGGAATCCACACGGGGCGGTTTCAGCGGTGCAGGAACTGTGCAAGTCAGTTTCGAAGGACTGGAGGGAGGGAATCCGGATTTCTCGGGAGCAAGCCCGGTCCTCTCCGACTCGCATGGCTTCTGGGGTTTTGCGGATCTGGAAGGCGGCACATTTACCAACGATCTTGCATTCAGTTCAATCACGCTCACCGCCACAATTCTTCCGCAGTATACCGGCAATGGGACAGAGGCCTACATACCGCATCACGAAAGCGCATTGCAGATTTATTACACGACTCCTGAAACGAATGATCCCGGGCGGTTTGTCTCCATCGTTCCCAGCTCCCTACCCTTGCTATTGGCGCCGTCCGTTTCGGCCATCCGTCAACCCAACGGAGACGTAACACTTAGCTTTGACGGGACACTGGAATATGCCAGCGAAGTTGGGGGCAACTATGAACCCGTTCCTGGATCCCCTCAGGGATTTTACACCATTCCGAAGGAAAACCTCCTGCCCCAGCGCTACTTTCGAGCCAGGAAAAACTCACCCTAAACGACATCAAAAACTGCGCCGTGGCAGCGATATCAAAAACTCCATGCTAGCCCGCCCAAGGCTGTAAAGGCCGCCCGGCCGGTGCGCCACCGCCATAGGTCGATTGCTAACTGGCGGGCCAGGGCAGCGGCACGGCCTCATGGAACATCCACTCCGTTCTCCGCCCCGTCACTGCGCAAGGGGACGTTGGAGGTCAGATGCATGGAAGAAAGCGGGCTGACAACTGCCTGCGCCGCGCACAGCCGGTGGTGCATCCTCCTTTCACTGCTCGAATTGGGCGGAGCGTCGCAAGCCTACTCCAGATCAGCATGGGGAATTATTCAAGTTGTGCCGCAGCGCGCATATAGTTCTCGCTGCGTTCGCGCCCCGCCCGAGCGCGGCCACGCCCAAAAAAACGATGTTACCCGGTTCAGTCGCGCGGGCGGTCTTCAGTGACACAGGGATTCGATTTCTGCGAGGGCCTCGAGGTTTCGTTGGTAGGCTTCGGGGTTCATGGCCGCAACGTCGGGGACGTCCGGGACGATAAAATGTTCCACCAACTCCTGCAGGGTGAAGTCGATGCAGTCGAGGGCGGGGATGCCGTCCAGTGTCTCTTTGCGCGCAGCTTTCTCGGAGCGCTGTCCCGGGGACGGCGGTGAGGCCTCGCGGCCGTTGCGATTGAGGTCTTTGATCCAAATCTTGTCGTCGCGCAATCGGCTTTCCATGAAGGCCCATTCGCTGCCGGTTGCGTCGGACACCAGGATGCAGAGTTCCTGACCGGTGTATTCGATGTCCTCCATTTCGCCAGCCAGGTTAGCTCGCTTGCCAGCGCGCCGGACGGTGACGGTGTGGGTGCGAATTTTGTATAAGGAGCCCGCCTTAAAGAGATTGGAGGGCGTGCCGCCGGCAAGGTTGGAGCGGCAAACGATCTCATCCTCTTCATCGAGGTAACCAAGGCGCTGGATCTCGGGCAGTGGATACAACGGGGCCCGTTGGGCGTGATAATCCTGAATCGCCTTGGCAACGGCCGTTGCCAGGTCCGGGGAGACTTTCCATGGGGACCGTTCGCCAATGCAATTGAGCAGGGCATCGCGTTGGGCACGTTGAAGGACGAGTTGCATGGGACGTTTCCCATTGATCTCGTGCAGCGTGGCGGCTGCCGCCTTGTCGATCTTGAGGCTGTGTTGCTGGAACAAGGAAAGGAATGTGCGGATGATGCCGCTCTGGCTGAGCCACAGGTTGTAGGCCTGGTCTTGCGGACGGCGTTCCTGGTCCTGCGGACGGCACTCTTGCCTGCCGAATTCTTCGCGGACGGCGGACCAGAGGGTGGCGGTGTGCTTGGTGCACATGTATTCGCGGGCCTCGGCGCCCGCGCGGTGGTACCGGAAGGATTCGGCCATGATTTCCTCGACGTGCTCGATGTCCGGTGCGTGCCGGAAGAACCGTGGGCCCGCGGTGTGCGTGCGGGCGAAGTAAAGGATGGCCGTCTTGAAGTCGGTGGGTCCTGCGGACGGCGTTCCTGCGGACGGCGGGCCTGCGGCCGGCTTTCCTGAGCAGATGTTGCCGTCGACGGTGAGCACGGTCCATATGTGGTCGCGGAGTGCGAGGTGCGCTGCGCCATCCTGAAGGATGAGACGGGTGACGGTGGCCGCGTTGGCGATGATGTAGCCTTCGCCCATGTCGGAACAGAGATCC
>JBEEGQ010000113.1:0-11579 GCA_041166945.1 Verrucomicrobiota bacterium
CGCGGAGAGACACCCTAAAGGGTGGACACCAAACAAGGGCAGTGGTCGCAAGCCGCGCATGGCATGACTGCTCGGTGTCCACCCTTCAGGGTGTTCCGAGCCTGCCTATCCGAGGAAAACACCCTAAAGGGTGGACACCAAACAACGGCAGCGGTCGCGAGCCGTGCACGGCATGACTGCTCGGTGTCCACCCTTTAGGGTGTTCGGAGCCTGCTTATCAGCGGGAGGACACCCTAAAGGGTGGACACCAAACAACGGATCACGCGGCGCCAGCGCACCCACTTTTAATAACAACCCGTCCTTGCCGCACGGCCAAATCGGCGTATCTCTTGGCGGTCCCCCATCGCCACATGCTATGAAACATTTGATGCGCGCCTTCCATTCCACCTGCCTCGCGGCGCTCACCACGGCGCTCCCGCCGGTGCTCCGCGCCCAAACCCCCGAGCCTTTAAACTGGACCGCGCAGCAGGATCACAAAAACATGATGGAGCAGTTGGGCATCACGCGGCTGCGCCCGGGGCCGAGCGGCAATGCCAATGCCACCAATGCGGCCAATTACGATCCCGCCAAAGCCAATCCATTCCCCGACCTGCCCGATCCACTGGTGACGAGGAACGGCGAGAAAGTCACCACTGCCGGCGAATGGTGGAAAGTGCGTCGACCGGAAATCGTGGAAGACTTCGAACGCGAAGTCTTCGGTCGCGTGCCGAAAAATGTTCCGAAGGTGACGTGGACAGTCGTGACGCAGGCGGCCGACCGCGTGGTCGGCACCATGCCTGTTGCAGCGAAGCAACTGGCCGGGCATGTGGACAACGAAGCGTGTCCCTCCATCAAGGTGGAAATTCAGATGACGCTCGTCACGCCGGCGAACCCCACGAGGCCGGTGCCGGTGCTGATGATGTTTGGCGGGGGGTTCGGCGGAAACGGTTTTCCGCGCCGCGCGGGCGAGCCCGCGCCCACCAACCGCTTCGGCGCATTCGCTGGGTTCGGCGGCGGCACGAATGCCGGCCCTTCCTCGACCGAGATGCTCATCGCCGCCGGCTGGGGATATGCCACGATCAATCCCAACAGCATTCAGGCCGACAACGGCGCAGGCTTGACCAAAGGGATCATCGGCCTCGTCAACAAAGGACAGCCGCGCAAGCCGGATGATTGGGGTTCGCTCCGCGCCTGGGCATGGGGCGCCGCGCGCGGACTGGATTATCTCGAAACCGATTCCACGGTGGACGCGAAGCGGGTCGGCATCGAAGGCGTTTCACGCTACGGCAAGGCCGCGCTGGTCACGCTGGCTTTCGAGTCGCGCTTTGCGGTGGCGCTCGTCGGCTCCTCGGGCGAAGGCGGCGCGAAACTGCACCGAAGAAATTTCGGCGAAGCTGTCGAGAACCTGACCGGCTCCGGCGAATACCATTGGATGGCGGGTAACTTCCTCAAATACGGCGCGGCCGAGTCCAAGTTCGGCAGCAAGAATGCCAGGGACCTGCCGGTGGACGCGCATGAATTGATCGCACTCTGTGCGCCGCGCCCGACTTTCATCAGCTACGGCATCCCGGCTCGCGGCGATGCCAACTGGCTCGACCAGCAGGGCAGCTACATGGCAACGGTCGCTGCCGGCCCCGTCTTTCGTCTTCTCGGTGCGAAAGACATCGGCGTGCAGGAAAATTACCGCACCGCGAAGATGCCGCCGGTGAACACCGGCTTGTTGGACGGCGAACTCGCCTGGCGCCAGCACGACGGCGGCCACGAAGACCGCTCGAACATGAAACATTTCATCGCCTGGGCCGGCAGGCTGAGGAAGTGAGATATTGAAACGCGGCGGGAACAACGAAAATAAACCACCGAGGCACTGAGGCACTGAGGCACTGAGGAAGAAAGCAGACGAAGCGACCGTCCCGCACCTCAGTGTCTCCGTGCCTCTCTGGTTCAAATACGAAAATGAACCACGAAGGCACAGAGGCACAGCGGACAAAGCTGAACGAGCTGTTGTCACGGGCCCTACTGCGTTCTGGCGGGAACAACGAAAATAAACCACAGAGGCACTGAGGCACTGAGGAAGAAAGTGGACGAAGCGACTGTCCCGCACCTCAGTGTCTCCGTGCCTCTGTGGTTCAAATACGAAAATGAACCACGAAGACACAGAGGCACAGCGGACAAAGCTGAACGAGCTGACAGGCACGATCATCGGTCTCTGTATTGAGATTCATCGAGAGCTCGGGCCGGGGCTGCTCGAATCGGCTTATGAGGAGTGTTTGGCGTTCGAGTTGTCACGAGCCATCCTGCGTTTCGAACGGCAGAAGCCATTAGCGGTGATTTACAAGGAAGTGCGGCTTGATTGTGGGTATCGTCTGGACTTCGTTGTTGAAAACGCGCTGATCGTGGAGCTCAAAACGGTCACGGAACTGCACCCGATTCATCAAGCGCAGTTACTT
Organism: Verrucomicrobiota bacterium; assembly: GCA_041166945.1. Lineage (GTDB taxonomy): Bacteria > Verrucomicrobiota > Verrucomicrobiia > Limisphaerales > JADJPG01 > DASTLJ01. The sequence goes on from JBEEGQ010000113.1 coordinate 2,427, forward strand.
ACCTACCTGAAACTCGCTCGGAAACCGCTCGGCTTGCTCGTCAATTTCAATGTCCCAGTTCTCAAGCAGGGTGTAAAACGAGTCGTGTGCGGCGAATTGTTCAAGAAATAATCAACCGCGCTGCGCCGTCGCGTTCCAACTTCTCTCTTATCTCAGTGTCTCCGTGCCTCTGTGGTTCAAATTAAAACAAAATAAACCACAGAGGCACTGAGGCACTGAGGAAGAAAGTAGACAAAGCGACCGTCCCGCACCTCAGTGTCTCCGTGCCTCCGTGGTTCAAATAAAAACAGCGCAAATTATACGTCGCGCTCCGATCGCAAATCTCAAGATGAAATGCCTCAGCTTCTTATTGTTGATCGGATTGACACTTCGTCCGGTGCTGGCTGCCGACACCTCCCCACGTCCCAATATTCTCATTATCCTGGCCGATGACATGGGGTTTGCGGATGCGGGCTGCTATGGCGGAGAGATCGCCACGCCCAACCTGGATCGGTTGGCGGCGAACGGGGTGCGCTTCACGCAGTTCTACAATACAGCGCGGTGCTGGCCGTCGCGGGCGGCGCTGCTCACGGGACATTATCCGCAACAGATCCGAATGGATCCGCCCCGCGGACGGCTGCCGGAATGGACGCGGCTGCTGCCGCAGTATCTCAAGCCGCTCGGGTACCGATCGTATCACAGCGGCAAGTGGCATGTGAATGGAGCGCCGCGCACGCTGGCCGATGCCGGTTTTGACCGCTCCTACCGGTTGGAGGATCATGACCACAATTTTTATCCGACCAACCACTGGCTCGATGACGTGCGGCTGCCGCCCGTCGCGCGCGGGAGCAATTACTACACGACCGTGGCAATCGCGGATTTCCTGATCTCCTGCCTGAAGTATCACGCGGCGCAATTTCCGGGGCAGCCGTTTTTTGGTTACCTCGCGTTCACCGCGCCGCACTTTCCGTTGCAGGCGCCGCCAGAGGACATCGCGCGGTATCGCGACAAATATCTGGCGGGCTGGGATGTGATCCGCCGGCAGCGCTACGAGAAGCAATTAAAACTCGGCCTGGTGAGCTGCACACTGAGCGAGCGCGAACCGGACAGGGTGCCGCATTGGAATTTCACGGAGGCGGATCTCAAGGAACAGATCGGTCCGGGCGAAGTCGCGCGCGCTCTGCCCTGGAGTGCGTTGAACGATGAGGAGCGCCGATTTCAGGCCACCAAGATGGCCATACACGCCGCGATGATTGATCGCATGGACCGCGAGATCGGCCGTGTCCTCGATCAACTCAAAACAATGGGCGCGCTAGACAACACGCTCGTGATGTTCGCCTCTGATAACGGCACGAGCGCCGAGTTCGTCAATCGCGGCGACAAGCATGACAAGGGGGCGGAACCGGGTTCCGGTGGCAGCTTCCTCTGTCTGGGCCCCGGCTGGTCGACTGCGGGCAACACGCCGTTTCGCCTTCACAAGTCCTGGGTTCACGAAGGCGGCATCAGCACGCCGCTCATCGTGCAATGGCCCCGAGGCATCGCGGCGAAGGGCGAACTGCGCCACGCCGTCGGTCATATCATCGACATCGTGCCCACCGTGCTCGAACTCGCCGGCGCGAAACCGGAGCCGAAGTGGAACGGCATCGCGGCGCCGCCGCTGCCGGGGCGCAGCCTGGCGGCAGCGTTTGCAAAGGACGTGCCGGTGCCGCGCGACTATCTCTACTTTCATCACGACAATAACCGCGCCCTGCGGATCGGCGACTGGAAGCTCGTCTCGAAGCGTCCGGACACAAACGACTACGCGCTGTACGACCTGAGCCGGGACCGCAGCGAGCAGATCAATCTCGCCGCCAGCGAAACGAGGCGAGTCGCCTCGATGGCCAGGCGCTGGCAGGAAATCGAAAACGAATTTCGAATCCTCGCCGGTCCTCTGCCGCCACCGCGCCGGAATAGGCCCAACTGATGCCGTTATTGCTGTGCGCATCCGGCACAGCCTGCAACTCGAAGCTCAGCACTAAGTTGTTTCCAAAGCGGCAGGAATGCCGCGATTGGTTATTGTCCGCAAGGTCAACGAAAGGCGGCGTTGGCGGGGGACTTTTATTCCATTGACCACATCATTTAATCGCGGGCGAATCGCGTGGGTCCACTTGTATCGAGCCTCTCCCACCAGTACCAGGAGACTGCGTGGCTCGAGCCAGAGCTTGTGTTTCGTCGACGCTTCCATTTTTTCAAACTCCATTAAGCAGCCACTTGCCAGGGAGAGGGACGCCACCTGGTCGAATGGCTTGTAATCCCGGTGAGCAGATATTCCTTGTCCGGGCTCATACTCGTTGACGAGCCCATGGACAGGCATTTTTTCGAAAAATCCTTGCGCCACGATCCGACGGGCAATCGAGTCAATCCATGCAGGCAATGGCACGGCGGGATGCGAGGACGCGTTCGAGTAATCCATGCCGTAATGCTGTCGTCGGCGAGCAAACTCGTGACTCCAAACACCGGCTTCGATATGCCTTAACAGGGCTTCCTCTTCTGCGATGGTGATGAATTCCGGAAGATAAGTGAACCCTGGGATCGGGATCGACGGCGCTGTGTTTAAAAGATGCAATTGATCATTCATGAGGTCAGGGGCCGGCGTGGTTCGCGCAATTCGCAGACCAGATTTGTTCCTATCGCGGCTTTCTTCAGCCGTGCAACTCCGCCAGCAACCCGTCGAGATCGAGCGGTTCGGTGGTCATCTGAAGTTCTCCGCTGACACGCGGCCATTCTTCACGACAGCGATCGCGGTAGAGTTCCACGCCGTTGCCGTCCGGATCGCGAAGGTATAAAGCTTCGCTGACGCCATGATCCGAGCCAGCTTCGATGGGGACGCCATGGTCAATCAAACGCTTGAAGGCTCGCGCGAGTTCCTGACGGTTCGGATAAAGGATTGCGAGATGATACAGGCCGGTATGCCCTGCCGGGGCCGGAGGGGCGCCTTCTCCAGCCCAGGTGTTCAGGGCAATGTGATGATGATATCCGCCCGCCGATAGAAACACCGCGCTCGTCTCGTAACGCTGCGTGATCTCGAATCCGAGGGCGTCCCGATAAAACCGCAATGCGCGATCGAGATCGGATACAGTCAGGTGAACGTGACCGATGCGAACTTCAGGATGGATGCTGGTGTTCATGGTTTCCCTTCAAAGGTGGAGGCGCTGTTCACTGCTGGAATCCTACTCCCATGTTTCCTTGTGCTGATATTTTTATTTTGTTTTTGCAACGGCGGCCAACCCGGTCAGCGGACCCATACGTGTTTGAAGCCCGCTCCCCAGGCGGACCGCGGCATTGATGCCGCTTCCGGAACCACGCAATGCCGGGCTTCGATTCGTACCTTGTAGCACCTGAAAAATCCAAGGCGTTCTCCCGATCCACCTTCAAGCGGCGTCAATGCCGCGCGCCGTCCCTGTGAGGCCCGTCGGGGCGAAACTTGCGCTGAGCCGGCGGTTCTGGCAAAAGGCTGTCCATTAAGAATTCAACCGATCGAAAAATCAAACCGGCCATTGTTATCATGAAAGCTTTCCTCCTCATTGCCTTGCTCGCTTTTCCCATCAGCGGACAAACCCAGACACCCCTCCTCCTCTGGCCGGACGGCGCGCCCGGTGCGCTCGGATCCGACGACAAGGACAAGCCGAGCCTGACACCCTATCTTCCGGATCCGGAAAAAGCGACCGGCGCGGCCATCGTGGTCTGCCCGGGAGGCGGCTATGGCGGATTGGCTTCCCACGAGGGACCGGATTATGCCCTCTTCCTTCGCGAGCAGGGGATCGCGGCGTTTGTCCTCAAATATCGTCTCGGATCCCACGGCTACCGGCATCCGCGCATGTTGCAGGACGCGCAGCGCGCGCTGCGACTCGTTCGCGCGCGGGCAGCGGAATGGAAACTGGACACGCACCGGGTTGGGATCATGGGATCGTCCGCGGGAGGACATCTGGCCAGCACGGCGCTGACCCATTTTGACAGCGGCGTTGCTGACAGCGCGGACGAAATTGAGAAACAGAGCAGCCGGCCGGACATAGGGATTCTGTGTTATGCGGTGATCACGATGGGTCCGTTGACCCATGCGGGATCGAAAAAGAATTTGTTGGGCGACCATCCGGATGAGGCGCTTGTCGAGTTACTTTCAAACGAGAAGCAGGTGACTCGGGCAACGCCTCCCTGTTTTGTCTGGCACACATGGGAGGACACGGCGGTGAAAGTGGAGAACTCACTTGAATTCGCTTCGGCGCTGCAACGGGCGGGTGTGGCGTTCGATCTGCACGTTTATCAAAAAGGCGCGCACGGCATCGGCCTTGCGGACAAGGCCCCGTTCACCAACCCGCATCCCTGGTCGCGGGATCTTGTCTACTGGCTCAAAACGCAGAAGTTCGTAAAATGAATTCGCGAACGCGCGACACGCGCGCGATGCTCGTCATCCAGATCAGCAAAAATCCCGCCGTTGACAAGCCGCGTCGTTTCGCTATCGTGCGCGCTCCTTTGGTTGAGTGATTCACTAACGATTTATGCCGAATACCAAGTCCGCCGAGCGCCGCGTGCGCAGCAATGAGCGCAAACGCCTTCACAATCGCAGCATCAAGTCCCGCCTCAAATCCCTGGAACGCGCTTACGAAGATGCCGCGAAAAGCGGCAAGAAGGACGAGGCCACCGCCGCCTTCCAAAAGGTCAGCTCCGCTTTCGACAAGGCCGCGAAGACCGGTGTGATCCATAAGAGCAAGGCCAACCGCAAGAAATCGCGGCTCTCGGCCCATCTCGCCGCCGCCACCGCGCCCAAAAAGGACTGATTCAGCCACCCGGATTCTCAGTCGCAGGCCGTCCCATTTGGACGGCCTTCTGTTTTCCCCCGCTCAATCCGAGGCTTCATCAGTTCCCACCGAAAACATTTCACTGGCAACGGGGGCACAGACCGAAGAATTCCAGGCGGTGGGTCACCGATTTGAAACCGTTGCGCCGGGCGATCCGTTTTTCCAATTCCGACGGAAAACAATCTTCAATTTCGACGACCTCGTCGCAACTGCGGCAGACCAAGTGATGATGGTGGCCGTCGTCGCCCTCATCCAGCAACTCGAACCGGGCGCCGCCTTGTTCAAAATGGAAGCGCTTGACGATTCCCATGTTTTCGAGGAGATGCATCGAACGATAGACGGTGGCGAGATCGCAGTTCCCGCGGCCCAGCTCACCGAATATTTCTCGAATGCTCAGGGGATGCGGATGACGCCTGAGGATGGCGAGGATCGCCTGGCGGGGCGCAGTCACCTTGCGGGATTTGCGGCGCAACCGTTCCGTGAGCTCGGGCAGGCCTTCACCCGGCGACTGCGCGTGTGAATGCGCGGCGCTCATGCAACGGGAGTCGAAGCCGCCCGGGAAACGCGCGAGGTCCAGGCATTTCGAACCCTCGCTCCCACCAGAGTCAGGATAAACAAGCCCAGGCAGGTCAGGACGATGGCGGCGCCGCAGGGCACATCCAGCTGATAGGCGACAACGAGGCCGCCGATCGCCCCGATTCCGCCTGCGGCGATGCTCAACAAAATTTGCTGGCGCAAATTGCGGCTCAGGTTGCCGGCGGTGGCGGGAGGGATGACGAGCAGGGAGGTCACCAGGATGATGCCGAGCAGCCGGATGGTGAGCGCAACGGTCAGCGTGAGCACGATGACAAACGCGTAGTTCAAACCGCGGACCCGAATGCCGCACACCTGCGCCATCTCCTCGTGCGCCGTGACCAGGCTCAGGCTGCTCAGGTTCAGAAAAATCCCGATGCTGACGATCACGCAGAGACCCGCCGCCTGCCAGACTTCGCGCCAGCCGCCCGCGAGAAGGTCGCCGAAAAGAAATCCGTAAAGATCGCCAGGACGCGTCTTCAGCATTTTCAGAAGTATCACGCCCACCGCGACCGATCCCGAGAGCAGCAAGGCCATGATCGAATCGGTCACGAGCGATGTGTTTTCCTTCAGCCAAAAAATCGCCGCGGCCACCGCCAGGCTCACAGCGATGAGCGGGAGCGTCGGATCCGCCAGTCCCAGCCAGACGCCGACCGCGACTCCCGTGAGGCCCGCGTGTGAAATGGTGTCGCTGAAGAATGCCATGCGGCGGGCGGTGACGAACACCCCCAGCAACGCACAGAGCGGCGCCAGCAACAGCGCGGTCAGAAAGGCCCGCTGCATCCAAGGTTCAGTGAGCATCATGATGATGATGGTAGGGAGACACATGAATCCCGAAGGCTTCCTTGAGCGACTCGGCGTTCATGATTTCATCCGGGGTGCCCTCGCAACACATGACGCCGTTGAGGGCATAAACACGATTGGCATGACGGTAAACCATGGAGAGATCGTGCGACACGAGGACCACCGTCATCCGGTGGCGTTTCTGAATGCCGGCGATCAACTCGTAAAAAGTCTCCTCGCCCGGCGCGTCCACTCCCGCGGTGGGCTCGTCGAGCAGCAAAAGATCGGGACGCTGGAGAAGGCTGAACGCGATCAAAACGCGTTGAAGCTGGCCGCCAGAAAGTTGAGCGAGCGGCTTGTCCAGAAGCGCCTCCACGCCAATCTCCGCCAGCGACTCGCGGATCAGCGAGTCGGTCCGGCGTTTGGAAAGCCAAAACCAATGGCGCGTTGCGGGCAAGCGAAGCGCCAAGAACTCGCGGACGCTCAGAATGAAACTGCGCTCGAGGTCCATCCGCTGAGGCACGTATCCGACACGTGCCAGGCCCGCCCGCAGATTTGTTTCACCGAAAAGCCGGATGACGCCGCCGTGGAACTTTTGCAGACCCAGCAATGCGCGCAACAGGGTGGTCTTTCCCGATCCATTCGGCCCGATGAGCGCCACGAGCTGGCCCGCAGGGACGACAAAATTCACCCCCCGAAGCACCGCGACGCCGCCCAGCGAGACACGCAAGTCCCGCACGTCGATCGCCGGGACGTCAGCGCCGTGGCTTGCCGAATGGCTGTGGGAGGTCATGGCGTCATCGAAGCGCTTTTTGAAGCGACTCGAGGTTGCGTTTCATGCCGTCTTCATACGCGGAGGCCGACAGCGGCGCCGCCTCCAGCGTGTCCAGCAGATGCACGGAGATGCCAAAGTCGCGTCCCAGCTGTCGCGCGCGCCGGACGCCCTCCTGCGGATCGACGAACAGCGCCCTGACCTGCTCGTGCTGAATGATGGCGCGGAGACGGGTCAGATGAGCGGGAGAGGGATCCACCTCGGGACGTTCCTCGACCACTCCCGCGATGGAGAGGTCGTAGCGTCGCGCCAGGTAGGGATAGGCATCGTGAAACGTGGCAATCGATCGATGGATGACCGGTTGAAGTCCGGCGAACATCACGGCATCGAGCTCGAGAAGCCGCCGGTTGAAGTCCGCGGCGTTGGCCGCGTAGAACACGGCGTTGGAAGGGTCCGCCCGGGAAAGCGCGCGGAGGATATTCGTTACCATGCCGGCCGCCATGCGCGGATCGAGCCAGACGTGAGGGTTTGCGAAGGCGCCATTGGAAAAGATCAGGCTGCTGTCGAATCCCTCCGCGCATCGCAGAATATTGGAATGGCTGGACTGTTGCAGGGCCCGCTCGAGCCACGACTCCAATCCCAGGCCATTGGCAACGATGAGATCGGCGTGTTCCAATTTCCGGCGCGCGGCGACGGTGAATTGAAAATCGTGAACCGCGGCGCCCGGAGGCAGCAGGTTTTCAACAATGGCGCGATCACCGGCGACGTTGACCGTAAAGCAATAGAGGACGGGGACTGTGGTGAGGAGATGAAGACGGGGGGCGGAAGGCGGGGTGCCAGCTGCGTCGGGGCGACCGGGGCCCGGCATGAGGAACAGCGTGAGAACGACGGCGACGACCCCAATGGCGGCCGCTGCGGGGATCCGGACGTGGACCGGTAAAAGGCTGGCCAGGAGGATCGCCTGCGATCTCATGGGAGGAGCGTATGGGGATGGCGCTCCATTTGCAAACGATTTGCAACAAGCGCCCGCAAAAAATCCCGCGAAGCGGCCCGCGGGATTAAGGACTACTTCATCAGCAGCATCTGCCGGGCGCGCTTGATGCAACGGTTCAATCGGCGCTGGTAGTGCGCCGGGAGGCCGGTGTATTTGCGGGGAAGGATGCGGCCGTTGTCCGTGACGAACTGCCGGAGCAACGTCACGTTGCGGTAATCGATGGCGTCGATGGTGAAATCGATCTTGGGCTTGGGCCGCGGGGTACGGCGTTCCATGCTGCGGCCGCGGCCCTCTTTTTTGTCGGTGTTCGTCTTGCGAGGCATATCGGGTTACTTGATTTCTTTATGCAGCGTGTGGCGGCGAAGGTTGCGATTGAACTTCCGGATCTCGAGCCGCTCGGTCTGAAGTTTTTTGTTGCGGGTGGTCGTATAGCGGGAGGGCGCCTTGCCCTCCTTCTTCGCCTCGGTGCATTCGATCGTGATGATTTCGCGTGCCATAAAAAAATCTCAGCCTACTCCTTCTCCTTCGCGGGCTTCTCTTCGGGCTCCTCCTCCTCGGATTCGGATTCGTTGGAGCCGGCATTATCGATGGTGCCGAGGGCCCCGAGGCGTTTTTGGCGCAAGGCGCCCTCGCGCTCGAGTTGAGCCTGGGCTTCCACGGTAAAACGGGTCCAGGGAATCGCATCGAGCCGCGCGCGCGGGATCGATTTGTTGGTCAGCTCGCAAATCCCGTAGGTGTCTCGCTCGATGCGCTTCAATGCCTCCTCGATTTCGTAAACCGCATCCTGATCGGAGGAGAGCAGGCTCAAGGCGAAGTCGCGATCAAAATTGTCCGTGCCCGAATCGGCCATGTGGAGGCTGTATCCGGCCATTTCCTCGGCGGAATCCTTGGCAAGGCCGCTCATCTGGTGCACGAGACGTTCGCGCAGATCGAGCAGGTTCTGATAATATTTCACCCACTCCGCTTTGATCTTTACGTTGGGGCGGGGGGAATAACCGTCGTTCTTTTTCGCGAGTTTCCTGGGATCATGCCCCAGAATAGATGCGGCGGTCGCCATCGTTCGGGGTTTTCCCCGGGCCGCCGGGGCGTTCTTCTTCACAGGTTTTTTGTTGGTGCTCACGACTGAATCAAAGTTCCTTGATCCGCCCCAAAACCGCTGCTGTTACAGGTGAATCCGCTGGTTCTGGCCCGTTCAAGAGTGGGCGAAGATAACAAAC
>JBEEGQ010000114.1:0-3399 GCA_041166945.1 Verrucomicrobiota bacterium
GCTCGCCCGCGAAGCACGCAAATGCCACGGGCACCAGGGCGATCCCTCGCCCCGCCTCAATGGCGGCGACGAGGCTCGTCGCGCTGTCATGTTCCTCGGCCATTTCCGGATGAAGTCCCAGCGGGCCAAACTGGCTCTTCAGAAATTCATGATACTCCGGATAATCGCGCCGGGTGTAGCCCAGCAGCCGTTCCGCCGCGATGACTTGCAGGCGGACGTTCCGGGATTTGGCGAGGGGATGCGCGGGATGCGCGGCGACACATACGGCGTAGCGGCGGAGTTCATCAAACAAAAGTCCTCTCAAGGCTTTGGCGCCGGGATCGATCATCAGCGCGACGTGCAGGCGCGATTCGCGCAACCCCGCCAACATCTCCTCGGTGGACAAATCGTGCAGGGTGACGCGAACACCGGGATTGTTTCCCTGAAATTCCCGAAGGGCGCCCGGGAGCAATTCGACGGTCAACGACGGCGCATACCCGATGTGAACCTCGCCGCGTCGGCCGCTGGCGACCGCACGCACCGTGAGCAGGGCTTCGTGGGCCCGGGCCAGCACCGCGCGCGCCTCCAGCAAGAACACGCGCCCCGCCTCCGTCAGGCGCACCGATTTGGGGCCGCGAATGAACAGGGCCACGCCGAGGTCCGTCTCGAGGTCCCGCATCTGCCGGCTCAACGGCGGCTGTGAAACGCGCAGGCGCGCCGCTGCGCGGGTGACATTCTGCTCTTCGGCGACCGCGACGAAATATCGGAGGTGACGCAGTTCCATCACCGGGAAGAATACCTTTTGAGCATGGTAAGCCAAGCAACATGATATTTCCGGGGGGCCGGCGCGCGCGGTAGGGTGACGGCATGAAAACGATTAGACGATCGGAAGAACGGGGCCAGGCCGATCACGGCTGGCTGAAGGCGCGTCATACCTTTTCCTTCGCGGGCTATCACGATCCCAAGCACATGGGGTTTCGAAGCCTGCGCGTTATCAACGATGACACGGTGGCGGGCGGCGGAGGATTTGACACTCATCCGCATCGCGACATGGAAATCATCACGTACATCCTGAGCGGCTCGTTGCAGCACCAGGATTCGATGGGGAACGGGCGGGTCATCCGGCCGGGTGAATTCCAATACATGGCGGCGGGAACCGGGGTTTTGCACAGCGAGTTCAATCCTTCACCGGGCGAACCGGTGCACCTGCTGCAAATCTGGATTGTGCCCGATCGGAAGGGCGCGGAGCCGCGTTACGCCGAGAAGCCGCTCACCGATGCCGCCACAGGACGGCTGCATCTCGTGGCTTCCCAATCCGGCCGGGATGGCTCGATCGCCATTAACCAGGACGCTGATCTTTACCTGGCCAAACTCAACCAGGGCGAGACGCTGTCGCATGAATTGAAACCCGGCCGTCACGCGTGGGTGCAGGTTGCTGAAGGCGAGATCCGTTTGGATGGCGACACGTTGCGGGCCGGTGACGCCGCCGCGTTGTCGAACGAGAGCAGCGTGCAATTGGAAGGTGTCCATGGCGCGCAGGTGTTGTTGTTCGATTTGAACTGACAGCGGCTCCGGAACCGATGATAAAAATGAAAGTGAAACGCGCCCTGCGACTGATCGCCCTGGCGGTGCTCCTTGGGGCCGCCGGCGTTTGGCTCGCAGCGGGCGCGAACCGGGGCTGGACCAAAACCACGATTCCGGTAAAAAAAATGGATGAAGTCCTCGGGATCGAAGGCATCACGTACGAAAAACGGTTTGTGCCGGGCCTGGATTTCCTGGCGAAAGCCGCGCTGGGCGCCGGTTTTCTGACGGGCATCACTTTCCTGTTTCCCAACAAAACCAAAAACAAAACCACCGCATGAAGATTCTGTTCCCCTTTTTATTGGCCGCGTTCACCGTTGTTTCCGGCGCCGCTTTTGCCGCGCCCCAGAAATTTGATTTCAAGGATCCCAAGGGCGTGAACAACGCCGTCTTCAAGCTCGACGCGCCGCTCGAAGCCATCAACGGCAGCGCCAGCGGCATCAGCGGCTCCGTGATGTTCGATCCGGCAAACCCGGCGTCGACCACCGGCAAAATCGTGATCGCCGCCTCCTCCCTCCATGTCCCGAGTCCCATGATGAAGGAACATCTCCACGGCAATCAGTGGATGGATGTGGCCAAAAATCCGGAGATTACATTTGAGGTCAAGGAATTGAAGAATGCAAAGACCGCGGGGGACACCACGACCGCGGATGCCTCGGGCACTTTCACAGCACACGGCGTGTCGAAGGAAATCACCGTGCCGGTGAAACTGACTTATCTGAAAGGCAAACTCGGACAGCGGGTGCCCGGCAAGCAGGGCGATTTGCTCGTTATTCGCTCGAACTTCACCATCCAGCGCTCCGATTTTGCGATCAACCCCTCCGCGCCGGCAGACAAGGTCTCCAATAACATCGAGCTCACCCTGAGCATCGCGGGCGCATCCGCGCAGTGATCCGTCTCGTGCCGCGCCCGATCGCCGTCCACGTCACAACGGGTTGGCGGCGTCGCGCGCGCTGACATCCACCGACACGCTCAGTTGATGGGACCCGCTCCCGATCAACACGCCGCGCACGGGGCTGACGTCATCGTAATCGCGTCCCCACGCCACGGTGAAATGCCGGTTTGAAGGCATGACGTTGTTGGTCGGATCGAGGTCGATCCAGCCGGCGTCACCGCACCATATCGACACCCATGCATGCGAGGCGTCGGCGCCCACCAGCTTTTTCCGGCCCCGTGGGGGAAGCGTCTCGAGGTAGCCGCTAACGTAACGCGCCGGCAGGCCGAGCGAGCGCAGGCAGCCCACCATCAAGTGCGCGAAATCCTGGCAGACGCCGCGACGCTCCTCGAAAAACTCGAGGACTGGCGTCATGACCGTCGTCGCGCGCGAATCGAAAGCAAAATCCGCGTGGATGCGCCTGCACAAATCCAGGGCCGCATCGAGCACCGGCCGTCCCGGGGGAAACGAAGGCTCCGCATAGGCGGCAAACTCAGGCCGCTGTGGTATCGACGTCGAAGGAAAAACAAATTCCACCGCTTCAAGGGGCGCTTCGAGTCCGTCCGCCGAACACAGGTCCCGCACCACCTCCCATTCCGGGGTCCCGTCCGGCTCCGGGCTCGAGGAAGGAGGCTGGGAATCGACCAGGCTTTTTGAAATGATTTCCAACCGGCGATGCGGGCCTTCGATCGTCAGGAAGGTGCCGGTGTTGCCAAAGTGATCAAGATGATGGGATTGGGTGGAGGCCGGGGGGACGGACTCGATGATTTGCTCGAGGCACCGCTGCCGATCGAGGGCGCGCGGGGCGAGCCGCAACAAATGGTGCGACAGCGAAACGTCGCGATCGTATTCGTAAACCGTCGCATGGCGGATCGAGTAAAGCATCGGCGGATCAATTCACGCGG
>JBEEGQ010000115.1:0-7520 GCA_041166945.1 Verrucomicrobiota bacterium
CGACATGCAACAATACCTGACCCGCTGCTATGGCTCAATGACCACCTTCAACGTCCTGTTTCGGACCAAGGAGGATCAGTTCACCACCAAGGAATAACCGCGCAGTTTCTCCATAGGGCGGCCGGACCGGGGATTCCCCGGCCTCGAAGTTGTGGTTTGAATCCCCATTTCCAGCCTTGTATCCCTTCAGCAAGTTGGTAACGATGTAACCACTCACCGGCGATGCTCGTCTCTCAGGTTCAGGCTGGCCGAAAGCCTCGAATCGCTCGAATCCTGAAGCACCCGTCGTATCTGTATTTGTTATGAAAAGAAAATCAGTGGGCTCCTTCCTCGCAGGTTGTGTTGCCGTGGTCGTCACCCTCGCCTCCTCCGCGCTGGCGCAAACCAACCACATCACGACCAATTCCACGATCGTCAGCATCCATGCCACCGATGCGGCAGCTTCCGAAGCCGGGCACACCGGCCGTTTTCTCGTCTCGCGTGGCGAGCGCACGAACGGAGATCTTTTCGTCTGGCTCCAAATCGGCGGCTCTGCATCCAACGGCGTCGATTACCAGGCCCTTTCCAACATCGTTCTTATCCCCAGCGGCGCCCGCGGCACCGAAATCGTCGTCACGCCGATTGAGGATCTCCTGCCCGAGCCAACCGAGTCGGTCGTCGTGCGCCTGGTCCCATCTCCGCTCGCTTCGCCACTGCCCTCGTACGCCATCGCTTCTCCGGGTTCGGCCACCGTGACAATAGCCGACAATGATCCCGTCGTGGAAACGAACCGTCCGCCGGTCGCCGGGATGGTCCAACCGCTCAGCGGCGCCACCTTCCACGCGGGAGCCGACATCGAACTGCGCGCGGAAGCCTACGATTCCGATGGATTTGTCGCTTCTGTGGAGTTTTTTGCCAACGACCACAGCCTCGGCCTCGGCCATCGCGGCGGCGCCGCAGCCAATACCAGTTCCAATCTCTGGCTTCTCACCTGGAGCAATGCCCCGGCGGGCGAAGCCACACTTGTGGCGAAAGCCACCGACAACCGTGGCGCCATGGGCAGCAGCCACGGCGTGCGCATCCTCATCGTGAGCAACACTCCTCCGCCACCCCCGACGAATCATGAACCGGTGACCGTCAGCATCGTCGCAACCGATCCTTACGCCAGCGAAGGACTCGTCATGTGGTGTTCCAACCTCGTGGTTGGAGTGAATGCACAGGGTGCCAACGATGCATGGCGCACCAATTGCCCAAACGTCCTCGGCACCAACACCGCCACCTTCACTGTCCGCCGGACGGGTCCCACGAATGACAGCCTCCGGGTGTATTACGCCATCGGCGGCACTGCATCGAACGGCGTCGATTACAGCGCCTTGTCGGGAGTTGTTACGATTCCAGCGGGCCGGCGGTCGGCCGGGATCGTCGTCATGCCCATCGACGATGCGGTGCGGGAACATTTGGAAACGGTGCTGATCAAGTTGCGCTTCCCTCCGACGCCGCTCGATCCGGCTGATTCCGCCTACGCGTTGGGCCGGCCGGAGTCGGCCGCCGCGTTCATCGTCGACAACGACACCGTCGCTCCCCCACCGCGGGTCTTCCCCGATGGCATGTTCCATGTTTGTGAACACCTCACGAATGGCTGTTTCCGAGTCGAGATTTCGACGAACTTCGCGAACTGGGACATCATCTGCACCAACTCGGTTGTGGACGGCATGGCCCGGCATGTCGACCCGGATGCTGCAAACGATCGGCATCGGTTTTATCGGATCGTTCCCATCCCGTGTCCCCGCGACGAACCGTGAGACGGCTGCCGGGGGGAGTTTAATCCTCGCGCGGGCCGATGGAGGCCATCGGGCGCCCTGATAGGCGCGGACCATGATCGTCGTTTAAAAAAATGTTCGCTCATCGAACATCCGTCCGTTTACGCTGTCTGGTAATACCGAGTCGCCCTTTAAAGCCGTTCAGCAGCTAGACGTTACCATCTGCCCCGCCAATCCCATTCGACCGAGTTTCCCTCGGCGGTTTCCTTTTGTCTGGAGGATCAGGCCCTTCGACCATTTGAAAACCGATTACCCCATGCATTGTGCCTTGTGAATAACTTGACCCCATATCTTGTGGTTTTACCCTTGTCGGCGACAGGACAGTAGCGTTCAATCTCCCCGTTATGTATCTCAAGAACCTGACCGTTCTCGGATTTAAGTCTTTTGCGGATAAAACTTCGCTCAATTTCATGCCCGGCATGACGGCGATCGTCGGCCCCAATGGCTGTGGCAAATCGAACGTTTCGGACGCCATACGCTGGGTCCTGGGGGAACAATCGGCCAAAGCCTTGCGCGGCGGCGAAATGGCGGATGTGATTTTCACGGGGACCGACGGGCGCAAGCCGCTGGGCATGGCGGAGGTTTCACTGACGATTGGCGAAGTGGAGGCCGATCAATTGACGGCGGCGGGGGTGGAGTTGGGATACAACGAGGTGACGGTGACGCGGCGTGTTTTTCGGGATGGCGGCAGCGAATATTTCATCAACAAAACTCCCTGTCGTCTCCGGGACATCCAGCAACTTTTCATGGGGACGGGTGTGGGACGGACGAGTTATTCGATCATGGCGCAGGGAAACATCACCCAGCTGTTGTCGAGCAAGCCGGAGGATCGCCGGGCGGTGTTCGAAGAGGCGGCGGGCATCACGAAATTCAAGGCGCAGAAAAAGGAGGCGCTGCGCAAGCTTGAATACACGGACCAAAACCTGTTGCGGGTTGACGATTTGATTCGCGAGGTCAAACGGCAGCTCGGCAGCCTGCAACGGCAGGCTGGAAAAGCCCGGCGCTATCGCGCGTTCGCGATCGAGCTTCAGCACCTGGATACCCAGCTGGCCCGGCACCAGTTCGATGTGCTCCAGGCGGCCATCACGGAGCGGCAGACCGCCGCGGAAAGCCTTCGCAACGACACGGAGACACTCAGCGCCAGCGTGCTCCGCGCCGAGGATGAGATTCTCCAGTTGCGCGGCCGCTTGTCGGACCTGGAACACGAAATCTCCTCGTCGCATCAGCAGGCCATGGAGATCAAGGCACATTGCGACCGTCACGATTCGTGCATCCGTTATAACGAGGAGCGGCTTCTCGAACTGGAACAGCAGAACGCGCGCGCGCTGGGTGAAATCGCCGAGGCCGAGGAACGCGCGCGATTGACCGCCGCGGAGGTCGACGCCCTCACCGCACGGCTGGCGGACTCGCAGCAGGCCCTCGCCCGTCACCGCACGGCGCTCGAACAGAAACAGGCCGCGCTGCAACAGGTCGAGTCGGACTTGCTGTCGAAGCAGGAGATGCTGCGGAACGCGCAGTCTTCCGCCTTTGCCGCGATGCAGCAATTGAGCCGGGCCAGGAATGAGATCAATGCGCTCGACCTTCAAAAGCAGGGCAACGTCGTGCGTCTCGAAAAATTGTCGTCGGAAAAAATACAACTTGAAGAGGAGCGCACAGGGCTTCAGACGCGCCTCGCCGCCTTCGCAGCTGATGTCGAAACCCGCAAACTGAATGCGCAAAACCAGCGCGGCACAGTCGAGGATCGCCAGCAACGGTTGCGGGAAATTCACGGGGAACTGAATCAATCCTCACAGGAACTCGATGCGTTGCTGCATCAACAGGCAGGGCATCGCAGCCGGCTCACCGTCCTGGAACAGCTCGACACCAGCCATGAAGGTTTCAGCGCCGGCGCGCTTGCGGCGCTGCAGCAGACCCAGTCCGTGCTGGGATCGCTCGCCGACAAAATTCGTGTTCCCGACGCCCATGTACTGGCCGTCGAGGCGGCATTGGGCCACCACTTGCAGTTGGTGTTGACGGAGCAGCCCGAGTCCGCGCAGCTCATCCTGTCCGGGCTGGCGGCCGAGCGCAAAGGCAGGGCGAGCATCGCGGCCTTGGCATTGCGGGTCATTCCTCCCGACGCCGGCGCGTCGCGGGAAAGCGAAAACGCGGACCCGGCCGCCATCGTGGCCGCCAGTGTCGTGACGTGCGATGACTCCATCCGGCCTCTCATTGATGGGCTTCTCGGACGGACCAGGATTGTCGCGGATCTGGCCGCCGCCACCCTCGCGATGAGGGCGACGCACGGGGCTTTTAATTACGTGACGAAGGCGGGCGAGCTTTTAAATCGTCATGGGATCTACACTGGCGGTTACGCCAATGGAAATGGGAACCAGGCGCCGGCCAGCATCCTGGGGCGGAAAAACCAGATCGCGGATCTTCAACAGCAGATCGCGAACTTGCACGAGCAGGTCAACGAGGGATCGCGCCGCAAAGGTGCGCTGCAAAGCGAGCAGACAGCGCTTCAAGCGACCTTGCAAGAGGCCCAGACCGAGCTGCGGGCGCAGGAAGTTTCCATTGCCGCTCATGAAGGCGAGTTCAACGCCCTCCAGGCTTCGCTGCGTTCGCTGCACAGCAAAATTGAAACGGTGGTGTATGAAATTCAGGCGCTCGCCAGCCACGAGCGTGAAGGCGAACAAAAACGTGCGGTGCTATCGACCCAAATCGCAGGGCTCGATGCAGGGGAGCAACGGGCCCAAAGTGAAGTCACGGAAGCCACCGCTGCGTTGGAGCAGCTTCGGTCCAGACGCGATGGCGCCAACGCCCAATTGACTGAAGCCAGGGTGGCGCTGGCCGCCGAAGACCAGCTTTGCGCCAGCCTCGGCCGCCAGAAGCCGCCGCTCGATCAGCGGCTGGGCGAACTGTCCCAGCTCGTCCAGCAGCGTCGCGCTGAATGCGCGTCGTTCCTCCAGCGCCAAGCTCAGTCCCAGGCCGAGGTCCAGGAAAGCCGCCATGAAATCGAACGGCTCTCCCACGAACGCGAACTCGTCAATGCCCAGACCGCCGCCCTGGCCGCCCAGAAGGAGACCCAGGAGAATCACGTGGTGACGCGCGAGGAAAACCTTCGCATCGAGCGCCGCCGTCTGACCGATCTCCAGCAGGAACGCAGCGCCATCGAGGTGGACCTGGCGCAAAAAACCATGTCCGTTCAGAATCTTCGCGAGCGGATCCAGCAAAAATATCAGGTCAATCTCGACGACATCCGAAGCGAATGCATCACCATCACGGTTGCCGATGAAGGGCCGCCCAAGGTACAGACGCTGACTCCCGAACAGATGGCGAGCGCGGGTGTCGCAACCGATTGGGACCTCGTCGCCGGCCAGGTCCTCGCGTTGCAGCAAAAAATCGACGAGATGGGGCCCGTGAATCTCGTGGCGATTGAGGAATATGAGGAGACCGAGCAGCGGCATGATTTCCTCAGCAAACAAAACGACGATTTGGTCCAGGCGAAGGTCCAGTTGCTCGAGGTCATCAACCGCATCAATGCCCAGACTCAGGAGATGTTCACGGAAACGTTCAACAAAATCCGCGAGAATTTTCAGGGAATGTTCACCGAGATCTTCGGCGGCGGCAAAGCCGACCTGCAGCTGGTGGACGCCGGCGATGTGCTCGAGAGCGGCATCGATATCATGGCGCGTCCCCCCGGCAAGCAGCTCCAAAGCATCAGCCTCCTCAGCGGCGGCGAACAGACCATGACGGCAGTGGCCTTGCTCTTTTCAATCTACCAGGTCAAGCCCAGTCCCTTTTGTGTTCTCGATGAGCTCGATGCGCCGCTCGACGAAAGCAATGTCACGCGGTTCGTGCGAATCCTTCAGCGGTTCCTCGCGCAAAGCCAGTTTATCGTCATCACCCACAACAAGCGCACCATCGGCATGGCCGACGTGCTGTATGGAGTCACGATGCAGGAACGCGGCATCAGCCGAATCGTCAGCGTGAAATTCCACAAGGCCGATGAACAAACATCCGCCCATCCGCCCAACGCCCTGGTTCAAACTCCCGCAAACGACGTCGAATCCGAGGAGGACAAAGTCCAGTCCCGCGAGGATACGGTGGATGTCGTGATGGCCAAGTGATCGACCCGACTGGCTCGTCCATCGCGCGGGATGTGGCCGGCGCGATCAGAGTTCGCGCAGTCGGAAGAAGAGATTGCTGAGGGAGACCGAGTTGGTGACGTTAAATTCGGTTCCGACAACCCCGCGGATATTGGTGTCAGGATTCCATTGTGGGGCGGGGAGGGCGATGGACCGTTCGAGCACAAAACCCGGCCGATTCGTGCTCCAGGCGACAACAGCCGCCCCGCTGCCTGCGGTGATGCGCAGCGACGGACGGGGTTCATCGCCATCGAGCACTCCATTTTCGTTGCGATCGATGCCGATGCGGGTGCCGGATCCCAGCGGAACTCCCATCAGAGTCAGCGTGTCACCGGCAAGGATCCTGGCGCGGAGTTGATCGCGCGTCATCGTGCCCAGGACCGTGCTGTCCGCCAGATAATTATCCACCGGCTTGGGTCGATAGAGAAACCCGTGAAGCTGGCCGTCGAGGGTGCCTTTGATCACCAGGTTGATGTTCGTGAGGGAAATTCCATTCGTACCGAGATGCAAATTGTTGACGAGGTTGGCCTGCTGTTCCAGGAGGTTCCATTCGTTCGATGCGACGGCGGAATTAACGTTCGCCACCGTGAGAGTGCGGGAATATCCAACGGCCGGGGCCATGCCGGTGTCGAGGCTTTGAACGAACCCGCTGATGTTGCGCTTTTGCACCGCGTCACCCGCGAGGGTGCCGAAAACTGGACGCGAGAGAAACGCGAACAGGCTCGGATCGCTTCCGTCGTGCACGAGGCCAAAACCGCCAATCGACTGGGCGCCGGGGGCGTTGGTGAAAGTCATCTTTTGATAAGTGGCGCGCAGCTGCGGCACCTTGAAATCCTGCGGCTCCTGCAGCGCCTGCGCGGGCGTGAGACTTTTGTCGCTGCCGGTGGGTATCGCATGACAGACATTGCACCGCAGATTGCCCAGGGGGCTGCCGCTCACATAATTGGTGCTCAAATAGGCGTTGCGTCCCGCAATCGGATCGCCGCCACCAAACGAGTTGGTCAAGGTGCGATCGAGATTCTGGTTCGGGTTTGGCTGATACACGATCGTCACGATGAAATTGCTGTAAGCCAGCATATCCGCCGGAGACAGGGCCGTTCCGCCGAGCAACCCGTCAAACGCGCCGCTGAAGCTGGCGAAGTTCGTGCGATCGCCCCGCCAATGCAACGGATCCAACCCGCGCAATCCGCGCAGCGTCTGGGTCGTCATCGGTCCCTTCATGGGGTGCATGCTGAAGGTGTTTGGGATGCCCACACCCGAAATTTTCGCCGTGACCAAATCGATGCTGCCCTGTGGATTGCCCAGGTCCCACGCCAGCAGGTCCATTTCAGAATCGATATGGCACGAGGCGCACGAGACGAGTCCGGCGCCCGAGAGCTTGGCGTCGTAAAGAAAACCGCGGCCGTTGCGCACCGACGCGGGCGTCGGATCGTGGCTGCCGATGGGAATTTCACGAACCACCTGGTGGCTCACGGGATCGACCACCGTGATGCTGTTGGCCAGATGATTCAGGACGTAAAGCGCCTGGCCCGATCGCAACGCCAGGCCGCGCGGACCGCGCTTGTGCCGGGGGTCAGCCGCCGACCCAATCGCC
>JBEEGQ010000116.1:0-16744 GCA_041166945.1 Verrucomicrobiota bacterium
TTGATTTAACGCTGCCGGGAGGGTGCTTGGATGCGCGAGACGGGACAATGCCAGCGAGGCGGCGCGATTCGGCCAACGTTCCACCCGGGCACGATTCGCCATTTGCCAACGTGCCTATCCCGTTCTACCGTGCCGGCAACTGAACTCGTAGTGTTTATGAAACGACGCCTTCTGTACGGACTCCTTCTATCGGCCCTCGCGGTCAATCTCTTCGTCGGCGCCCAGGTTTATTTTTCAAACGTCCAGGCGGCGGAAAAGGATGATGCGCTTCCGAATCTGAAACTCTTCTCCACGGTGCTCGACAAGGTGCGGCAGGAGTATGTGGATGGCGACAAACTGACCTACCAGGAACTCATCCACAACGCGCTGAAAGGGATGCTCGACAAACTCGATCCTCACAGCGAATTCATGGACGGCGCCAAGTACAAGGATTTAAAGGACGACACCCAGGGCGAGTTCGGCGGCGTTGGCATCCAGATTACGCTGAAGGACGGTTATCTGACCGTCGTGTTCCCGATGGAAGACACCCCCGCGTTCAAGGCGGGAATTCTTACAGGAGATCGCATTGTAAAAATCTACGGGACCAACACCGTACGGCTCAACTCGAACGAAGCGGTCAAACGCCTCCGCGGCGCGCCGGGCACCCAGGTCACCATCACGATCTTCCGTCCCTCCACCGGCGCGACCAAGGATTACACCCTGACCCGCACCTCCATCAAGGTGGACACCGTCAAGGACATCCATGGCCGCCGCGAATTTCCGCTCGGCGAAAATAATGTGGGTTACGTGCGGCTCACCCAGTTTGGAGAACCAACCGCGGATGAACTCGATGACGCCCTCAAGAAGCTGGAGAAGGCCGGCGCCGAGTCGCTCATCCTTGATTTGCGCGACAATCCCGGCGGCCTTCTCGATCAAGCTGTGCATGTCTGCGAAAAATTCCTGCCGGCCGGCCAGCTCGTGGTCACCACGGAAGGGCGGGATGGACGGATGAAATCGCTTTATCATGCGCAGGGACGGGGCAAGCATCCCGCCCTGCCGGTGGTGGTGCTCGTCAATAATGGCAGTGCCAGCGCATCGGAAATCGTCGCCGGCTGCCTGCAGGACTGCACCGCGTTGCAGGTTTGCAAGGCGCTCATCGTCGGCGAACAAACCTTTGGCAAAGGCTCGGTCCAAAGCATCCTCCCGCTCCAGGACGGCTCCGCCCTGCGATTGACCACTGCAAAATATTACACCCCGAGCCACAAGGTCATTCACGAACACGGCATCACTCCCGACATCACCGTGCCCATGAGCGATGAGGATTTGCGGGACGCCCAATTGCAACGCACACCGGGCGGCGTCGAAACATTGCCCGAGAAGGACCAGGAACGGGTCAAGGCGGCCCACGACGTACAACTCGATCGCGCCATGGATCTGCTCAAGGGAATTTCGCTCTACAGCAAACGCGCGCCCGAGAAAAAGGAACGCCCCGCCGCCAAGGGCGACAAGGTCGCCGCGAAATAGTTTTCCGGGCGAGCGATACGGTGCCGGAATCTGTCCCCGGCCACGCTGCCGCACCGGCCTTACGCGTAGAGCGCCAGGAATTCCCTTCTTAAGCCCGCTTCCGATTCCGGCACCGCGCGCCGCAGTGATTCAATTCGCGTGGCGCCATGTTGAAACCGGCGCTTTGGAAACACGCTCATTTCAAAGCCTGTCACCGCTTTCACCCCGCGCCCCACAATGTCGCCTTTCAAAGAATAGAGTTTCTCGACGGACATCGCAGTCAGTTCAGTGAAGGGAATGCCTTCGGCGACTTCAATGACAGCGGGCCTTGTGAAAGGGCTGAAGCCTTCGAAGCCGAAATGTTTCGCAGGCGCGTAGGTGCGCGTGTAACTGCGGGAAAGCCCGCCGCTGTAGGTGAGCGAATGCTTGATGCGCCCCACGCCCCAGCCCTCCTGGTACAGCATCAGGTTGCTCACGACGCTCCGGATCGTCAGTTCCGGGTATTCCTCGATCGGATAATCCTTGAGATTCTCATCCCCGCCATCGCCATCGACCAGATGCCGCCATTCCGGGTAACGGACGCGCAGGCTGCGGCAAAGTGCCAGAGCCATCGAAGCGCTCTCGATGTCGAGTGGTTTATAATCCTCGACCACCCGGAGAGTTTCGCGCGGATCGAGATCCTCGAGCCGCGACTCCACCGGTTCCAAAAATAAGCCCAAGCCGGTTTTATCGAGAAACTCGCGGGCCTGGGCAAGATCGGGACCGTCCCCGAAGGAGAGGGTGAATGCCTTAAGCCGCGAGAGATTCAACCCGAGCTGGCGCATCACATGGTAGGTCACCAGGAACACCGCGCCGCTGTCCACGCCGCCCGAAAAGCAAACGCCGATGGGCTCGTTTTCGGGAATCCCTTGAAGCCACTTCGCAATCTCATGGGACAGGGCGCCGATGTAGCTCCGGCCAATTTCATCCAAATCCGTGGAGAGCCTGTTGCGTTGCGGAGTGAAAAAACGGGTATAGACAGGATCCGGATCCGGGCAACCGATCAATTGCAATTCCACGATGTGATGCGCCGGCACCATGCGCGTGTAGCTCGGATGAAATTGTTTGTCCAAACCCTCTCCTTTGAGCCAGGCATGGATGGCGTCGATGCGGTCGGCGACAATCAAAACAGGGCCCTCGGCGCGTTTGGCGAGGAAATAACGCAAAGGACGATCCAATGAGCGGGCGAGACGCACCCGCTTGCCTTCGCGGGCGACGAGGGCAAACGAGCCGTCGATGGCATTCACAGATTCGGGGGGGCCATCGAGAAGGCGCGCGCGGGCCTGGTCTGCGGTCAGGTTGAGAATGCGGTTCGCGGCGGGGTCGAGAAGATCGATCACCCGTTCGAGATAAGCGGGATGGGCAGGCATGGTGTCACGACGCTGAGAGCAATCGGGGCGGAAGTAAAGCCCAGGCCAATGATCGCTGATAGGGACGGTACATCCCGAAGGTGTCGCGGGAGGAGGAGCGTCCCTCGATCAGGATCGGGTTCGGGAGAGTTGGGCCGCATTGGGAGGGAGCTTGGGCACATGCCCAGCGGGTTGGCGGAGTTCCAACTCGAACAGCTCATAATTGGTCCGCTGAAGTGCCAAGCGCTCGTAGGCCGTCTTTGCCCGGATGTTGTGGGAATCCACATAGAGGCGAAGCCCACAGACGTCATCCCGCGCGACCGCCTGCTTTTCGATAAAATGATAAAGTTCCTGGAACACGCCGCGACCCCGCCATTCGGGCCGGACGTAGACGCTTTGGATCCACCAAAACCAGCCGTTGCGCCAATCGCTCCATTCGTAGGTGATGAGCAATTGGCCGACGACATGCCGGTTGACCTCAGCGAGCCAATAGATTCCCTTGGCGGGATCTTCGAGGACCGCTTCGACGCCCTCGTGCAATTGCGGCTGTGCCAACGCGCGGCCTTCGCTCTCGAAGGCCAGCTGCGCATTGAATCCTGCGACCACGGCTGCATCCCCAAAAGCAGCCCTGCGAATTTCGACGGAAACAATCATACCCAACCTCATCCTTCGCTCTTAAAAGCGGTTGCCCTTGATTTTTGAATTTAACCAACCCTGCCAACTGGCGGAGAGAGAGGGATTCGAACCCACGGTGGGGTATAAGCCCACTCACGCTTTCCAGGCGTGCGCCTTAAACCACTCAGCCATCTCTCCCGCAAGCGCCTGTAATCTGCTGAAGCCCTCTCGCCGGCGCAACGATATTTATGTGTTGCCCGCACGAGTCCCACATTGGCGAAATCATCAGCGAAATCGGGAAGGAACTCCCCAATGGTTAAGCGCCCGAACGCCCTGCTCCAATCCCAACGGGATTGCGTCCTCCAGCCCAGGGTTGCGCGCCGTGCGCTACCCTGGAGAACGCGCCCCTCCATGTTCATCAACCCCAACGGGGTTGCATCGTTCCAATGGACGCGACCCCGTTAGAGTTGATTTTGTTTTTCCCATTTCACCCAGGGTAGCTCGCCCCTCGCAACCCTGGGCTGAGGGATGTTACCCCGTTGGGGTAAAAAGACCCGCGCACTGAGTTTCCAGGGCGTACTTCGGACGCAGGGAAAATGGTCGGGGCGGTGAGATTCGAACTCACGACCTCTTGTACCCGAAACAAGCGCGCTACCAGGCTACGCTACGCCCCGACGTGAGCGGCGAAGATGCCTCCACCTCGGGTCGAATGCAAACAGGAATTTCCACCAGCAATTTCCATGGTTCACAGCGGCCGCGCCTGTCACGGAGCCGGCTTTTTCTTCAGGCCGAGATCCTTTTCGTATGAGCCAAGATCCACGAAATGATTTTTGTCGTTTCCCTTGAGCTCGAGGCGCAGGTATTCGATGCGCTGTTGCGCGAGGCGTTCAGCGGCCAGGCCCGGGAACTTCTCGATGATGCGCTGGAGCGTCGCCTGGATGGTCTCGTAATCGGCTCCATGTTTTACCTGCAGATCCGCGACGGTGTTCAGCCACCGCGCCAATTCCTTCGGGAGCTGGTTCGGAGCGGCGATGAGTTGCTCCAATTGATCGACCGCGAGATCCAGCCGCCCATAATGGTCCGAGTAGATGGCCGCCAGTTTCTCGCGCGATTCGGCATCGAGCGGATGTGCCTCGAGCTGTTTCACCAGCCGTGCCGCGGCGTCCTCGACAGATTCCTCCAGACGCTGCGCGGGAGCGGGACTGCTCCGAAGCCCGATGGCCCCGCCGGCAGCCGGCATGTGGATCGGTTTGCGCTCGTGGATTGCAGCCATGGCATCGGCGTCGGAAAGCCGGGCGAGCCGTTGCGAGGCCTGCATTGACGATTCCGAGTCGGGGACGAGGTCGATGATTTTTTGCACGGCCGCGCGGGCGGCTTCGACATCCCGGTTGTATTTAAGATGCCAATCGGCCAGTGAGTTCAGCGCGAAGGCGATGTTTTTCGGGCCGTGCCCAGGCTGGGCGCAAAACCGTTCGATGGTCAACTGGGCGCCGGTTAGGTCATTCAAGTTGTCCGCCTGGATTTCCGCGATCAACATCTGCCCGATCACATCTGATGGAAACGTGGCAAGCTGGCCCTGAATCTCCCAGATCGCCTCCCGGTAGCGGCCTTGTTTGCGGCGCGATTCGGCCACCGAATAGAGCGGCACTGGATCGGGAGGGGTGCCACCGCCGGTGTAGAGGTTGCCAATGAGTTCACCAAAGCGTCCCAGCACCGACGGCCCCCATAGGACGACCAATACCATCGCGAGGAACATGCCTGTGAACACCCCAAACGCTTTTTCCAGCGGACTATCTCCGCTAGCCATGTGGTCGATGAGGAAATAACCGCCGACCAGGAGGCCCACCGTTAGGATCCAGCGAAAAGCGAGTCGCGCGGGATCGTAGCTTCGCTTCAGCAATTTCCAAAGCACCCAGGCAACGCCGAGGGCAAACACCACAAGGATGAAGAGACCGAACGTGAAACGAAAAACCATGCGTCATTCCTTCTTGCGGCTGATGCGGTCCGGATGGCGCGCGCGGCTCATGGCGGTGTCGTAACTGATGAGGCACCGGCAATAGAGATCGTAGAGGCAATTGTCCATGAGGACCATGCCCTCCTTGCCGCCCGTCTGGATCGTGTTCTCAAGAAAATGAAGCTGGTTTTCCCGGATCAAATTCCGCACCGCGTTAGTCGCTGACAAAAACTCGTAGGCCATGACGCGCCGGGTCCGGTCCGCGCTCGGAACGAGGTCCTGGGAAATAATCCCCTGCAGCGTGTTCGCCAGTTGAAGAACAATCTGCCGCTGCGCGCCTCCCTCAAAGACCCCGACCATCCTCTCGAGCGCGTGGGAAACATTCGGAGAATGCATCGTGGCTAGCACCAGATGACCGGTCTCCGCCGCCGTGAGCGCCGTCGAGATCGCCTCGGCATCCCGGATTTCGCCCACCACAATCACGTCCGGATCCTGTCTCAACACGTGGATGAGCGCCCGGTTGAACGAGCGCACATCGGTGAGCACCTCCTGCTGCACGATGATGGCGCGATTGTTGCGATGCACGAATTCGATCGGGTCCTCGATGGTGACCACCTTGCAACGGCGCTCGCTGTTGATCAGGTTCACCATGTAATTCAAGGTGGTGGTCTTGCCGGCGCCCGTCGGCCCGGTAATGAGGAACAAACCATTGGGCCGCCGTGCCATGTCGTCCAGTTTGATGGGCAACCCCAGCTCTTCACGCGAGGCCACACGGTCCCCGCAAAAGCGAAAGCTCATCTCAGGATGACCGTTCCGCTTGTAAAACGTCACGCGCACGCGTCCCGCCACCGGATGACGCAGGGAGATGCACAGCTCCCATTCCCGCTCAAATTTGTCCCGATGCGACTCGTTCAGAAGCTGTAACGCCATCTCTTCGGTGTCCGCCTCCGCCAGCGAATCCCCCTCTGCCAGCACAATCTCCCCGTTGACCCGGAACGACGGCGGCACCCCGGCAATCAGGTGCAAATCCGACGCCTCATATTCGCGGGCCATTCCGAGCAACCGATCGAGGCGGGAGGTGGTCATAGCCATTTTCGGGGCGGTAACGGAAGTTCAGGTCTCATGCAGATCCCATCATTCGATTGTGCGTCTTCAAGCGCCTTCTCATCCCGGTGATGGACGAACCTAAGCGCGTCCCGGGTCGCGGTCAAAATAGAACCTTCCCTTCGGACTGGCGACGATAAAGGCATCCCTACCCGTGGCTTGCCGCGCTCCGACCGCGGAGCGCGACCTTCAGGGCGCTTCAATGAACGAATTGCCACGTGCGCCAGGAGTCTGCTCACACGTGCTGTGACTTCTAAGCTGAAGCGCCGTGAACGGCGCGGTCCGCCTGTGGCTTGCCCCACGGTTCTTTCGCTGGTTGACTGGCGTCATGCCGCTGCCCCACAAGATGGCGACGCTCCTTTACGCCTTCACCCCGGACGACCAGGTCCTTTTGCTCGAGAGGGCACAGGAACCCAACCGCGGTCTTTGGAGTCCCAGCGGCGGCAAGTTGCACGCGGAGGATGGCGAATCGCCTTACGCCTGTGCCTGCCGCGAAGCGAACGAAGAACTGGGAATTGCCATCAGTCCGGGCGATCTTCACCTGACAGGACTCGTGAGCGAACACGGCTATCAAGGGAGCACCCACTGGCTGATGTTTCTTTTCGAAATGCGGCCGCGTCTCACCGTGCTCCCGCCGCTGCATCGCGAAGGGCGATTCGGTTTTTTTTCAAGGGCACAGCTGGAGACGCTCCTGTTGCCGGAGACCGATCGGCAGCGCATCTGGCCTTTGTTCTGGGAACATCGCGGCGGTTTTTTCGCGGCACGCTGCCACTGCTTTCCGGACGGCCGAAATGAGTGGACTGTCGAGGAATCGTTGCCCGCGCGTCATTGATTCACCATGGACTCTCCCCTCATCGATCTCCAAAGCGACCATTACTTCATGGGCGAGGCGCTGCGACAGGCCATCCGCGCGGCGGATGCCGGCGAGGTGCCGGTCGGCGCTATCATCGTCCGCGATGCCCGAATCATCGCGCGGGCCTTCAACCAGGTCGAACTGCTGAAGGACGCGACGGCCCATGCGGAGATGCTGGCCTTGACACAGGCGGCCACCGTGGTGGGAGACTGGCGGTTGAACGGATGCGTGCTTTACGCGACGAAGGAGCCCTGCCCCATGTGTGCGGGGGCCATCGTCCACGGGCGCCTGGATCGGGTGGTGTTTGGAGCGCTGGATCCCAAGGGAGGCGCCGCGGGGAGCGCGATGAATCTGCTCCAATTTCCGACGCTCAACCATCGGTGTGAAATCACGGGCGCCGTTCGCGAGACGGAATGCCGCGATCTTCTTAAAGGTTTTTTCGCAGCGCAACGATCCGCGAAAAAGTAATTCCAGGAACGGGGCGCGCGAGGAATTGCATTCCGATCATTTTCGTCGCGCGGCTTTTTTTACGGCGTCGACAATGCGCCGATCGTCGTCGCCGCAATCGCGCACGAGCCTTAAAAATCCGGGCAGGTCCATGTTCATCTCGCGCAGGAAAGGCCGATCGCCACCGCAGCCGTACATCAAATCGTCGGGCATCTCGCCGCGCAATTTCAAGCGCGCCTTGACGATGAGCCGCGGCAGCCACGCGATGCCATCCACCTGGGCGGCTTTGGGCGGGAGACTCTCCATGGTCGCAGTTTGCCGCGCCGGCTGGCTCTTCAGCACGTCGACGAAATAATCCTTTCGGATGGCGGTGACATCGAGGGTGGTTTGGAAATCCGGCTCGCCATAACGCTGGGAGTCGTCGACAAAATCAAAAAACTCGCGCGCGGTGCAGCCCACGGTGGCGAGGAAAGCGACATCGCGGGGTTGGAACAGGGTGGAAGGCTCGCGGCGGCCGGCCTTCCAGCCGGCCACGCCCCGATCCCAAATGTTGCGCAATTCGGTCTGCCAATTTTCGGTCTGCCCAGTTTGATTCACGCTCGGACAGCATAGCTCGAAGCGCCAAAGCTGGCGAACAAGTTTTCCGGAGGATCGGGAATCGGACCAAGCCGCCTCCTCTCCCCCTTCCATCTCTTCCATTTCAGAAATGGAGGAGAGGGTGCCCGAAGGGCGGGAGAGGAGGAGCTGGCCACGAGCGGCAGGTGATGACAGATTGTTGGACCACGCATGGAACTTTGCGATTTTGCCGGGCAGGTTTTGTTTGCCACAACGCTGGAGGAAAAACTGCGGCGGCCGGATTGCCTCACCGACTCCGGGCCGGGATCGGCGCTCTCCACCGCAGTGATACCGGGCCGGCCGGACGGGTTGCGTTTCAAAAACAGCGATGCCCGGAAGGTTGAGTTTCCTCGAACCCACAAACTGGACCAGGAATCGGAGCGCGCCGCGTTGCTCCACTTTCTTGCGAATCACGAGTTGCTGGCCACCGAACTCATGGCGCTGGCGTTGCTGCGATTTCCCGATGCGCCCACCGCCTTTCGGCAGGGCGTCGCCGAGACCCTTCAGGACGAGCAGATCCATGCGCGGCTTTACATCGAGCGGATGCGCGACTGCGGCATGCATTTCGGCGCCCTGCCCGTCAGCGGATATTTGTGGCGCACCATTTCGAACATGAAAACGCCGCTGGAATTCGTCAGCCTGCTCAGCCTGACGTTCGAGCAGGCAAACCTGGATTTCTGCCGCTATTTCGCGCGGGCTTTTTCGAAGGTCGGCGATGCGGCGACGGCCCGGCTGCTCGACCGGATTTACCGGGATGAAATCGGCCACGTCGCCCACGGCTTGAAATGGTTTCGGCAGTGGAAAAATCCGGAACAGAGCGACTGGGACGCATTTTGCCAGCAGCTTGAATTCCCGCTGTCGCCGCAACGGGCAAAGGGCCTCGAGTTCAATGAGGCGGGCCGCCGCGCCGCGGGACTCGATCGCGCTTACATCGAGCGGCTGTCCGTTTTTTCACAATCGAAGGGGCGCACGCCGTCCGTATTTCTGTTCAACCCGTTTGCCGAGGGCCGTCTTGGCGAGGGACCAGGGTTTAACCCGGGAAAGCAGCAACGGCTGCTCGGGCATGACCTGGAAAATCTTCCACAATTCCTTTGCCGTCAGGACGACATCGTGCTGGTTTCAAAACATCCCTCGGTGAACTTCCTCAGCGGCTTGAAGGATGCCGGTTTTCCATTGCCCGAATTCGTCGAGCTGAAGGATGGAAAAATTGATGCGACGAGCGCCATCACCCGGCGAAAACTGGGAGGACTGCATCCCTGGGCCTGGGGTGCGGACAGCCTGGAATTGCTCGAACCACTTTTTAAAAACGTCACTGGCGAACATCGAACGGCGGGCGCCCGTTTCAACGACGGATTCGCGGAGCTCTATTCCAAAGCTTGGAGCGCGACTTTCCTTGTGAAAGTTCTCGAACGCGCCGGAGGCCAATCATGGCTTTGTCCTTCCAGCGTGGCGGGCAGGGTCGTGGACACGAGGGATGCGGCCCTTGACGCGGTCGAAACCATCCGCCGTCAAGGACACCATCGGGTCGTCGTCAAGCGGACGTTCGGGTTGGCCGGTCAAAACATGCTGCGGTTATGGGAGCCAACAGTACTCGATGCGCAGCGGCGCTGGCTTGAAAATGGACTGCGGCGCGGCGGCGCGTTGGTGATCGAACCCTGGCTGGATCGGGTGCTCGATTTTTCGATCCAGCTGGAGGGTGGAAAAATTCGCGGCTACACCGGTCTCATCAACGATTCACGAGGCCAGTTTCAGGCCAATTGGGCAGAACCGAACAGCGCGAGTCGGCTTCCAGCAAAAGTCCTCGAGCTCTTTCGCCATCGACCGGGTGTCGCCGAAAAACTTCACGCTTTTTTCGGACAACTGGTTTCGACGCTGGCGGTGGAACTGGTTCGCCGCGACGTTTGCGGACCCGTTGGCATCGATGCTTTCGTCTATCGCACGGCTCAAGGCGATGTCCTCCTCAAACCGATCGTCGAAATTAATCCCCGCTACACCATGGGTCGGCTGACGCTGGAGCTGATGAAGCGAACGGCACCGGGAAGCAGCGGCGTTTTTCAAATCATGAATCGCGCGGCGATCCGACGCCGGGGTTTCCCTGATTTTTCGGCATATGCCCAGGACTTACAGAAGCAATTCCCACTGCGGCTGGAGGGGTTGCCTGTGTTAAAAATCCGCGAAGGCGCCCTTTGTTTAAATGATCCATCGGAGGCCGCAGGCTACCTCGCCATTTTCAAAGCAGGCCGACTGCTCGACACGCTGATGTAAATCGCCGGTTGTGGCGATGCCGGCTCACTCAGCGACGAGAACGCGATAAAAACATTGGGGCTGCTTGTCGGGAATGAAGGATTTCGACGTCATCGCACCGTCCGCCGCAACGGTCCCCGGCAGGTCCTGCCACGAGGTGGCATCCAGGGTCGTATTGCATTGGACGCGATAGAGTGTTCCCGGCTGGGAAAACCATGTGATTCGGATCGCGCCTTCCGATGACAGCCGCAGAGCGGCGAGCGTGGGACTGCTGGCAACGATCGCTCCCAATTCCACCGTGTCCAAACGGAATTTTTTGAACTCGCGACTGGCGAGGTGTTTGGCCTGGATATCGTCGCCGTAAAAAACGGTGGTGCCATTGTCGCTGACGAGTTGCATGAGGGTGTTGGTGCGCCAGACGCCGGCTGGCACGCCGACGATGCCTTCGGGATTCATTCCGCCCAGATCCGCCGATCGCTCGCGTGGCGGGCTGGCGGGCTTGCCGTTCCATGTGTAGAGACGGAACCCGACGATGTTGCTGCCCGAGCCGGGGGGCCCGGCGACGATCAGATAATTGGTCCCGCTGCCTTCAATGCTGCGAATGCCCCGGCCATCGAGGTTCAGTTCGATCGGCGCACCAAATCGGGCGCTGCCTAAACCGCCTCCCCGGACCGCAAGGGCAGTGAAATTTGTCACCGGCACGATGAGCGCCAGGGCACGGGGGCCGGGCGGAACCAGCGGCGCTCGAAATGCCACATAAGCCGCCGTGCTGCTCCCCGGCGCCATGCAGAGTCCTTCGATGTTGAAACCCGAGCCGTCCGCAGCCTTCGGATCGACTCCTATCGCTCCACTGTCCGCGAGCCCGTAATAGTTCGCTCCCCGGCCATGGAGATTGCGGGCGTCCCAATCGAGCAGGTCCAATTTCAGGAAATCGTAATGGCCCACGAATGCGAGCGAGACGTTCGTGCCCGAGCCGCCCAGGTCGGTGGCGAAAAGACGCGCGCGATTGGTGCGCTCCGTCGTGTCGCCGGCGTGCGAATGGGATCCAATCCAAAAGAGCCGGTTGCCAACCCGGGTTGAAGCCTCGATGTCCACCTCCTTGGGCTGTCCGTCCCCGTAGAGATCGCGAAGATTGAGAAACGAGTTCATCGGAAATTTTTTAACCGGCGGCCCCGAATGCGTGCGGCTGTAGAGCCGCAAAGTCTGGTTTTCGTCATCCCCGACGAGCATCCAATTCGCATCGATCGGGATGGCGGTCGATGCGTCACTGATGCCGGTGAGCCAGTGAGCACCCGGCCGTCCCGGCTCCGAAGCCGCGTAATGGAGTTCGGCGCGCCCGGAATAACCCGCAGTCGCAGCGGTGATGATGATGTCCGAATAACCGACGCCAACGGGTGTCAACGAGAGGCGCCAGGTGCCGCCGGAAACATGAGTGAGCCGCAGATTCTCATTGGGAACGACCAATGGATTGGTGCTGGTCGCGGCAACAATCAGGGAGGCGGCGGGTGTGGAACCGTCGCTTGCGGTAAAAGTCACCTCCGGATTGCCCGGATCTCCAATGACGTGCGAGAGCGGGGACAACTGGGTGATGCGCGGCGCGAGGCGATTGGTGAACCCCGGCGTCAGGATACTCCCGGGCGGAAGATTGGTGCTGACATTGTGAAAATCGAACAGCGAGGAATCACCCGTGATTCCGGCAAGGTCCCCCACCATCCACGCTGCACGGGAGAGTGGATGAATGTCGCCCGGCACCCGGCTGGCCGCGTCCGGAGTGAAGCCGTCCTGGGTCAAGTTCACCCCGCCGTAAACGACATCACTCGATGAACCGCTGTTTTTCCATCCGACAGCGTCCATGATGGCGGCGCCCTCCGGCAACCCCTCCAACACGCCGTTGTCTCCTTGATCGAAATCGGCACCCGCGATAATGGGCGTGGTGCTGCCCACGAGCAAAACGGATAGACCCCCATTATTCAACGCTCCGCCCGCCTGCGCCAGTCCGGGGCTGGACACGACAGTCGTGCCGGTGCCAAACAAGTATGGGGCTCCCGGCGCTGCGACCACGAGGAGACCGTTGCTCCCAAACGCGTGGCCGGTGAGATTCACCGCCAGATCCACACGCCCCGCCGACGCCGCATCGCCCGACACCGCCAGCGCGTAGAGGTTTGTGACTGTCACCCCCGGCGGACCTTTCAACTCGATGTATTCAAACGGCCCATCGTTGATACCTGGCGGGTTCACCTTGATCTCACTGAGAAGGACTGGTTCATTGTCGAGAATCTGCACCGAGACCGGCAAAATAAGTGTCGTGGTCGGGTAGTGATTCGGATCGCGCGTGCCAATGATGGAATGCGTGATACCGGCCACCAGGGGCGACGGTCCGGCCAGTCGATCGTCGGGAGCGCGCAGGACGACGCGCCGGGCTGCCGTTGTCGATAAAACCAGGTTCAGCGTCGAGGCGAAGTGGAGCCCGTCGGAGCTGATCTGCAGGGGAAACGTCGCATCCACACGTGTGGTCACAGCGCCTGAGGGTGGGTAGGCCAGATTGATCGTGTAACTATCGCGCGCACCGCTTTCCGCGACGAGCGTCGAGCCGCTGGATTCCTTGATGATGACCGCGGGGATCGGCTTGGCGCCAAAGTTTGGGGCGCCGAGATGATTCAACGCAGCCCGTGATCGCGCCCATGGAAAGGTATTGGTCGTGGTCCCTGAATTGGATCCCAGGAACCAGAGGGGTGCTGACCCGAGCAGCTTGTCGCTCACCACCCAGTTCGTTTTATCCCAGCCCGCGCTGTCCCCGATCCGTCCGATATAGCCCGGGGTGAACGGCAGCGAAACCACTGTGCTTCCCAGGGGCACCTTCGCGCTGTCGCCCGGAGGTTTATCCCGGCGAAAATTGATCCTGCCATACGCAAAATCTCCCAGGCCGTCCGCGTCGAGCACGCCCACCGCGTCATAAATGCTCCACCCGGCGTATCGCGTTCCATCCGGCACGCCGTTGTCGTTCGCATCGATGTCATCGCCTATGACGGGAGCGACGGCGCTCTGGATGAGAAAAAACGTGAGGGACGGGCTTTCGATCTGGGTCTGGTTGTTCTCGCCGTGGTGGCGAACCGAACTCGAGGAGCCCGATCCCCAGCCGCCGTCATTGTCCGAGTTCGTGATAACTGTGGCGAGGGGATTCACCTTGTAACGATGAAACTTCTGGAGCAGGACCAGATAACCATTCTGGCCCATCCTCCGGCCGGAAAGATCAAAAAGATTTTGGATGGTTCCCGGGTCACCGCTCGCGTCGCCTTCCACGGCGAGAAGATAAGTGCCGGCTCCGAGAACCATGTTCGGCGTGCCCCGCAATTCGATGAATTCATTCGTCGAATCGCCGGAAGGGGGATTGAAAAGGATTTCGCTGATCACGAGGTCGCCGCGCGCCTCGAAGCCTGCGATGAACAGAAGAATCCCACAAAGCCACCAGAGCGATGTTTTGAAATTCATCATGTGGGTTGGAAAATCCGTCGATGCCGGGGACCAGCGGATTGCCGCTCTAATATCAAGACATACGGGCGGACACATTCCAAGTCAAAGCTGCATCCAATTCGCTTCCATTCGCCATTCCGAGGGCGGAAGCGGCATCAGCGTTGGGGAGGGGACGGGCGCGGAGCGGGTCCTGGGCTGAACTCACGCGGATTTCAGCGCGGCGATGACCGGCAGTCGCGAGGCGCGGATGGCAGGCAACAGACTGCCGAAAATGCCGACCAACACCGAGAAAATCATCCCTTTGATCACCAACGGGGTGGTGATGCGAAAGCGAAACATCATTTCACTGAAGCTCTCGAAATTCATCGTGGCGGTGGTGCCGAAATAAAGGTGGAGCGCCCATGCAACGATGCATCCCAGCACGCCTCCGATGAGCGCCAGAAATGCGCCTTCGATGATGAAACTGAGCAGGATCCATCGCCGCCGGTACCCCAGAACCCTCAAGGTGCCAATCTCCCGCGTGCGCGCGCCCACGCTGGCGTACATGGTATTCATCGCGGCGAAAATCGCCCCGATGGACATGGCGATGGCCAGAAAATTTCCCAGAAATACGAACACACCCGCCGACTTGGTTTGCGACGCGTAATAGGCGACTTCCGGGTCGGCGCGAAGGGAGAGGCGTTTGTCGGTTTCAATCCGGTTGGTGAAACTCGCCACAGAGCCCGGGTTCGCCATTCGAACCAGGATGCTCGAGTAATTCTCCCGATCGAAAATCGCGCGCGCCTCGTCCGCGTCCATCCAGATCTCGGAATCAAACGCGCTGCCGCCTCCATCGAACCAGCCCACCACGGTGATCTCTTTTCCGCTGGTCTTGAAGGATTGGCCCAGACCGAAATTGGCAAATCGTCCCGCCATGCGGGTGCTCACGGCGATCTCGCGTTTGCCGGGAATGAACCAGCGGCCGGTCGCCAGCTTGACCTGCGGCCGCAATTCCATTCCCAAAGGCGAAATGCCGCGCAACACGACGTTCGCCTCGCCTTTGCCGTCGCGGCGCGGAAGCGAAATCAAAATAATGAGGTCCGCCGAAGCGAGCGGACGACCCTGCGCGTCCTGCGCCACCTCGGGCATGTACGGAATCAGCCGGAAATGTTCCCGGCTCACCAGGCTGCTCGATTCGGCCGTGGATCCTTTCCGCACGATGAGGATGTTCCGCGGATCGCCGGTGTTGCCGTTGGATTGTTCGATGCCCGCCGCCATGGAAAGGAGCAGCACATAGACGGCGACCACCAGGGTGACACCCAGCACCGTGAAGCCGGTCGTGCGCCAGCGCACGAATACGTTCCGAACATTGTATGTAAAAGGCAGAGCCATCCCGGTCGCACCATCAATCCAGCGTTTTCAATCCCTGCACCACGCTCAACCGCGCCACGGCCCATCCGGGCGCCAGGCAGGCCACGACTCCGAGTGCCGCGGCGACGGAGGCCGCGATGCCCAGGATTTTCGGTGTCACGTGGAGTGTCAGCAGGAATCCGTTCGTCAGCTTGAACACGGTGTCATGGCTGTGTGTAAAACTCGCGATGCTGCCGACGAAGGCCGCGCTCGCCAGCGTCACGATAAGCCCGATGAACTGACGCCGCACCGCCATTTGAATTCCCAGCGCCACGAGCGCCACGGCGACAACGCCCAGGACGTAACTGGCCGCCTTCGTGTGCGTGAACAGCAGCCAGGCGCCTCCCACTCCCACCAACCCGCCCGCCGCGGCCAGTCCCAGGCTTTCCGCAAGAATGAACCCGAGCAAATCCCGCAGCTGAAATCCAATCGCCTTCAGGATGGCGAGCTCGCGCATCCGTTCCCGGATAGCCATGCTCATCGTGCTCGCCGTCACAAACAAAAGCGCCAGGCCCACCGCCACGCAAATCCAGCCGATGAACACCGTCATGTCCCCCATCATCGACACGAAACTGAGTTGAAAGGCCCGCTCTGTTTCCGCCCGCACTTCGGCCGACGTATTCTCAAAAGCCTTGTTGATGGCGCTCGTCACAGGTTGCATCTCCTCGATCGATCGCACCTTTATCCACCACGTCCCGACCTGTCCGTCGGCTCCGCCTGCTTCGTCGAGATACTTGTGATGGAACAGCATGTTCCGATCGTCCGCGGTGCCCGAATAAATGCCGGCCACCGTCAATTCGAGCGTGCAGGGATAGATGATGCTCGTGAGGGTGATGCGATCGCCCACCTTGATGTTGCGTTTTTCCGCGGTGAGCCGGCCCACGATGCACGCGGTGCGGTTGCTCGCCCAGGCGTCATACTCCGCGCGCGTCACGTGGAACTCAGGACTCAGAATCGGCAGGACCTTCGGATCCATCGCGAATTGGGCGAACATCATCTCCTTGTCCCCCTTGAATTTTCCGCCGAACCAGGTGAATGGGGACACGGCTTCCACTCCGGGAATGCGCTCGATAATCTGCCGCTGGCGCGCCGGAAGGAGGTTGGCGATGGAAATTTTGCTGCGAGCGATCACTCGCAGAGCCGAGCCGATGTCCTCCGGGGGCACGGTAAATTCATGCAGCG
>JBEEGQ010000117.1:0-18229 GCA_041166945.1 Verrucomicrobiota bacterium
GCGGCCGCGGCTGCGATCGCTGCAACAACACCGGTTACGCCGGACGGACCGCCATCGTCGAAGCCATGAGCATCACGGATGAAATCCGAAAGGTGATCATCGCGCGGGGCAGTTCGATGGAGATCGGGAAGATCGCCGTGAG
The DNA here is from genome assembly GCA_041166945.1 of Verrucomicrobiota bacterium. Classification (GTDB taxonomy): domain Bacteria; phylum Verrucomicrobiota; class Verrucomicrobiia; order Limisphaerales; family JADJPG01; genus DASTLJ01. Next base: position 143 of record JBEEGQ010000117.1, read on the forward strand.
CCAGGGAATGAAGACGCTTCGCTATGTCGCCTTGGACAAGGTGCGCGAGGGTATCACAACTCTCGAGCAAACCCTGGTGATCACGTCGGCGCACTAGCCGTCTTCGCGCTCAACGGGCCTTGCGGTCGCCCCGACTTTTCGATCCGTGCCGGGTCCCAAGCCGCGCGCACGCCTCCGAAATCTTCCAATCCGTTTTTTTCAGCGCGGCCTCCGCTGTCGAATACTCCGCCCCGGTCAATTGCCCGACGATGCGGACCGCGCGATCGCGCAGCTTCACATTGGACGCCTTCACGTCGATCATCAGGTTGCTCCGGACTTTGCCCAGCCGCACCATCGCCAGCGTCGTAAAAATGTTCAGGACGAGTTTGGTGGCGGTGCCGGCTTTGAGGCGGGTCGAGCCTGTCAGTATTTCCGGTCCAATATCCGGCGTGATGACAATGGCAGGGCGATCCGCCCGCGGGATCCGGAGATGAGGATTGAAACAAAGCAAGACTGTGGCGGCTCCGCGATGTTTCGCCTCGCGCAGCGCGCCCCAGACGAACGGCGTGCGGCCGCTCGCGGCAATGCCCACCACGGTGTCCCGCTCGCCGACCCCCCGAAATTCGATCGCACGCCCGCCGGCCGCCGCATCGTCCTCCGCGCCCTCGACCGCGGACCATATCGCCGTCTGTCCGCCGGCGATGATGCCCTGGACTTGCTCGGGATCGGTGCGGAATGTGGGGGGACATTCGCTGGCGTCGAGCACCCCAAGACGTCCGCTCGTGCCCGCGCCCACATAAAACAATCTTCCGCCCTTCCCAAGCGAATGCACAATCCGTTTCACCACCGCTTCAATCGGGCGCCGCTCCGCCAGCAACGCGGCGGGAATTTTCTCGTCCTCATTCAACATGAGCATGATCGCTTTGCCGATCGGCAAGCGGTCGAGATTCATTGACGCCGGATTGCGTTGTTCTGTCGGCGAAAGAGCGATGGAATCGATTGAAGCGGGTTCGCGAGCCGTCGGGAGTCGCTTGGCGATTGTGCCTCGTAGATGTTTAGCCGCGAGATCCCTTGCCATTTCCACGGCGCCCCAGGCGCTTTCGCGTTTCAATGGCGTCACCACGGCGTTCGAGCAACGCTTCTTCAACTCGCGGCCCAGCCACGCGGCGAAGAGCGGCTGTCGAAGGAGAACACTGCCCGCCAGAATAAACCGGACCGGTTTTCCCGCGGATCCGAGCCGGGCCGCGCACGCCACCGCATCTGCGGTGAGGCTGTCGATGGCGCCCTCCAGGATGTCGTTGGCGATCGAATCGCCTTTCTTCCAGGCGCCAAACACCTCGATCGCCAGGGATGCGACCTGTTCCTTCTGCGCCCCATGGGCCCAGCCGATGAGGTCGTTCGGTTCGTTCAATTCAAGCGCGCGCAGAAGGCGACGTCCGAGCGATGGCCATCGGCCGTCGCGATCAAAGTGAAATAAAACCGCCTTGAGCGCGCGCAGGCCGATCTCGAACCCGCTGCCTTTGTCGCCGAGGATATGCCCCCACCCGCCGACTTTCATCGTGAGTCCTTTTGGGCCATGACCGAAACAGCACGAACCAGTGCCGCTGAGCACGAGCACCCGAATCCGATTCGTTGAATCTCCTCCGATTTCTGGCGCGGCGCGCAATGCGGTTTCCAGGTCATTGGTCGCGCGGCAGGGAATCCCCGGCCATGCCTTGGCCGCCGCCCGGAGGATCCGCGCGCGATCCGCGTCGGTGCGGGTTCCTGCCATGCCGATGGCCAGCGCCGTCGGAGGGGGCATGGACTGGGCGATGGATCGCAAGTGGCGATCCAGTTGCTGGTCATCGAGGAGCCGGAGATTTGCGGGGCCGAACTCGCCGCGAATTTGCATCGCGCCATCCGTGAGTGCGACGGTTCGGGTCGCCCCCGCTTCGAGCCCGAGAAAAATGGGTGCCGGCGCGGCATGTCGCGTCATGTCCGCGATGATTCGCCACGAGCGCGCTTCTGCCGAGCCGAATTTCTCAGCCGCAAACTTTTGAGGAGGCATGCTCGCGTGAGCCTCTTCGACAATTTGGACCATGGACCTTGGACTGCGGTGGCATGCCACCGCTTTGGCTTCACGCTTCGACCGTTCTCGCCCCAACCACAACGCAGGAAAAGCGGGGACATGTCCCCGCAATCCAAAATAGAGCAAACAATCGCGGACATCGGTTCGTGCCGGATAACCTGAGCTGCGAGGGCAGGTTGCTGAAGCGGCATGAATGCCGCGGTCCGCCCGGGCTTCGCGCGAAATGCCATGGGCCACGGACAGAAATCAGCTTTCTCGAAGCACGCGGTTCCGGTATGGATCGATGATGACCGAAACGGAACGCGCCATTCTCGAAGCGCTGGTCGGGCTCGAAGAAGCGGTGCAATCATTGCCCACCGCGAACCCAAAGCCCGACCTGCTGCCCTTGTTCAATCGCATCGACGAATTGACGCGACAACTGCCCCGGACCACCGAGCCGACCCTGCAACATTATCTTCAGAAGAAGAGCTACCAAAAAGCGCGGTTGTTTCTCGAAGGACGCGATTCGGAAAATCAGGCGGGCAATTGTCGGCACGTTTGAGACGGGCGGTCCGTTTTGAACCTGAAATCCCGAACGCGCCGCCATGCTCCCCGATACCATCGCCGCCATCGCAACGCCCCTGGGCGAGGGCGGGCTGGCTGTGATCCGGGTTTCCGGTCCGGGTGCGCTGGCGGTGGGCGACGCCATTTTTTCTCCGTGCGGAAAGAATTCCCACAAACCGGGCGCCGCGGCGACGCACACGATCCAGTACGGGCATGTTTTGCACGAGGGCCGCGTGGTGGACGAAGTGCTGGTGGCGGTGATGCGGGCGCCGCGGACTTTCACAGCGGAAGACACGGTTGAGATCACCTGTCATGGAGGATTATTACCCGCCCGGCTGGTTCTGAAAGCGGTGCTGGGGGCGGGAGCCCGCCTGGCCGAGCCCGGTGAATTCACACGACGCGCGTTTCTCAATGGCCGGATCGATCTGGCGCAGGCCGAGGCCGTCGCGGATTTAATTCATTCGCAGACGGAACTCGCACTCGCGGCGGCGAACGAGCAACTGGCCGGCAAGCTGTCGGCGCGGATCCATCAGCTGCGGGATGACCTTGTAAAAACCCTCGCGCATGTGGAAGCGCACATTGATTTTCCAGACGAGGACATCGCGCCGGACACGAGGGAGGAGCTGATGCAAAGGCTGGCGCGGGCCGTGGGTTTCATGGATGAACTGCTCCGCACGGCGGATGAGGGCCAGGTTTTGCGTAGGGGCGTTCGCGCTGCGATCGTGGGACGGCCGAATGCCGGAAAGTCTAGCCTGCTCAACCAACTGCTGGGCCGGGAACGGGCGATAGTTTCGCCTGTGGCGGGCACCACACGGGACACGATAGAGGAGATGGCCAACATTCGCGGGTTGCCGGTGATATTCATCGACACCGCGGGCCTGCGGGAAACCGGCGATGCATTGGAGGCGGAGGGGGTGCGTCGCAGCCGGGATTCGCTGGCGCGCGCCGAGTTGATTCTTTTCGTTCTCGACGCATCGGAACCTTTCAGCCACGCCGACCGGCGACATATCGAGGAGTTCGGGGAGAAAAAACATATCCTGGTTTGCAACAAGGCCGATTTGCCTCGGCGGCTCGCGTTGCCACCGGAGCTCGCGGGCTCCCTAATCGACGCCAGCTGCTTGACCGGGGCGGGCCTCGAGAATTTGAAGGACGCCATCCAATTGGCCATCTGGTCGGGATCGATTCGCGCGGAGATGCTCGAGGTGATGATCAACGCGCGTCATCAGGATGCGTTGAGGCGCGCGCGTGAAGCGGCGCAACGCGCGATGGAAGCGCTGGGAACGGGCGTGGGCGTCGACTTGGTGGCGATGGACCTGCGCATCGCGATGAATGCGGCCGGCGAAGTGGTGGGCCGCACCACGACCGAAGACCTGCTGGATTCGATCTTCAGCCAATTTTGCATCGGCAAATGATCCAGGCGCCGCCGCAGGGATGTCGGCAACGGGTTGATTAGACGTCGCCGGACGCGCCCACGGCGTCGAGTGCGGGCCGATTTTGGTTGAGCCAAAAATCCTTGATTGCGCGCACCATGACCACCAAATCCTCCGGCTTGGACGGTTTCACGAGATACGCATTCGCCCCCTGGAGGTAAGCGCGGTGAATGTCCGCATCCTGGACCGAAGAGGTCATCACGATGACGGGAAGGGTGGAGATCGCCGGCTGGGTACGGATCCATTTGAGGACATCCAGGCCGGATTTCAGGGGCATGTTCAAATCCATGAGCAGGAGCGAGGGCAGCGGAAATTCCTCCCGGTCGGCGTACCGGCCGCTGCCGGCGCAGTAATCCATCACCTGTTGTCCATCCGAGACGACAAACAGCGGGTGGGAAACACCGGCCTGATGAAAGGCGCGTTTCATGAAAAAAGCGTCATTCTCTTCGTCCTCCGCGTAAAGGATCGGTCTTAATTCCATACAGTCACCCATTTAAGCCCGCTGTATTTCTATCCAAAATATGCTGCCCGCACCAGGCTCCGATGCAACGCCTACTTTGCCCGCCATGCGTTCGACGGCTTTTTTAACAATAGCCAGCCCGATGCCCGTGCCCTCGTAAGCTTTGTCCACTCTTTGAAAAATGGCAAAAATCTTTTCGTGCTGGTCGGCGGCGACGCCGATGCCGCTATCCTGAAAATGAATTCGAATGAAGCCTGGGGGGACGCCTTCCGCACCGGCGGTGCCGCCTTCCCGGGCCCATACGCGAATGCGTGGTTTGACGCCCATCGCGACGAACTTGACGGCGTTTCCAAGCAGGTTCGAAAACACCTGGGTGAGCATTGCCTCGTTGCCCAGCACCGGCGGCAGCGGGCTTTCCAGCAGGATGTCGGCTTTTTCCGGCGCCAATGTGGGATAGCTTTCGATGATGCCGCGCAGGAGAGACTCCACGTTCACGGTTTCCAGCGGCATATCGGCGCGCACCACCCGGCTGTAACTGAGCACGTCCTGGATGAGCCGGTCCATGCGGCTCGCCGAGGCGGCGATGCGCTTCAAAAATCCCTGGCCGGTCGCGTCGAGTTTGTCCGCGTATTCCGTGAGGAGAATATCGGCAAATCCCTGCATGGAACGGAGCGGCGCTCTCATGTCATGCGCGATGCTGTAGGAAAAGGCCTCGAGCGCGCCGATCGTTTCCCGAAGCAGCGCCGTTCGTTCCGCGACGGTCGCTTCGAGCGTCGCGGCATGCTGCTTCGATTCGTTTTGGGCTTTCTCGAGCGCCTGCTGGGCGTCCCTGAGCTCCGTGATGTCGGTGTTGGTGCCGAACCAGCGCGTAATGTTTCCGGTCACATCCCGGATCGGAAAGGCTCGCGAGAGAAACCATCGGTAATTGCCATCGCGGCCTCGCAGCGGAAATATATCCTCCCACGCCTTCCGCTGTTCGAAGCATTCCTGCAGGGTCCGGTTCACACGATCGAGATGTTCCGGATGATGAAGATGTTCCCAGCCGCGTCCCTGCATCTCCTCGAACGTGGTACCGGTATAATCATACCAACGCTGGTTATACCAGGTGGCCCACCCCAGGCCATCCGCGATCCAGGCGAGCTGGCTCATGTTGTCCGCCAGCGCGCGGAAGCGCTCCTCGCTCTCCCGCAGCCGTTGCTCGCCCATCTTGCGCTCCGTGAAATCGCGGAAGACGAGCACCACCCCAAACAACGGGCTTTCACCGCGGCGAATCGGCGCCGCGCTGTCGTCGATCGGGATTTCCGACCCATCCTTGCGGATGAGCAGCGTGTGGTTGGCGAGCGCGACGATGGCGCCGAGCCGCAGGACTTTCGCGACCGGGTTTTCCACCGGCTGACGGCTTTCCTCGTTGATGATCCGAAAAATCGCAGGCAACGTCTGGCCGGCCGCTTCGGCGGTGGTCCACCCGGTTAGAGTCTCCGCCTGCGCATTGAGCAGCGTGACGTTCCCGCCCGCATCCGTCATTATCACGCCGTCTCCAATGCTGGAAAGCGTCGTGGCCAGAAGTTCCTTCTCGCGGATCAACGCTTCACGCGCGGCCACCACCTCCCGGATGTCATGGATCAATTTCGACGCTCCCATGATGCGGCCGTCGGCGTCCTTGATGGGGGAGATGCTGACCGAGACGGGGATGCGATCGCCGTTTTTGGTGAGGCGCACCGTTTCGACCCGTTCTGCCGGCAGGCCCTGGTGGATGCGCTTGAGAATTTGCACCTCTTCCTCCCAGCGATCCTGCGGAATGAGGGTGGTAATGGGCTTGCCAATAATTTCCTCGGGCCGATAACCCAGGAGTCGTTCCGCGCTGAGATTCCAGGTTTGGATGATGCCTTGCAGGTTCTTTGTGACGATGGCGTCGCCGGAGGATTCGACGATGGCGGCGAGACGCGCTCGAGCTTCATTGGCTTTTTTCTGTTCGGTAAAATCGCGGAACACGAGAACGACCCCAAACAACGGACCGCCGGCCTGGCGGATGGGTGCCGCGCTGTCGTTGATGGGTGTTTCGGTGCCTTGCCGGGAGACGAGCAGGGTGTGGTTCGCGACATTGACCACCGTGCCCAGGCGCAGGACTTTTTCGACCGGACTCTCCGGAGGTTGGCGGCTGTTTTCGTCGAGGATCTGGAAAACATCGGGCAATGGCTTTCCGGCGGCCTGCTCATTTTGCCATCCGGTTAAACGCTCCGCCTCCCCGTTCATGAATGTGACATGGCCGCGGGCATCCGTGACGATGACGGCGTCGCCGATGCTGGCGAGTGTGGTGGCGAGGAGTTGTTTTTCGCGCGCCTCCGCTTCCTGTGCCCGCTTGCGTTCCGTCAATTCCAGCTGCACCTGCGCCTGCTGCCGCTGGATCTCCTCCAGCATCTGGTTGAAGGCGCTCGTCAGCAATCCGAGTTCAGCCCCCGTCGCTGTCGCCGCCCGCACACTATAATTGTGATCCTGTGAAACGGATCGCGCAGTTCCAGCCAGCGACAGGATGGGTTGCGAAACATTGCGCTGGAGAATATCCCCCAGGAAGTAAGCGGCCGCGAGGGTCCCGATGAAAATGAGGATCGAGATCCCGGCAAAACGGGACATCCGCGCATACATTCCGGTCAGATCCGCCTGCAGGTAAAGAGTGCCGTAACGCCGTTGCTTTTCCGTTACCGGTCCAAACAATGTCAGCCGCCGCCCTTCAATTTGAAGCCCATCAGCGCCCGGTTTGTCTGGGGCCAGGGACGTCTCGTCGGCCGCCTGATAGGTGGAAAAGAGCTTTCCATCCGCATCGTAAAGGGCCGCCAGACGGATGTAAGGTTCGGCACGAAATGCCGCCAGTACTTTTCGAGCCTCGGCTGCGCTGGTGAATGCGAGGGTGGCGCTGCTGGCGTCTGCCGTAATGCGGCCGACGCTCAGGACCAGTTGCTTTTCGGTCTCCAGCGAATTGCGCCATTCAAACAGAATGAAAATGGCGCAGGCCAGCGCCAGGGCCACGCCGGTGGTCAGTACGATCACCGTCTGCAATCGCCGGCGTATGGGATGGCGTCCTGACACTTAAGGTTTCTCCGTCCGAACAATCTCGGCGATTCGCAGCAATTTGGTGCTGATTTTCAACTGGGCTCTGTCGGCGGCCTCCATGTTGATGCGGACCCTTATTTTTTTGTTTTCAGTCACCAGGCCAATGACGCCTCCTCGCCGGGCAAAGGAGCGCTCGACAGCCTCACCCACGGTCAATATGGGGCGTGACCCCAGCTTCTCCAGGATGGCCTCCGTCTTTGGGAGCTCCGATTTGCTGATGAAAAGGATATGTGTACCGAGGGCTTCCTCGACCTTGCTGAATCGTTTGATCCGGATCGGTTTGTCGTGGACCCGCTCGTTCCGCACGAGATCGTCGAGGAATCCTCCGAAGGGGTCATTGCCCAGGATGCCGATGACGAACGGGCTGTTGGTGTCTGCCATCGCCGTCGCCGGCCACTCTACAAACTGCGAGAAGCTGAAGAGAAAAGTCGCTTTGAGATCATATTCGCGCGCCTGGGTTTGGGTTTGGGTTTGGGCATGAGCTTGAAAAATGGAACAGCCCGCCGACAACAGCACCATGACGAGGAGCCAGCGACGCCATGGAGATCGGCACCCCCCGCCCCGCCTGTTTGCTCTGAAATCGTTGCTCACTGCCGCCGCCCCCCCGGCTCAAAATCGCCAGGTCAATTTTCCGTAGACGCCGCGTTCGACTTCCGCCGTGGTCGCTGTCGGCGCTCCGAATTCGCGGTGTTGTTTCGCGGCCAGGTTCTGCCCGACCACCGCCAGTTCGAGATTGGGCACCGGTCTCCAGGCCGCGCGCACATCCACAGTGATATAGCTCGGCACGCGCGGGTTCGGCAGGGCATCGACGTAACGCACGATGCAGTCGAGGTTGACGCGGGCGGGCAGGTCCATGGAGGACCAGATTGAAAATAGATGGGGGGCATCATTGCCTTCGAGCGCGCCTTGGTTGGGATCACGGCTGTTGGAGCGGGGCAGAAGATTTTTGTGCAAATAGGTATAGTTGCCGCTCAATCGCCACCAGAACGTCGCTTGAAATTTCAGCGATACCTCCGCTCCATAAGTCTCGGCGTCGAGAAGGTTCTGTTGTTCCAGCGGGATGCCCACGGGAGGAGTGGGTTCGAGACTCCTCAGGCCGTCGTATCGATTGTAATATCCGGCCAGGTCGACAGACACATTGGTAACCGGCTGGATGCGATAGCCCATTTCGTAGGCGAGAACGACTTCCGGTTCAAAATCCGGGTTGCCGCGCACAAAAACGGTGCCGGTCGCAGGCACCGGTATGAATCGAAGATCCTCGTCGATGCGCGACGGCATGCGGATCGCCCGCGACACCGCACCCCAAATGGTTTGGCGATCGGTGGGAGTCCACGCCAGCCGCACGGTGGGTTGTGGCTCAAATCCATCGAGGCTGTCGTATTCGAATTTCGAACCCAAAACCAGCGAGAGCTGCTTCGGCACGAGTGCGATTTCATCCTGTGCGAACGCGCTGACGATATGAATGGTCCGCTCCCGCGGCGAGAACTCGAGCGTGCCGCCACGTTTGGTTTGGTCCTCGGAAAGGCGATACCCGACGCCGGCGACAAAGCTGTGCCGGTCGCCCAGTTGAAACCGGTATTGCATGTCCCCATCGTAGGTGTTGCGCGTCTCACCAAATTGACCCGGAACATTCCTCTGAAAGCGGTCGTAATACATTTGCAATTGCAATTCGGACCCGCCGGCAAGCTGGCGCGACCAGCGACTCAGCAGGTTGCCATCGGTGTTCAACGCATCGCGACGGCTGACGAGATCAAATTCATTATGAAATAAATCCCCCTGCACGGTCACGTGATCGTCGTTGTCGAGTTTGGAATCCATGCGAAAACCGCCGAGGCCTTCCTGCGACACATCATGGCCCGCCTGGCCGCTCGGGTAGGCCATCGCATCCCGGTTCCAATACTGGCCGTATACCCGGAAAAAGGTTTCCTCGGCGATTTTTCCGCCATACCGGATGGCGCCAAAACCGCGCTCCTCGGTGCCGCCTCCGGCCTTGACGAGAGTCCCCTGGGTATCGCGGGCATCTTTCGAAATGATGTTGATCACCCCGTTGACGGCGTTGGCGCCCCACATCGCCGCGCCCGGGCCGCGAATCACCTCGATGCGATCCACGTCGTCCAGCAGAGTGTCATACGCGTCCCAAAAGACCCCGGAAAACAACGGGCTGTAAAGGCTGCGCCCGTCCTGCATCACTTGAAGCTTGTTGGCGGCCAGGCTGCTGAACCCCCGGCTGCTCAGGGCAAACGAATGGCCGCCGAACCGGGACACTTGCACCCCCGTCGCCAGCCGCAACGCGTCCGGAACACTCGCCGCCCCCGAGCGTTCGATCTGTTCCTGCGTGATCACCTCGACCGCCGCCGCCGCCTGGCTTGCCGCCTCCGGACGACGCGAGACCGAGTAAACTTTCACATTGGCCAACTCCTCCAGCGTCAGCTTTTTCATCTCCTCCGCTGAATGAAGCACATTGGTCGCTTCGCTGCGGGCGTTGATCGTGGAAACGAGAAGGAGGAAGGCCAGCGATGTCTTGAAGGGAGCAAGCGTTGGATAGGCGCGCATCACTGGCCGCGCATCCTAACGGCAGACTTCCTCGCTGCAACGTAAAACGCCCCGACTAAGACACCTTCCCGCCCTTTGCTCGGGTAACAGTTACTTTTGGCGCACTACGCCTTTAAGAGGCCTCTCTGAGCGGGTCGCAACCGCGTTGCGGTTGGAGCTCGGGATGGAGGCCACCCAAGGTAACTCGTTCCTCGTAACCTTGGGCTTGGGGCGAAATCCCGTTGGGATTTTGCCGAGGGTTGGGTAGGCGTGTGCCCCAAAGGGGCAACGGCCTGCAGCCCAAGGTTGGCGCCCGGCGCCTACCTTGGGTAAGCCGGGAAGATCGTCTCAACGCCAAAGGCGTTGCGGCCCATTCCGGTCGGACGAGTGTGTCCCGTGCACTCCCTCGTTTTTCCTGACCACCTTCCGGAATCGCTGTAAGCGTTCTACTAAGCGGGGTCGCAACCGCGTTGCGGTTGGAGCCCGGGATGGATGCCACCCAGGGTAACTCGTTCCTCGTAACCCTGGGCTTTGGGCGAAATCCCGTTGGGATTTTGGCGGGGCCTGAGTCGGCGTGCCCCAAAGGGGCAACGGCCTGCAGTCCAAGGTTGGCGCAGGATGGTTCCGCGGCCTTGGATCAAGGCTGCTGCGCGCGATAAAAGCGGGGGGCGGTCATCCGCGGCGCCACGTCGAAATGTTCGACCCTACCCGTCTCATTGGTAAGGCGTCCCATGGTCTGCCAATTGGCCAGGTCGGCGGATGCCTGTAGGTGCCAGACGACACCTGTTTTACCGATGATACTGACCTTGACCTGGTCCGCATTTGGCAACTGGATCGATTCAAAGCGGAACGCGGTGCCGCACGTGACGGTAACGGTTCCGTCTACATGCCGGGTGCGAAGAGGTTTCGCCTCGTCGTTATCCACCTCCCGCCTGATCGGTTGATCCACCAATCGAATGAGGGCACTGGCGGGATGAGCCTTCGTCCTGGCTCCCAGGCAAATTTCGGCCACTACGGATCGACCGCGCGCGAAGGTTGTTCCCGCTGGGAGGGCCATCGCCACGCCCACCGCATTGGCGGACGTCGTGTTTACATTGAACAGGGCGCCGCTGGCGGCTTCCCCGGGTTTAACCGAAACCAGCCAGACCAGATTGGTGTCGAAACGTAAACTGAACCCGAGCGCATTTTCATCGCCCTGCGCATCCAAAATTATCTGCACCCAATTGGTCTGGCCCTGCTCGATGGCCAGGCTAGAGACCGACAGCGATCGCGAGATCGTCGACGCTGTCCCACTGGAGCTCAAATCGAGACCCGCGGGAGTGAACCCGCTCGATGGGGGACAGCCGCCTATCTGGACCAAACTGTCGAAGCCCGCGGCGTAACGCCCCGCCTGCACCCAATCGGAAATCGTGATCAGCCCGTCGCCGCAAGGTTTCGGGGAGCAATCGGCGCTCGCATATTCGCAGGCATTCGAGAACTCCGAAAGGCCGGCCGCAAAACGGCCGATTTGCGCCCAGTCGGCGATCGTCACCAACCCATTGCCGGCCAGTCGAGGCGCGACGTCGCCTTTATAACCGACACAGGGATTTACCGCGCTGACAAACACCGTAAAAGACTGGGTGGCACTCAATGGCGGCACGCCGTTATCCGTCACTCTCAATGTCACCAAGTTTGTGCTGGAGGCTTGAGCTGCCGAGGGAGTCCAACTAAACGCGCCGGCCGAATCGACGATCGCGCCCGCCGGCCCCGTCACTAGGGAACAAGTCAAAGTCTGCGCCGGCAGATCCGCATCTGTCACACCCAGCGGGACGGTCAACAAATTGCCGGGTACGGCCTGGCGATTACTCATCAATGGAAACAAGGGAGGAGTGTTCGGGGTAAGCACCGTGATCGTAAAGGATTGGCTGTCGGTCATCGCTGGAATTCCCGCGTCCATCACTCGCGCGGTAATCTTGTAACGGCCTCCCGGTTGCGCGCTAGAGGGAGTCCATTCAAAAACACCATTCGATGAGTTGATCGTCGCTCCCGCAGGCGCGCCGGGTTCCAGCGAATAGATGAGCGATGCAGTTGCTCCGTCCGCGTCCGTGGCGCGAGCCACAAATGTCACGAGGCTTTCGCGCGCCACCACGCTATCCGCGATCGGCAACAACTCGGGCGGGCAATTGTTTTGATAGGGCGTGAGATTGGCGGATGGAATGATTTGTTTGGGACTGTCGGGCGGTTGCCAGGAGAGCGCGGCGGTGCCGGGTCCCGAAAGATTAAAGTATTCCATGGTCAGGTAATAATATTGGCCGGGCGTCGGCAGGTTGATGGTGTTGCTGTTCTCCGTCAGCCCGTGCGGGGTCCAGTTGTTGATGATTAACTGGCCGTTGACATAGAGCTTCACGGCGTCGTCGCTCAGTGTGAAAAAGGTATAGTTCCCTGCGGCGTTCGCCCGCAGCTTCCCCGTCCATCGCGCGGCAAATGGAATTGGAAGGAGGGTGGGATCGGGCGTGTTGGTGCCCCATGCGAAATTGACGGTGTCGTCAATGCGCACGAATTGCGCCGAGGAGAATGCCAGGCTTGTTCCGTTGAAATAGGTGGCCTGCAGTCCGGTGCTCGCCGGATAGAGTTGCGATTGCGGAATGACCTCCTTCATTCCTCCCGGCTGGACCCAATAAAGCCGTGCCACGGCCGGGTCGCTGTTGTCGTAGAATTCCATTCTAATGTCATAATACCGGCCCGCCACCAGCGACATTCCGGACGCGTCCTCGACGACTGCTTTCGCATGCGAGGTCCAATTGTCTATCAACTGACGTCCATCGATCCACAGTCGAACCCCTTCATCGGTCTGGGTCAAAAATTGATGCCATCCTGAATGCTGCGCCTGGAGGCGTCCCGTCCAGCGCACCGAGAAATGATCGCTTTGCGGAATGGGATGCGACTGGTAGGTAGGCCACGAAAAGTTGACGGTGCCATCCGTCCGAGTCAGCGCGAGCACCCTGAACTCGCCCAGGTCCTTGAAGTAATCGCCCACGAGACCGATGCCGCGTCCGGGTGCATCCGGGGTATAGACTGAAAGATTGACCGCCGCGCTGGTGGTCGAGAGCCCGGCATTGTCGATGGCGACAACTGTGAAGGCATACGAACCGGCGGAAAGATTGGAGATGACGACACTGACATTGGTGGATGGGGGTGCCAGCACCTGGGCCACCCGTGTGGTGTTGCTGTAGAAGTCCAGGCGCCCGATGGTTCCATCCGGGTCCAATGCCATCGCATTGAGCAGGACGGTCGCCGGCGCGTCCATGTTGACATCGGCCGGCGGGGCCAGGCTCACCACGGGCGGCTGGCCGGTGGTGCTCAACAAGAATTTCGCCTTCAACGTCGCGCCCAATTGATTGCTGGTATTGACCAATAACTTTAGGGTCGGCGCCAGTTGCAGGACCACGATGCCCGGATCGGCCGACATCAGCGACACCGCCGGGCTATTGACCTCGATGCGCAGGCCCACCTTGTTGGTTTGGGTCGGATCCGACATGCCGATGTCCAGCACAGCGCCGTCATTGCGCAGGATGACCGAGGCCTTGTGATCCGAGCTGATGCCGGCGACCTGGTTGGAGGTGTCCTTCCAAAAGTTGGCCGCCGTGATGCCCAGCCTGGGTTTGCGCACCGCCGTGGCCGTGCTGTTGTTTTGCACCACCATGATGTCGGGGTTGGCGGCGTAGGCGGCCACCTGCTCGGATGAAAAGCCCGGGAGCAGGACATAGGAATAAGTGGATGAACCGCTGTTGGTCCCGTGATCCAGAGACATCGTCAAGTAATGGCGCGTGAACGGAGTCTTGGAGCCGTAAGTGGTGTTGATATCATAAAAACGGCCCGAACGGGATTCGCGCAGTGCCTTGACCGTTGTTGCGGAGGGAAAATAATAGCCGATGTCAGCCCCCGGAGATGAGCCGGCCAGGTGAGCCCACGAGGTGGTGGCCATGGTTTCCGACCATCCGGGCCCGCTGGGTTTGACGGTGCCATTGACGGTGAAGGAATTGTTGCCATACAGACCGAGCCGCCGGTTTTCGACGATAGTCTCCCGTCCATTGACGCTGGAGATGCTGTTGGCCAGGCAAACCACCTCATTGTCAAACAGGAACCATGAAAGTCGGGCGCTGACCGTGCCGGTGCCATACGCATTCAGATGCATGGCCGCCGCGCCATAAAGGCCGAGAATCGAGGCGCCCCCGACCTGGTTGTTGGGACTGTTATAGGCGTCGCCTGAGCCGTTGGTGCGTGTGACGGTATCGATGGTGGTTCCAGCCAGCCGATAGGGATTGATGGTCGACCAGAAGTTGTCCGAGTAATGGGTGAGATCATTGTTATATAAATAGGTCATGCCTTCGCCTGTAAACCAGCCCTTGAGATTCTCCCCGCGAGTGGTCTCGTAATTGGCCACTCGACTTGAGGACATCGACAGGCCAAAGGTCCAGCGCGGAGTGTGATGCACTACCCGATCCATGCCGGGAAATTGACGGTGCCATGCCGAGTCGGCCAGCACGGGGACCGCCGGCTCAGAGAGCAGGCCGCTGGCCCACACGCTGTAGGGAGGCACCTGGTTTTCGATAAAAGGACGCGCTGTGTCCGACAGGATGGCCGCCTTCACAAAGGACTTGAAAGCCGCCGCATCAGATGGAGCGGCCACCTGGGCCAGCCGAAGTATGCCTCCCAGAATGGCATGACCCCGTTCATGACTGTCCCCATCCCGGCTGTGATAACGGCCATCCACCATCTCCATGGCCGCGCCGCGCACGATGAACGGTTCATAGGCATCATAGACCCATCGAAAGACATTGGTGCGCGCCGGGTCGGTCGGTTGCCATGTGGACCCCTCCAACAACTGAAGAATGGCCCCCATCGTGTCCAACAGACCGACGCCATAACCGGTGTTGTAGGCAAATTCATCATGGAAAATGAAGGATCCGTCGGCATAAAAACCGTCGCCCACCGTGACATTGGTGAACACATCGCTCAAGGCGGCCCGCCCGAGATCAATTTTGGCGGCGTCCTGAACGATGATCCCTCGCAGGGCTACGATCAATGATTTCCAAACCTTGTTGTAGCCGGTGACCGGCGACGAGATGACGGTGGAATTGGGCGTGGGCGCAAAGTGTTCGACGGCGCCCATGTAAACGTTGATTTGGGCGGGCGAAAGATTGGAGTAAAGCAGCACCGTGGTGTCATTCAAGGCCCGCGGGATGGCGATCTCGAAATCATACCAGTTGTCATAGACGGCCCCCGTTGGACTGTAATAACGGATCATCCAGTCCAGGCTGTTGGTGAGGTAATAGAGCAGGGTGACATTGCCCTGCAAAGCCGATCCGGGCACCGCGTAGGCCAGGGCCATGGCCCGGAGATGTTCGTAAGTGGTGGTGATGTCGCTGGAGTCGGTGGCAAGATTACGATAGCTGAAGAAAAGGTTGGTCCGGCCGGCAGAGGTGTCCAGTGAGTTGAGATATGATTGGCCCGTGGACTCGACCTGGGCGATCCAGTTGGAATAGAGGGGATCGGCCCGGATGGAATTGGTGCCTTGGGTGAGCATGTCGCGCCACTTCAAACGCAGCCGCTCGTACTCGCCACCGTGCGCTGTCAGCCCACACGACAACACCGCCAACACCAACAGGAGCTTCCGATAATGGTTCCACATGGAGGGATGCTCCATCCTCATCGAAAAATGCCTCCGTCGCACCGCGGTTCATTTTCCGCCACCACGTCGCGGCCATGGGCGTTCGTTGCCGGGCGAACCTGTTTCCCTCTTAATGACATCTCAAGAACCTAAGGGAGGCTGCTGCGACTCACAAACAGGCCTTCCTCCATACGCGAGGTAGGGGATTTACCTAACGGAAGCGATTTTTGAAAAACAGGACGTCCTTCGGCCCTTGAGCGCGCGGGACATGAAGCGACGGAACCTCATTCAAATTTTAAAATGCAGAATGCCTAACCCGTGCGGATTGCCTTGTCGCAACAGCCGGCAGGCGGCGAAATGCACAGACTGCCTGGGGAGATGCCGCGCCTTATGCTCAAATTCTTTGAGGGGCGTTCTTGGTGCCACTCTTGCTGGAATGGCCATGAAGTTAATCTTCAATTATGAAAACTGAATCCAACACTGACTCCAAATCCGACAACAACTTTCATATTGGTAAAAATGTCGCAGGTGGTGCCACAGGCGCCGTGTTAGGTGCCGCGGTAGGCGGACCGGTGGGGGCGCTCGTAGGCGGAATCGTCGGGACCGCCGTCGCTGCCGCCGCAGGACGTTCTTCCGACAACAAGGCCGGGGCGTCTAACCGCGGAAGAAGCGCCAAGCGATCCTCCACCACTTCAACAACGCGCAAAGGTGCCGCTCCCAAGTCGGGCTCAGGCAACGCACGACTCAATGGAAAATCCCGAAGCCATTCGCGTCCCGCTCCAAAAACCACCACCAAAAACAAAACGAAAACGAAAGGTTCCAACCGGGCTCAGGCGAGCCGGACAGGGAAGTCTGCTCAATCTCGGGCTAAAGCCGCCAAAAGCAGCAGGACACCCTCCCGCAAATCCGCCTCCTCTCGTTGAATCCTGTATAGAAGGCCGCTCCGACAGTGAGCGATGGTGTTTATTAGAAACCCAGGTTTTTACGCGTTACTACAAACCACCGATAATGAAATTGAAAAGTCTTCCTCGCCGCCATCTGAACCGGTTGTTGGCCCTCAAGGTCGCCATCGAAACCATGGAAACCGAGTTCTGCAAGTTGCTCCATGTTCCTTCCTCACTCATCGCCTTTCGGGAGCGCGCCCGCGGCAAATTGGTTCCTCCCGCGTTGCGAAAACAAATGGCCGCCGCGCAACAAGCTCGGACTGCCGATGGTGGCGACAGCGGATTCTCTCCATTGGGCTCCCATATGAAGAGAAGGGCAGCAATGCGCAGCCGTGTGAAGAAAACTGCGACTGCAGGATGGAACAAGCTTCGGCGCCGCAAGGCAGAGCAGTCTGAGTAGGGTAGCCGTAGAAGGGCCGGAAGCGCCTGTATTGCGACTGCCAGTCGGCGCCACGCTCAGATGTCGACGTCTCTTCGCGCTTCGCAAACAATTTGATGCATTGACCATCCTATCTAACGTCTCTACTGTCCCTGCCTATGACGAACTTGACTGCAACTCAACTCCGACGAGCCCTTTCACTTCGCGAAAGAATTGATGAATTGGAATCGGAATTAAACCAGGTCTTTGGGAACTCCTCTGTTCTACGAGCGCCGTCGGCGAGGCAATCGGGCGCCGAGGCAAAACCATCCCGGATCGGCAAACGAAAGACCCGCCGAGCGATGAGCGCCGCCACGAAGGCGCGTATCGCCGCCGCGGCGCGGAAACGCTGGAAGCTCGCCAAGGCGGCAGGGAAACGGACGCTCGGCAAATAAATCCCGCCGACGGTCCGCCGCGAAATGCGTGGACATGATGTCATCGTAATCGGCGCGTCAGTGGGGGGAGTCGAGGCCCTTCCGAAATTGATTGGAAGTTTGCCGGCGCAGTTGCCCGCCTCGGTGTTCGTTGTATTGCACATTCCCGGTCAAGGCCGCAGTTTGCTGCCGGAAATATTGCGGGCGTCGGCTTCCTTGAAGGTATCCCATGCTGTCGATGGAGAAAGCATTCGCCATGGGCACGTCTATGTGGCGCCGCCGGATTATCATCTGCAGTTGGATGGCAGGCGCGTCCGGCTTTCAAAGGGGCCAAGAGAGAACTTTCATCGACCTTCGATAGATTCGTTATTTCGCACCGCCGCCGAATCGTATGGTCCCCGGGTGGTGGGCATCGTGCTGACGGGCAATCTGGATGACGGGACCGCCGGTCTTCACGCGATTAAAAGTTCGGGTGGAATCGCCATCGTGCAGGACCCGAAAGATGCAGTCGCTCCTTCCATGCCGCAAAGTGCCTTGCGGAATGTGAAGGTGAATTATTGTCTGCCTCTGGCTGAAATGCC
>JBEEGQ010000118.1:0-9447 GCA_041166945.1 Verrucomicrobiota bacterium
GCCGGTGAATTTCCAGGCATTGCTGAGAAGGTTGACGAGGACTTGATGGACGAGCCCGCGATCGCCTTCGGACGCCGGGAGATCGAGGATTTGAACCTCCACCTGTCGCAAGGGCTCGTGCGCGCGCAGATCCTCGATGACAGGTGCCACCAAGCCGTTGAGATCGAGCGTGGTTTTTGCGATGGCCTGGCGTCCGAGCCTCGAGAAAGTCAGGAGATCATCCACGAGCCGGCCCATTCGCCGCCCGCCATCCGCGACGTTTCGCAGATAGCGCGAGCCTTTTTCATCCAGCTGCCGGGCGTGGGTATGGAGCAGGATTTCGGCAAAACCATTGACGGCCCGCAATGGAGCGCGGAGATCATGCGAGACAGAGTAGGAGAAGGATTCGAGTTCACGATTGGCGGCTTCGAGTTCGGCGGTGCGCTCAGCGACGCGGCGTTCGAGGTCGGCGTTGAGCTGTCGGATCCGCGCGGTTTGCCGGCGCACCTGTCGCCGAAGCAGGGCCGCCCACGAAAACGCCAGGGCGATCAGCCCCACCAGCACGTTGGCCACGGTGACCGCGTACCGGCTTGTCCACCACGGAGGACTCTGCAACACCACCACGTCCGCTTCGGACGTCAGCAGCAGCCGAAACGGATGCGACGAACCGCGTTCCGCCGTTTGGCGGGAATAAATACCCGTGAGACGCAACAGGCTGCCGGGTTTGAGCTGTCTCAATGCCGTCAGCACATTTGTCCGGAGAAACGACGCCTCGAATACCGTCGATTTGGCCTGCATCACCAGGGTAGGCAACTCGCTCGCGGCCGCCATGTCCACCAGGCGGGCGTCGATGCTGACGAAATCGGTGTCCAAAACCCGGGTCGAGGGGACTCGCTGGCCCAAGGCCACAGGCGGCGGCACTGGCGCTGTGCCGACCTTGCGAAACACCGCGCTCTCCACGCCGCGAGGCCGGCCGGGCAACGTGGGAAAGCCCACCACGTCCACTTCGTCACCCGGGCTGACTTCCTGTGCCTGGCTCAATTCGATCCAAAGCGGCGATGATCCCTGCTTCACGTAAAAACTGGAGGAACGCCTTTGGCTCGTCACCACGCCTCTGATTCGAACGCGATGACCCGGCTCGGGGTCCTGTTGCGCCTGGGCAAGGCTCGAGATCGGGATGGCTGGCAGCGCGAACGGATTTGTCGAGCCCGCCTGGCGCACCTCCACGTCCCGAAGTTGCTGGACATAGAGACGCAACCCGGTGATTTGCCGTTGGGCATCGACCTCCGTGCCGCACACGCCGCGAACGCGCACCCTCGAATCCACCAGCACCTCGGCCGTGGCTCGATCGTCCCCGGGCAAAATCATCGTCCGGACAATTCCCGCGGCGGTCGCCAGTTCAATCCAAAGATGCCGCTCCACAATCGAGGCGTTGTGAATTACGCCCTCGAGCGCGATATAATTCCCATCCTCCCTGCCGGTCATCAGATGTTCGCCCGGCCATTCAACGGGCGCCGGCAATTCACCCAGCGCCTCGATCGAGATCCGCGCATCCACAATCGTCGGCCTAAAAATTCCCCGCGCCGAATGGCCGGTCACTTCCACAATCTCACCCGCCTTAATCGCGACGTTTGTTTTGATGAGAGCGACAAAGATGCCCTTGTGGGTATTCTCGATGAACAAATAGGAATAGTCCGGGTCCCAAAACGTGACAATGCCGCGCACCCGGACCGGGTATCGGAAACCGGCTTCCTCGGGCGGTAGTTGCAGGACACTGCTGATCTCCTGGATCAGCGGCAGGAATGGAGAGGCCGGCCAGTCCAGCCGGTTGGTCACCGCAGGTCGCTGACGGCTGCCGGACAGATCCAGCAAGCGGCACACGGCATGATCCAGGATCCACTCGCTGCCTTCCGACGTGGGGAAGCCCACGAATTCCCCCAGATCCCCGGGTCTCGCCTGAAGCGCTTGTTCAGTTCGAATCCGCATTCGGACCGGGCCGCTTTCGATCACGAACGCATGGTTTGTCAGGCCGCTGCTGATGCGTCCCATGACTTTGATTCGTTGATCCGATGCGGAGTGAACCGAACCCAGGTCCGTCAATGGCCCGACAAAAGGCGGCTCGGGCGCGGCCCGCAGAGTGAGGATATCTCCGACGGAATAGACGAATAATTGAGGGGAGGAGAACTTGGAATTCGGAGGAGGCGCGGTGCTTCCGGCGACACCCTGGACCCGCACGAACGAGCCCAGCATGCGTGACAATTCGGCGGCCCCCGCGCCGGGTGTGTCGCGGAGTTGGATGTCCAGATGATTGGTGCCGGCATGAAGTTGCAGCCAGAGACTGTCTTGGTAACTGCGAATGGCGCTCACCGCTCCTTCGACTTCCACCAGGCGGCTGCAAAACTGTCCCGACAACACCTCGCCAATCGTGGCGCGCTGCGCCTCAGGCAACGCGGTCGCTTTCAGCGGCTGGATGAGGGAGTTGTCGACGCAAACGCAATTGCCGACGGCCGCCGTGATGCCTTCGATCAGGACAAGCTGGCCGCGGGCCAGCGGCAAATCCGATTGCGGAACCCGCACCTGCAATCCGGTCGACTTGTTCTGCACGAACAAAAATCCGCGGGCCGCGTCGTAGTAGGTCACGATCGCGCGCAGGCGAACGGGCCGCGCCAATTTCGCTTCCTGAATGGAAAGGGCGGCAACCTGCGCGGCATCGGACAGCACGGCTGTCCCCGGTTGAGCAGCGGCAACAGGAGTTTCGACAGGAGCGGAAAGGGCGAGAAGCACCAGCAGCCGGCACGAAATTCCAACGGCGCGGGCAAGGCCTGGCCGCCGCTGCTGATTTAATGTGGAAGCCCATCTCGCAACCTCAGCGGCTACGAACGGGCGTGTGTTTTTAAACGGGTCGCTCAGGGGTCGGGATGCTGAGGCGTGCACCTGTGATGCCGGAACGCGGCTATAAATTATTTTCATGTGTAGCCCAAGCCGGTGGGGGGCCGGCAGGTGGGATTATGAAAAGCGCCATCCGGATGGCGAGGCAAAACGCAGCGTGCGCGAGGTTCAGGCGGTGGCTTTGCGCCAGAAGTTGCGGAGGCCCGCGAGCGCCGTCCCCCAAACGGCGCTGTTGAAAACCGCCAGGCAAAAGCCGAGCCCGCGCGGGGTAGTTTCCCAGGGCCACACTTTCAACACGAGCCATCGCGGGAACACCAGGACGCTCTCGATGTGAAACAGGAATTCCATCACCGCCGAGAGATTAATGGCTTTGGGCGGGGTGAACGTGGCCATGAACATCAGGCCCTTGACCGCCATCAGGACGACAAAATGCAGAATCGCGAACCAAAAAATCTGCTTCAGCAGAAGTCGACGCGGCGATGGCTCGGGTGCGTTCAGGCGACGCGATCTAACGTGATTGTCGGCGGCGCGGCAACGTTGCGGATTGCTCCCGCATGGCTCGCGCTGCCGACAGCATGTTTTGAGCTTTGAGTTTTCACCGTTGACCTTTCACCCTCCGCGCCAGCGAATGCCTGAAGAATCTCCAAGCCCCGGCCGGTTGCGCCTGCGGGTCACTGCCACGGCGGAGTCGATTTTGCGCGGGGGCCACCCATGGTTGTTTGCCGACAGCGTTCGGGAACAGAATCGCGACGGGAGGGCAGGGGAGTTGGTGGTGGTTTATGACAGGCAGGATCGTTTTCTTGCCATCGGTTTGTTCGATCCCGATTCGCCGATCCGGATGCGGGTGCTCCATGCCGGAAAACCTGTGACGATCGACGATGCCTGGTGGCGCGCGCGGTTCCGCGCCGCCATCGCGCGACGGGCCGGGTTGTTCGACGAGCGCACCAATGGATATCGCTGCATTCATGGCGAGAGCGATGGATGGCCGGGATTGGTGCTCGACCGATATGACGACAGTTACGTTCTGAAATTATACTCCGCCGCATGGATGTCCCGATTGCCGCACATCGCTGCGCTCGTCGTGAACGAATTGGCTCCCGGAAAAATCGTGCTGCGTCTGAGCCGGAACATCGAGGAGACCGCCGGTCTGCTCGGGATCGAAGACGGACAGGTTCACACACCTCCGGCGGGCAGGCCTGCCGGGGATGCCTCCGCGATGCCGCCCGCGTTTACGAGCGATGGGGATGGCTGGAATGGGATGGTGACGTTTCTTGAGACGGGATTGCGCTTCGAAGCGGACCTCGTGCGCGGCCAGAAGACCGGTTTTTTTCTGGATCAACGGGAGAACCGCCGGCGCGTGGAGGGGCTGGCGCGGGATCGCGATGTGTTGAACGCGTTCAGTTTTTCCGGCGGCTTTTCGCTCTACTCGGCACGGGGCGGGGCGCGATCGGTGACGGATCTGGACATCAGCCCGTTTGCGCTCGATGCCGCGCGCCGGAATTTCGCGCTGAACGCGGCCGACCCGGCGGTGGCCCGGTGCCGTCATGAAACCGTGACGGCCGAGGCGTTCGTTTGGCTGGAACGCCAACGGGCCGCTCAATTCGACATGGTGATTTTGGATCCTCCCTCTCTCGCAAGGCGTGAGTTGGAACGGGAGGGAGCCATTCGCGCGTATACAAATCTGGCGCGGCGCGGAATTGAACTGCTGCGGCCCGGCGGCGTGCTGGTGGCGTCGTCCTGCTCGGCACACGTCACGGCGGAGGAATTTTTCGAAGCGCTCCGCGACGCGAACCGCCAAACGGGCCGCCCCTTGGAGTGGATCGACACCACCGGCCACCCCGCGGATCATCCGGCAACATTCGACGAGGGCCGTTATTTGAAGACTGCGTTTTTAAAAAGTTAAAACCGGCGACGCCGATTCAGAACGAAGGTGACTGACGCGCCCGGGTATCAGTGTCCCCGCACTTTTGCCAACTGCCATGCCAGATGGATGCCGTGAAGGGCGCCCAGGGCGAGCAAGCCGATACCCGAGCCGATCTCCATCCGGCGCATCGTCCGGTTGGTGAAGCGTCCGTGACCGAGTGCCGCCCCCCAGCTCAGGCCGAAAAACCACGCTCCGACGCCACCGGCAACTCCGATGATGCAAAAAATCTTGCCGCGCATCGTGGGCTCGACCCAGCCGCGTGAAACGAATGAGGCGCTCAGGATTATCCAGCACAGCAAAACCCCGGGATTAGCCAGTGTGCGGACGAATCCCGTCATGAACCCAGAGGTCGGATGGAATCGTTTCTCGATGCCGTCCTCGATGGTTTTTTCGATGCGATGTTCGAGGTTGTCGAGCTGCGGGACGGACTTGGGCAGGAGAAATTTCACCCCCAGGAAAAGCATGAAGGCGAAGCTGAACACTTCGATCGCGGCCTTGATGTCCTTGTCTTGAAAAAATGCGGCGAAGCTGGTGAACGCCAGGATGCAATAGAGCACCTCCATGAACGTCGCGCCCAGGCCGATCAGCGCCGCCCACCGGAACCCGCGCCGGGCCCCTTCGTTCATGATCGTGATGTTTACCGGCCCCACCGGCACCGAGACGATAAACCCGCTCAGAAATCCCGCCAGCAGGGCGGTCAGCGTGGGCGGCAGGGAAAACATGGACGATTAAGCCGGTTCGCCGTTCTCGTCGTCGTCCACATCCGACATCTCCTCGCGCATTTTCCGCGAGAGCCGCGGTCGGATAAATCCGTAAATCAGGTAGAAGGTAAAGAACAGCGGCAACACCCAGTAAAGCAGTTTGTCCTTGAACACCACCGTCCCGCCAATAAACAGCACGGCGATCAATGTTTTGGTGAATGTTTTGGTGGCCTTGAAATCGAGTTTTTTGAACGTCGGATATTTCACCTCGCTGACCATCATCGCCGAGAGAAACACCATGAGCACCGGAAGGGCGAATCGCCAGTTGGCCTGCGCAAACTCCTTCTCGTCCCACCAAATCATGAACAGGGTCAGCGATGACACCAGCCCCGCCGCGGCCGGGATCGGGAATCCCAAAAACTCCTTCCCCCCGCCCGTGCCGGCGAGCGCCGCCAGGCAGTTGAACCGGGCCAGGCGAAACGCGCCGCACAGCAGGTAAATCGAGGCGATAAACCAGCCGAACTCCGGGTGCTTCACAAATACATCCTTGAGCACAATCCGGTAGACGAGGAACGCCGGCGCCACCCCGAAGCTGATGATGTCCGCCAGTGAATCGAACTCGCGTCCAAACGGGCTCTCGCATCCGCCCATCCGCGCCACCCGTCCATCGAGCAGATCGAAAATACAAGCGGCCAGGATGAACAACAGCGCCACTTTGATATCCTGATAGCCGCCGGATGCCGAGTCCCACTCCACGATTTTCGTCAAGGCGACGAATCCGCAAAACAGATTGCCGCCGGTCATCAGGTTCGGCAGGAAATAAATCTTCACCCGCGCGTCGGTTTGCGAGGTTTCCTCCTGCTTGACGGGCTTGGGATGCATGTGCGTGGGGACGGGGATTAGAAGGAGGCCACAAGGGTTTCGCCCACTTTCACGCGGTCGCCCAGCTTCACGTGGATTTTCGCATCGAGGGGCAGGTAGAGGTGCGTCCGCGAACCGAACTGGATAAGGCTGATCAACTCGCCCCGCGCCACGGTGTCGCCGGTCTGGGTCCAGACATTGATCCGCCGCGCGATCAGGCCGGCAATCAGCCGAACCGCGAGCCGCCGGCCGGCCAGTTCGGTCGATGTGAAGCCGAGCAGCGCATTCTCATTGAAATCGCCACAGTCACATTTCGTCGCGCTCAGGAACTGGCCATCTTTGTGTTTGCTGAAAACGAGCTGACCCGTGATGGGCGCCCGCTGCACATGGACGTCGATCACGGACAAAAAAATGGAGATGCGCCGGCAGGGGCCGCCCATGAATTCGGATTCGGCGGTTTCATCGATGAGATCGACCTTGCCCTGCGCGGGCGAGACGATGGCATTGGGAATATTGGGCGTGGCGGGCGCCGGGTCGCGGAAAAAATAGAGCGTGAATGCCGCGAAAGCACACCACGCGATGGCCAGCGCGGACGCGATCGCCACATTGTGCCGGGCAATCACCGTCGCCAGGACGATGGTCGCCAGCAGCGCCAGCAGCACCAACAAAGTCCAGAAGACGATCCGAAACGCCGCCCGGCGCGCTTTGCCAGAATGTTTCATGTCCGGCGGAGACTAGGGGAAAGCCAGGCGGCTTGGAAAGAAGGAACGCCAGGACTGCGGAGTGCGCCCGTCCCGGACTCCTCCTTGCCTACAAAAGGAGGCCGCCCGCAAATTCAGTCGCGAGGAGATCATTCTCCGATCGTAGCGCGGACTTCCAGTCTGCTGTGTCGCCGGTTTCCAACCGGCAGGTGAAAAGTCGCTTCAGTACACGGCGTGCAATCTTCGTCGGAAAACTGGCATCGGACGGGCACCTGCCGGTTAACAACCGGCGGTACAGCCGACTGCCAGTCGGCGCTACGGTCGTGCCGCGCTGGCAAGTCACCTCAGCGACATTTGCGGGAAACCCATTGTTGTGGACAAGGCGGAAGTTCTCGGGCGCAGCAACGTCCGATGAGTGGGTTGAGCAGTGTCCGCATGGAGGAGAATGCTCACCTTGCTGCGGCCGAGGACTGCCGTACCCCAGGTTCGATCGAGCCTTCCCGACATCTGTGGCAGCTTCATCGAGGGCTTGCCAGTGACCGAACGTTTTTGCGACGGTGTCCCGCGTTTTAGCACCCGCATCTTGCACTCGAAAATTGTCCGCACCATGAACACCGTCACGTCGCTCAACAACGTCAAAAGCAAAGTCAAGAATGTCGTCGAAGCCGAGCTCGGCGCGTCCGGCGGCTTGCTGCGGCTGGCCCCATGCTGGGTACCGCGCTCCTTTTTGCAACCGGGGTTGCGTCTCAAGCTGCATCCTGCCGACACCTATGCTTACGGGTTGAACCGCGGCGGCATCGACGAGCGCTGGTTCGCGTCGACGACGCCGGCCGCCAACGAAAATCGCACCCCGGATGAAGGGCTGAGTTATGTCGTTGCCGGCAAATCGCGCTTCACCCTTCAACAGGCCGTTGCCGAATGCGGCGCCACACTCATCGGAAAGGCCATCTGGGGCAAATACCGGAAGTGGCCCGTCTACTCGAAGTTCTTCGACAACATGGGACCCATCCCGCATCACATGCACCAGAACGCCCGGCAGGCGAAACTCGTGGGACAGGAGGGCAAGCCCGAGTCGTATTACTTTCCGCCCCAGCACAACAATGTCGGCAACAATTTTCCTTACACGTTCATGGGCTTCGAGCCGGGCACGACAAAGACACAAGTGCGTCAGTGCCTCGAGAATTGGAACAAGGGTGACAATGGGATTCTCGATCTCTCGAAGGCTTACCGGTTGAAAGTCGGCACCGGATGGCTCATCGATCCCTGCATCCTCCACGCGCCCGGGAGCCTCTGCACCTACGAGCCGCAATGGGGCAGCGACGTTTTTGGCATGTACCAAAACCTGGTGGAAGGCCGCGAGGTCCCATGGACTCTACTCGTGAAGGACATGCCGAAAAGCAAACATCACGATCTCGATTTCATCGTGGACCAGCTGGACTGGGAGAAAAACGTGGACCCGAACTTCAAGGAGAACCATTACCTGGAACCGATCCCGGTGGCGGACACGCGGCGCGCGGGGTTCGTGGATCGCTGGATTGTTTATGGAAAAGTCGACGGCGAACAGCTTTTCACGGCGAAGGAATTGACGGTCGAGCCGGGCGTGAGTTGCACGGTCAAGGATGCGGGGGCCTACGGCCTCATCTGCGTCCAGGGGTCCGGAAAAATCAACGGGTTGCCCTTGAATTCGCCCAAGCTGATCCGGTTCCACGAGCTGACTGAGGACGAATATTTCTGCACCGAGGACGGCGCGGGCTTGGGGGTGATTTTCGAGAACACCAGCGAAACGGAGCCGCTCGTAATCCTTCGGTATTTCGGGCCCGGGGTGAATCCCAATGCGCCGGCGATGGGCGCGTACCGGAAGAATAAGTTTTAGGGTTTCACCCGCCGCCAGCCGCCCCGTCAAGAAGATCGGCATGTCGCCTGCCGGCCCAGAGGGCCGCATGATGGTAGCCGGTGGGAATCCCGCAGCAGCGGGCGCACCCACCGGATCGCCATCCCCCGCAGATTCCGCGCCCTGGAAGGGCGCATGAACCCCCGATCGCAGAGGGTCGGATCATCGAACGCGGCAATTCCGATTTGGGATGTACCGGATCGTCATGCGCCCCGGCCGGGGCGCCGGCGAGTTCGGGTTTTTGATCCGGTGGGTGCGTCCGCTGGGGGGTGGACTTCCCGCCGGCTACATTCATTTGTCCCTTCGGGACACTGATCTTTCGCTCTTTTTAACTGAGAAAGTTTGAGTCTCCTCACGTCGACTGCTACGGCTAACCCGTCCTCCGCTATTCGAACGCTGGCGCGTTGTAACTCATTGTGTTCCAGGTGGGGTTTTCAAAAGGTCTGCACTACACCGGCCCCTCGACCAGTTTGCCCGCCGCAGTGATCCGCGGCGGCGGTT
>JBEEGQ010000119.1:0-7872 GCA_041166945.1 Verrucomicrobiota bacterium
GCGCTCGCCCGGGTGTTGCGTGGCAACGCGCTGGCGGCGATGGAAAACGTGGCGCTGTGGCACGAGCGCGATATCAGTCATAGCAGCGTCGAGCGCATCATTTTTCCCGATTCCTGCACCCTGCTCGATTATATGTTCAGCCTGCTCACCCGGTTGATGGATGGGTTGGCGGTTTATCCGGAAAACATGAAACGGAACCTGGGCCTGAGCCTGGGGATGTGGAACAGCCAGACCGCTCTTCTCGCGTTGATCCGGAAGGGGCTCACTCGGGAAAGCGCGTATGAATTGGTGCAGCGCGCGGCGATGCGAACCTGGGCCGTCAAACACGCGGGACGCGACAATGCCGATTTCCTGGCGCAGTTATACGAGGACCCGCAGATCTCGAAATTGTTCAGGAAAGGAGAGCTTGAGGAATTATGCTCAATCGAATTTCACACGAAAGAAGTCAAAAACCGTTTTAAGTCCCTGGGGATTTAAAACGGTTTGAAGACCTATCCGGCGGAAAGTTTATCGAGTTCCGCGAGGCGCGGGCGCGGCTCTCGGAACGACGGGCCGGGGTGGGGGAACCGTTGGTTGCGGGGGCACGACGTTGGGAGGGACGGGTGCGCTCGGCGGCACCACGTTGGGAGGAACTGGCGCACTGGGGGGGACAACTTCATTTGGGGGCAGAATGGGGCTGCCGGGCGGCACCGCATTGTTCCCCGGCAATATTGGAGTGCCGGGCGGGACTGCATTATTGCCGGGGAGAATCGGGCTTCCAGGCACCACGGTGTTGTTATTCGGAAGTATGGGCGTGCCTGGGGCCAGCACGTTGCTGGGAAGTGTCGGGGCGCCCGGGGCTACCGTGCTTCCGGGAAGCACTGTTCCACCCGGAGCGAAGATACCTTTGTCAGAATTGATCGGCACACCGGGGCTCACTGGCGTGTTGCCCGGAATTGCCGTGGGCGGCGCGTTCAGAACAGGCGGTATTTGTCCATTGACGGCCGTCCACGGAATCTGCGGAGTCAAAGGCGCGACGGATCCCATGGCCGCGTTGGTGGCGAGCGCGGCACGGCGTGAGGTGGAATCCCAAACCGCGGCGACTTCGCCATTGGCATTAGTAAAGAACTGTCCCGCCCCATGTTTTTGCGGAACGTCTTCGGGCCGTTGCCACACTGCGCCCACTTCACCAGCTGAGTTGGTGAATACTCGTCCCGACGGAGAGCGGCCGATCAAATTCAAATCCACCGGTCCATTGCTAAATCCGCGGCGCGTCGAGGGGTCGAACGGCGCAAAACTGGGACCGTTGGTGACGCCGGAATTGGGTCGTACTCCGTAGATGGCGCCGATCTCCCCATTGGCATTTGTGAACAAGCGAGTGGGCGGGCGCGCCTCGATCGGCAGAACGACTCCTGCACCTGAGTTGGTATTGAGTGTCGGCTTGGCATAAATCGCGCCGATGTCACCATTGCCATTGGTGAACAACCGGGTGGGCGGCCGGCCATCGGTGGGATTCGAGACCTGACCGGTAATGGCACCGCCCGCATTGGGAGTTCCGTAGATGACGCCGACGCTGCCGCTGGAATTGGTGAAGAGACGCGTGGGAGGGCGTGGTTCGGTGGGATTGGAGACTTGCCCGGTGGCGCCGCCGGTTTGCAACTGGGCGCCATACGCCACGCCAATTTCGCCATTGGCATTGGTGAAGAGCCGGGTGGGTGGCCTGGGTTCCAGAGGATTTGTGACCTGCCCGGTTGTCCCGGCCGGGTTAGCGGCTCCGTAGGCGACTCCAATCTCGCCATTGGCATTTGTGAACAACCGTGTGGGGGGGCGCGGTTCCAACGGGACGCCTGCCTGATTGGTGACACCGCCACGATTAGGCGTTCCATAAATCACGCCCGTGCTTCCATCATTCGTGAAAAGACGCGTTGGCGGCCTGGGCTCGAGCGGGTTGGACACCTGGCCGGTGGCGGTCCCCGCCGGGAGCCGGGCACCGTAGGCCACTCCAATTTCTCCGTTTGCGTTGGTGAAGAGCCGCGTCGGCGGGCGGGGTGAAATGCGGTTTGTTTCCACCCCGGTAACTTGACCAAACGCCGAGGTCAATCCGCAGAGGACCAGCGCCGGCCAGATGCCGCGGCTCCATGAAATTTGATGCATGTTCATACTTCCCTGTAGCAGCCAGCGTACCCAGGGAGAATTTCACTCCGCAGCGGTGGTCCGCGCGGTTGAAACCGCTGAGCCTGACTGGATCACAGAGCGATCCATGCGTTTATGGAAAGCTCCTGGGCGCGCGCTTTTTCCCGGCGCGACAGTCGATAGCTTGCCCATCGCGAGGCCGGGATTGCAGTATGCACGTCGCGGGACACGTATGTCTCCGTACAAAACCCTGTTCACAGCTAATCTGTAATCGTCGCAAAAGAACGCAGTTTCCTCTTACGCCCGTGGAGTGCGCCCGTCCCGGGCGCAGCAAGGTCAACGAGGGGCTCAGCGTTCGAAGTATTAGCCTGCGGGAAAATACGGGAATCTGCGGCGGCCGAGAACAGCCGCACTCCGCTGTTCGGTAACTCAAGCTGGCCGGGCGTTTACGGCGGGGCCGACGGCCGACTTGTGGATTGGGGATGTTTTGGACCTGCGACATCCTTTTTTCGGAGGCGCAATGACTGAAGATCGAACCATGCCTCGCCCGCGCCGGCCCGCAGCTCGCAGATCACGACGACTTCATCGGGGCCGGCGGTGACAGGAAACTCGTATGCGAGCTTTTGCCAGGGTTGATCGCCGAGCAACTGGTTCTCGCGCGGCTCGGTGGCGCGCGAAAGGCGCAAACCCGCTCCGATGCCCTTCGGCGGCTTGACGTCATTGGTCAGAGTGGTCACGCCCGCGGTGCGCACGCGTCCTTCGAGGATGTAATTTCCGGCATCGAGCATGACGCGTGCGCGCCACGATCCCACCGAACGACGTCCCGGCAGGGCGGTGATATGGAGCGATTTGTGCCCTTCGGGATCTGTCGAAATGTCGAGCGTGGCGACGACCTTTTCGGCAGCGGTAAGCGCGGGATTGAAGGCCTCTGGAATTTCCCATTTGGTCACCGCTGCGATCCCGTCGGCATCAAAGTGAAGCGGCGGCGGTGGCGGTTCGTTGAGCCGGCGATCGAGTGTCCTGACGCGGCTGAGAATCGCGTTGCGGAGGTTGGTGGCAGCGATGCCCTGTTCGCGCGCCTTGTCATTGCTGATCGCCGCGAGGGCTGGTTGGAGGCGTGATTGCAGGAGCGCGATGTGGTTGGTAAACCGTTCCGCGGTGAAGACATTCGTTAACAGCGCTGTCATGCGCTGCCGGTATCGGAGCCGGCCTTCAGGCGTTTGTAGAAGCGCGCGCGCCACGAGCCCTTCCATCGCTGGCTGGATCGGCTGGTTGGGATCCCAAAACATTTGATCCATGCCGTGAGGGATAAAGGTGATCCGGCCCGTCGACGGATCGTGATAGACGCGATAATTGTTCTTCTTCAGCGCGTATCCGTCCCAATGCCACGTCATGATTTCCAATGCGATGAAATCGAGGAAACGGTCCAGCTCGAGGAGTTTGTCGAGACGGGCGAAGCGGTTGGTCGGGTCCGGATCCTGCGCCGCTGCCGCAAGCGCTTTCAAATCGCCATGCCGGGCGATGTCGCCGCTGCCGGAGTTTTGTTGAAGGGGTTCGGTGATCTCGCGAATAAAACCGCCGTCGTAGAGATTGCCGGTCGCATCCTTGAAATGATGGCGGAGGAATTCCTTGTCATAACCCTCCTTCAAAACGTAAAGGCCGCGGCTCGGCCCGAGGTCGCGTCCATTCAGCGTGACGCGTGCATGGGACGAACGGGCGGTGGGCACGCCGGCGTCGAGGAAAACGCGCGAACAAATCGCTTCGCACAGCAGGCTGGCATCCTGGATCGAGTTGTTGAGATGCAATTTGTCGATGCCATGGAATTTTTGATGCGCCTTAAACTTGTCGAAATTGAGCGTCAACGCCGGTTCGCCGCTGTCGATGGCCCTTTTGCTGCCCGCGGCGCCCTTGATGTGGATCCCGACATCCTCCCAGACATTCGTTCCCTCCCGCACCGTGGCCCGCACGTAGGTCTTCTCGCCATCGCCGCGCCGGAGCACGTCCATGCTGGCCTTGGGAATGTCGATGCGAAGGTGCGGGATGACGCCTTTGGAAAAGAAGTCGTCGGAGGCGTCGGATTTTTTGGCGCCTTGCGCCTGTGAAAATCCGTGAAGGAGACAGAGCAGGGCCGCGATGCCGGCGGGAAGTGCGAGGCGGAAATGTTTCATGCCGCGCAGCGGGGCGAAGCCGTGCTTTTTCGTGACCGCAGAGGAAGCGTTTTGGTTCAATTCCGTTCCCCTCATGCAACCAGCGAACTGTAAAAAATGCAACGAATCCTGAATTCAAATTGTTCACGGCATGCAGGACCCGGATGGGGATCGGCGGGATCAAACCGAGTGTGATTCGGCACGGTGCGCACCGAGACTCGAAACGCGAAAATCCTCGCGTCACCGTCGGACCGCTGGTAAAGACCGCTGAACGCCTCGGCGAACTGTGACCAAACCCGCGCGGATCAGTTACTGGACGATGCTGGGGATTCTCCTGCTGGTGGGATGGCTGCATCTGGGCACGCCGTTGCTGGCAGCGATGCTCTCGTATTTTGTCCTGCAAAAGCTTCAATGGTCCCGTCATAAATGGGTGGCCGTTTTCCTGTTCGCGCTACTGGTGATTGGAACCGGTTATGGGCTGGCGCGCTTTACCCGCAAGGCGGTGGTTGCGGTGCCGACCGTCGCCGACAAGGCGATCCCGTCCATCATTGATTATGCGGAAAAGCACGGGGTTGAGCTGCCGTTTACCGACTGGGAAAGTTTGAAGGTCGTTGCGATGGATGCGGCGCGGGGCAAGGCGCAAATCCTGGGCGGACTCGCCAATCGGGCATCGCGCGAACTCGTCCTGCTGATCCTCGGGATCGTTGTGGCGGTCAGCCTGTTTCTCAACAACAAGCTCGATCTGGACCAGGGCACTCATCCCATCCGCAACAATTTATATTCGATGGCCGCCGAGGAAATCGTCACGCGGTTCTGCCTCTTTTTCAAAAGCTTCACGACCGTCATGGGCGCGCAAATTCTGATCTCCGCCATCAACACCACCCACACCGCGATTTTCGTCATCAGCGCCGGGCTGCCTCACGGCGCGGTGATGGTGGGGGTGACGTTTTTGTGCGGCCTGGTGCCGGTGGTGGGCAACCTCATCAGCAACGCGATCATTACCGCGATCGCCTTCACCGTGTCGCCACGGATGGCGCTGGTGGCGCTGGGGTTCCTGATCGTGGTTCACAAGCTCGAGTATTTTCTCAACAGCAAGATCGTGGGGGATCGGATCCGCAATCCCGTATGGCTCACGCTGCTGGGCCTGATCCTGGGCGAAAAACTGATGGGCATTCCCGGGATGATCCTGGCACCTGTCGTGTTGAATTACATCAAGGTGGAGGCGACAAAGGTCGAGATGAAAACCGAGCCGGCCGCCGAGAGCCCGTGAGGGTTTAATCGAGGAAGATGAATTCGTTGCTTCCCAGCAAAACGCGGGCGTAGCTGCCCCAGGCGCGCCGTTCGGCTGCCTCGCTCTCCGCCAGCGCCGTGGAATGCCTCGCGCGATCCAGAAACCGCAGCGCCTCGGACATCTCGATGCCGGTTGGCCGGCGCGCGAACGTCAGTTGGTAGGCGCGTTCGACGCGGGAGGGATCGGACGGCCTTTCGCGCTGGAGCCGGCCGGCGAATGCGGCGGCCAGGGTGTGGGCAAACCGATCGTTCATCGTGAAAAGCGCCTGCAATGGCGTGGTGGTCACTCCGCGTTCCGCTGTGCTGGAATTGGGATCCGCTCCGTCGAAGAGTTCGAGGAATGGATGTTTTTTGATGCGTTGCTGCATCAGATAAACGCTGCGCCTGGGCGTTTCGTAAACGGCGTTGAATTGGAAATGTTGCGTGAACTCCCACGTGTGTTCGGGTGGGAATGGATGGGCCTGGCCCGGCGTCAGATCAAGCTGGCCGCTCACCGACAGGAGCGCATCGCGCAGTTCCTCCGCATCCAGCCGGCGCCGTGGGAATTTACCCAGCAGCCGCCCGCCGGGATCCGGTTTATCGGACAGAGCGGCGGGATTGGCAGCGACGGAGGCTTGTTGATAGGTCGCGCTTCCCAGAATCAAGCGGTGCATCTGTTGGATCGACCAGCCGCTTTCCATGAAGCGCGTCGCCAGCCAGTCGAGCAATTCCGGGTGGCTGGGATATTGCCCGTGCGTTCCGAAATCATTCGGCGTGGCCACGATGCCGCGCCCGAAGTGATGTTGCCAAATCCGGTTTGCCATCACCCGGGCCGTCAGCGGGTTGGTAGGACTGGTGAGCCATTTTGAAAGCTCGAGCCGTCCGCTGCCCTCGCAATTTTCGGGGAGCCGATCGCCCCCCAGCAAATTCAAGAAGTGACGGGGAACCGCCGGGCCGGGCTGCCCTGGATCGCCGCGCCTCTGGATGTGCGCGTTGGTGGCCGATCCTTCCGTGACGGCGTAGGCGGTGGGAATATCGAGTGGCGAAGCCCCCAGTTCATCGCGCCGCTTCCAGGCGTCGTCGTATTCCGACTGGAGCGCCGCGGGATTGAATCCTTCCTTTTTGAGCAGAACCATTTGCTTTTCCAACCGCGCGATCTCGATGTTGATCGCGGTGAACTTTTGTTGATGCGCGCGCAGCTTCGCGTCGACCTCTTCGCTGGGCACGAGCGGCACGAACCCTTCCTGCCGGTTTTTCATTTCCGAGCCGGGATGAGGATAGCGGGTCGACGCAAAAATTCCGTAGAGCCCGTAATAATCGGCGGTGCTCACCGGGTCGTGTTTGTGATCATGGCAACGCGCGCAGCTCAGGGAGAGGCCGAGCACGGATCGGCCCAGGGTTTCAATCGTGTCCTCGATGGTCAGATGCGGTTCGCCATCGGCACCGCTCCCGAAGCGCCTGGACAGGGCGATAAAGCCGGTGGCAATGACGCGTTCGTTTTTGACGGTCTGCGACGCCGCGGGCAGCAGGTCACCGGCGATTTGCTCGCGCAGGAATTGGTCGTAGGGCTGGTCGCGGTTGAACGCCTCGATCACATGATTGCGATAAAGCCAGGCCTGCGGAATCGGGAAATCGGAATTTTCGCCGGCGGTGTCGGCGTAACGAACCACATCGAGCCAGTGCCTTCCCCAGCGTTCACCGTAATGAGGCGAGGCCAGCAGCCGCTCGACGAGCCGCTCGAACGCGCGCGGCGAAGTGTCGGCGAGAAATCGATCCACCTCGTCGGGTGTCGGCGGCAACCCCGTCAAGTCAAACGTGACCCGTCGAATGAGCGTCCGTTTGTCCGCGCGGAATGCCGGGGCCATCGCCGCATCCTCCAGCTGTCGGAGAACAAACCGGTCGATGTCGTTGTTCACCCAGCGGCGGAATTTGACGGCAGGCGGCTGAGGATCGCGGATCGCTTGGAAAGCCCAGTGCGTCGACGGCATCGCCGGCGGCCGAATCGGGGCGTCCGCGGAGCGCCCGTCCGTTGAAAGGGCGGTGAGCAGAGCCAGCGTTCCGAGCAGGAGTCGGCAGGGCCCAGTTAGGAGATCCATCACGACACAACAGGTCGCAGCTGTCTCATTGTCTGTCCATCGACCGCGTGATGATGCTGACCTGCGCGAGAGTCCGGGGACGCCGAAGGACCATCGCGAGCAATCCGACGCAGGCGAACAGCAGCACCGCGCCGATGCCGATCAACAGGGATCCGAAAGGCGCAGCGGCGGACGGAACGACGACATTCACAGTAGCGGGAGTCACGGACAGAGGCCGCGCATCCGTGGGAAGCGACGGCGATGGCTCG
>JBEEGQ010000120.1:0-8922 GCA_041166945.1 Verrucomicrobiota bacterium
ACCCGCCTCGGTCCAGACGACATGATTTGCCAAATCCATCTTGCGCTGGATCGGCCATTGCGCGCCCAGCCGCAGCTCGATTTGTTCGGCCGTCCAGCCGCGCGCTGTCAATCTCTGCCACTGCGACGCCTTCGAACAGGCGACGCAAATGATGCTGTCGAAGTGCGCTGCGGCCACCGTTTCGAACAGCAACGGGATGACCACCACGCAACGGGGGCGGCTCTCTGTCTTCCAAAGTGCGACCTGTGATTGCCAAAGCTGCCGGATCCGTGGATGGACGATCCTTTCGAGCTCCTTGCGCCGGGTCTCATCTGAAAAAACAATGCGCGCCAATTCCTCCCGCTTCAGCCGTCCGTCGGGAGCGATGACCGGGCGGCCAAACGCCTCCTCAATCTCGCGCATCGCCGGTTGCCCGGGCTCGACCACCTGCCGCGCCAACGTGTCCGTGTCCACCACCGGGATCAATCGCTGCTGCAATAGCAACGCCGAGGTGCTCTTTCCCATGCCAATGCCGCCCGTCAGGCCAATCACCATCATAAAACAGGCCGACTTTACAAACCTTCCCCCCTCTGGAACGAGAATTGTTTTTATTGCGCGTGACGGCGGAGGAAATTCAATGTTGCCGCGATTGACTTCCCACCGACTGATCATTTTTCTAAAGGCGCCCCGGCCCGGGCTGGTGAAAACCCGGCTTGCCGTGGAACTCGGCGTCGAAGCGGCACATGCCGCCTATGTGCGGCTCGTCGAAGTCCTTTTCAAAAACCTCACCCGACTCGACCCCGCCGATTCCGTCGAACTGCGCTTTACCCCGGACGACGCGGCGGCGGAAATCGAAAAGTGGCGGCTGCCCGGATGGCTCGTTTCCCCCCAGGGGCCGGGGGATCTCACCCAAC
Source organism: Verrucomicrobiota bacterium (assembly GCA_041166945.1). GTDB lineage: Bacteria > Verrucomicrobiota > Verrucomicrobiia > Limisphaerales > JADJPG01 > DASTLJ01. Next base: position 894 of record JBEEGQ010000120.1, read on the forward strand.
GACTCTCCAGCGCCATGCGCGATGCCTTCGAGACTGGCGCCCGCCGCGTCGTGATTATCGGTTCGGATTGCCCTCAAGTCACCGCGCAGGACATTCAAACGGCGTGGGGTGAGTTGGAAAATCATGACGTCGTGGCAGGCCCCGCAATCGATGGAGGCTATTGGCTGATCGGCATGCGCTCCCATCACCCACAAATTTTCGAGGGCATTGCTTGGAGCACCAGCGCCGCGCTCGCCCAAACACTCGAACGCTGCCGTGCCCAACGTCTTACCGTCAAGCTCCTGCGGCCTCTGGAAGATATCGATACCGCGGCTGATTGGATTCGCTTTTGCGGCGTCCCGCGACCCGATTGAAAGAATTTTTCTCGATGCAAATCTCAGCGGCAGGCATTGTCACGGGATGAAACGGGTCTGCCTGGCTCTGCTCTCGATCGTGGTTCTGACGGGTTGCGCTCGAACGCATCCCCGTCCGAAGCCTCCCACTTTAATCGTCAATCCCGCCACGAGCACCGCGGGCCGAATCGTCCGGGTCAATCCCGCGACGCGCTATGTCATCGTGAGTTATGCCTTCGGAAATGTCCCCGCCGCCGATCGTCGCCTCAATGTGTATCGTCAGGGCTTGAAAGTGGCGGAGATCAAGATCAACGAATTCCGCAGGGACACCAACATTGTGGCCGACATTGTCGCGGGGGAATGCCAGGTGGGCGACGAAGTCCGCAGCGACTAGCAGCCCGTTGATAAAGTAGCAGTCGACGTGTGAAGACTCTGATCTTTCCCTCTTTTGCTGGGAAAGTTTGAGTCTCCGCACATCGTGTACCACGAAAAATTATTCGCCCGCGGACTTCGGGATCAACTGGCCGACTTGGCGGTCTTTGACCCCGACTTTTTTTGGTAGGGCGAATGGAGGTTGAAATAGATCCCGCACAGGGGCTTGTCCCCGTCCGTCTGGCTGAGAATGATGGTGACCTGCCGGTCGAGGGCGATGCCATGTCGGAGGGTTGGGCCCCGATCCTCATACGCCTTCAGCGCCTTATCCATCAGCGACCGCAGCGAGGCTTCACAGTCCTCCGGCACCTTGTCCAGGCAGACAATGTATTTTTCGTAAGCCTTGAGGGCGTCGGCTATCTCGTGTTTGAACGTGTCAGCGGTCACAGCGAAAAGAATAACGGCGGTCGGCCACAAAACTCAATTTGCAAAGTTGGTGCGGACTTTGAAGCCACAGATCCGCACAGATGGAACACAGATGGGAAGGAAGGCAGCGAGAACCAGTTCCGACTAAAACATCTGTGAAAATCTGTGTTCATCTGTGGCTCGATATCAGGCGCGGACTTTGAAGCCACAGACGGCCACAGATGAAACACAGAAGGGAAGAAAGCAGCGAGAACAAGTCTGTACAGAAACATCTGTGAAAATCTGTGTTCATCTGTGGCTCAATTACCTTCCGTTCCGGAAACCCAATGAGTTCAGCCGGACATTCAAGCGTCGCTGTTAATTTCGTCAGCTCGCAACCGCGCGGGACGCGGCCCAAACAGCGCTGTGCCCAACCGGATGATCGTGGCGCCCTCTTCGATGGCGATCTCGAAGTCACCGCTCATCCCCATGCTCAAATGAGGCAATGGCGCGCCCACGATTTCATCACATTGCCGCCGCAGCTCCCGCAGTTTTCGGAAGACTGGCCGCGCTTTTTCCGGATCCGCCGTCCACGGCCCAATGGTCATCAGCCCATGAACCTCAAGCCGCGGGAACGCATTGATGGCGGCAATTGTCTTCAGCAATTCATCGGGTTGAAATCCGGTTTTGCTCGATTCGCCCGCCACGTTGACCTCCAGCAGCACCAGAATCGTCCGCGCCTGTTTCTCCGCCCATTTGTGAATCTCCGCCGCCAGGCTCAGACTGTCGACGCTCTGGATCATTTCAAACAAAGCCACCGCATCGCGGCATTTGTTCGACTGAAGCCGTCCGATAAGATGCCATCGCAAGCGGCTTGGGCAGCCCGGGATCTTCGCCCTGGCCTCCTGCACCTTGTTTTCCCCAAACAGTGTGACGCCCGCATCCGCGGCTTGCCGCACCGTCTCGGGAGGCATCCCCTTGCTCGCCCCTAAAAGCGTGATGGACGCCGGATCGCGGCCGACCCGGGCGCACGCCGTTTCGATGCGCCGCCGGATCTCTCCCAAATTCTCCGCAACCGTCATGGCGCGAAATTAGGAGCGCCCCCATGAAAGGCAACACCGGAGTAGTTGTGAAAACGAAATTCGACGGTCATCGTTCGCGTTCAGCGATCAGTTGACCACGTTTTGAGGCTTGCCTTCCAGGAACGCCCGGACGTTCTCGATCGCCGCGCGCAACAGACGCGATCGAGCCGCGCCCGTGGCCCACGCCACGTGCGGCGTCACGATGCAATTCTTCGCGGCCAGCAATGGATTCGCCGCAGGGGGAGGCTCCGTCGACAGCACGTCCATTCCCGCTCCGGCGATCCGCTCGCTGTTCAACGCAACCGCCAGCGCCGGTTCATCCACGAGCGCCCCCCGACTGGTGTTCAACAGAAATGCGGTCCGTTTCATCAGCGAAATTCGCTTCGAGTTGACCAGGTGCCGCGTGTCGGGCGTCAACGGGCAATGCAAACTGACCACGTCGCTGGCGCTGAAAAGATAATCGATGTCCACTATCGACACGTTGTGGGGAAGTTCCCGCGCCCGGGGGGACAGGGCGGCGACGACTTTCATCCCGAACGCCTGGGCCAGATCCGCCACCGCATGCCCTATCCGGCCAAAACCCACGATCCCCATCGTCAACCCCTCGAGTTCGACGAGCGGATATTCCCAATAACACCAGTCCGGACTCCGGCTCCAGCCACCCGCCCGTACGCTTTCCGAGTGCTGGCCCGCGTGCTGGGTCAATTCAAGCAGCAATGCGAAAGTGTGCTGTGCAACGGAACGGGTGCCATAGCTCGGCACGTTCGTGACCGTCACGCCGCGCTCGCGGGCTGCCGCGGTGTCGACGATATTATATCCCGTCGCCGTCACTCCTATGTAGCGAAGGCGCGGCAAACCCATGATGGTTGGCCGATCAAACGGCACCTTGTTTGTAATCACCACCTCCGCCTCCGCGGCCCGCGTGGCAATCTCCGCTGCCCCGGTGCGATCGTAAATCGCGCACGAGCCGAGCCGTTCCAATTCCGCCCAGCTCAGATCGCCAGGATTCAAGGTATGCCCGTCCAGAACCACGATTTTCATTTCGTTGTCACGGCGCTCCGGTGTTCCATCCCGCCCTGTTGTTCGACTAATACCTGGCCGCCACAGCGCCCTTGCCCAGGCCGAGCGCCTTGGCGATTTCTCCGGCCTTCGCCAGCATGAAACCCGCCTCGCTGGCCACCGCAATAAATTGCCAGCCTTCCACGATGCGTCGTTGAGCCTGCGCGGCATCCACGACATGTATTCCCGCGGCGATGCCATGTCGCTTCGCCGACGCCAGGATTTTCTTGAGCGCCGCGTTGAACTGAACATCGTCGCTGTCAAAGGACGGAGGCAAATTCATCGAGGCGTGCAGATCGTTCGGCCCTACAAACACCGCGTCAATTCCTGGCACGCTCAGAATGTCATCTATCCTGGCGACCGCATCGACGTGTTCCGCCATTACGATCACGAGGATTTCGTCATTCGCCCTGGCATAATACGTCGACGCATCCGTTCCGAAATTGGCGGCGTGCAACGAGCCGCCGATGCTTCGTTCGCCAACGGGCCGGTAACGCGCCGCCTTCACCACCGCTTCGGCTTCGGCCCGGGAGTTCACCATTGGCACCACGATCCCCCACGCGCCGGTGTCCAGGACGCGCTTGATGTTTTCCACGGTATTCCACGGAACCCGGGCGAGCGGCACCGCTCCGTTCGCAGCGACAATCGCGAACATCTGCGCCGCCGTCTCAAACGTGATCGGTGTGTGTTCCAGTTCAATGGTGAGCCATTCAAACCCCGCCTTGCTCATCAGGTGCGCCCCGAAAGGATCGGGCATGGTGATCCACGTGCCGATGCTGGCGTCGCCCCGCTTCAGTTTGGAACGGACCATGTTGTTCTTCATAGAATTCGGTTGGGAAATCCGCCTCATGACATCGGCGGCTGCGAGCCGGGGCCATCAGGCAAAAAGAGCCGTCACGCTCCGCAGCACCTCGATAAAGCGATCGACTTCGGCGCGCGTGTTGTAAAAGTAAAAGCTCGCGCGAAGGGTTGCGGGAACCCCCAGCTTCGCCATCAGGGGCTGGTTGCAATGATGCCCCGCGCGCAAAGCCACTCCTCGCTGGTCCGCCATCGTCGCCACATCCAGCGCGTGCGCCTTCGGCAGGACGAAACTCACAAGGCCCGCCCGCCCCGATCGCGGCCCGAAAATGCGAATCCCGTCGAACTCCGACAATCGGCGCACCGCGTAGTCCGCCAGCTCCTGATCATGGGCGAAAATGTTCTCGCGCCCGATCGCGTCCAGATAATCCATCGCCGCGCGCAAGCCCGCCGCCCCCCCAATATTCGGCGTGCCCGCCTCGAAACGATGCGGCGGCACATTATAATCCGTGTGAAAATATTCGACCTTCGAGATCATCTCGCCCCCGCCCTGGTAGGGGGAAAGGTCATCGAGCAGTTCGCGCCGCCCATACAACACCCCGATGCCGGTCGGGCCGCAAATTTTGTGGCTGCTGAACGCCAGGAAATCACAATCCATGGCCTGCACATCGAGCGGCAAATGCCCGGCGCTTTGCGCGGCGTCGATCACCGTGACCACCCCGTGCCGTCGCGCCCGCGCACAAAGCTCCGCCACCGGATTGACCACGCCCATCGTGTTCGAGATGTGCGTCACCGACAGAATTCTGACCCCGTTGGAAAACTGTTCCTCGAGCCGGCCCAGATCCAGCGTGCCTTCATCGCCCGTGACAGGGATAAAACGAAGCTCGGCGCCGGTCCGCTGCGCGACCATCTGCCAGGGGACAAGGTTGCTGTGATGTTCGAGCTCGCTCAGGAGGATGACCTCGCCGCGTTTGAGATGGTCCAACGCCCAGGTCGCGGCTACCAGGTTGATGCTTTCGGTGGTGCCCCGCGTGAAAACGATCTCCTGCGCGCTGCGGGCATTGATAAATTTGGCGACGCGTTCGCGCGCGGCTTCGTAGGCGCCTGTGGCGCGATTGCTCAACTCGTGAACCCCGCGATGCACGTTCGCGTTGTCGTGCTCGTAATACCGCACGAGGGCGTCGATCACCTGTCGCGGCTTCTGGCTGGTCGCCGCATTGTCGAAATAGATGAGCGGATGGCCGTTGATCTCCTGGCGGAGGATGGGGAAATCCGCGCGCAACGCTGCCCAGTCCGGAGGCGCCGCAATCACGGCGAGACCTCCGGGGGCCTGGCAGTCCGCTGTTCCACGAGGATCATGGGCCGCGTCCTATAAAAGCCCGAGCTGCAGTTTCGCAGCCTCCGTCATCATTCCTTGGTTCCATTGCGGATCCCAGACGAGTTCCACGTTGGCTTCATCCACCTCTTCGATCATCAACAACTTGTTGGAAACATCCTGCTGAAGCACCGGCCCCATCCCGCAACCAGGCGCCGTGAGGGTCATCTTTACATTCACTTCGAAGCGGCCCGGTTCCGTCAACGGGGCAACATGGCAATCGTAAATGAGGCCGAGGTCCACGATGTTTACGGGGATCTCGGGGTCATAACAGGTTTTCAGCTGAACCCACGATTCCTTCTCGACCTCCTCGAGCGTGCGCGGAGCATGGCCCGCACTCGAAGATTTCTGCTCCACCTGCACGCCCAGGGCATCCGCGTTTTGGCCGTCGATGCGAAACATGTTGCCGTTCACAACCACGGTATAAGCGCCGCCGAGCGACTGCGTGATGTGCGCCGTCTCACCTTGGTGCAGCGTGACCTTGGTGCCGACCGGGACCACCGAGGCTTCAACGTCCCGGGTCAGGGTGACTGATTCGTTGGATTGCATAAAATTAAGTCAATTCAGCTGAACAGCACATCGCGAAAATTTATGCCGGCCGCCCGTTCGCCACCGGTTGTGTCGCGTGCGCCAGTGTCCGAATGCGTTCCACCATCGCGAAAAGGCCATTCTTGCGGGTGGGACTCAGATGCCGGTCGAGCCCCAGCCGACCCAGCACCGACCCGGCGTCCATCGACAGAATCTCGACGGGCGTCCGTCCGTTGTAAATCAGTTGCAGCACCGCGATTAAGCCGCGGACAATAAAGGCGTCGCTGTCCGCGCGAAAGCGCAACGCGCCGTGATGCTCCGGGTCGGACTCCATGATCATCCAGACCATTGCCTGGCAGCCGTGCACGCGGTTTTCCTCGTTTTTCTCAGCGTCCGACAGTCCCGGGAGTTTTTTGCCGAGATCGATCAGGTAACCGTAGCGTTCCTCCCAATCGCCGAGCAGTTCGAAATTCGAGATGAGTTTGTCCAGGGTCATGATCGCCCTCATCGTCCCATCGCCACTCCTTCGTGCTGTTCCAGCCGGTCCCAGATCAGCGCATCGAGTTCATCCCGCATCGCATCGTGTTTGACGCGGTCAATGATTTCGCCGGCGAACGCATGAATGAGCATCCGGCGCGCATTCTCCAGCCCGATGCCGCGCGAGCGCAGGTAATAAATCGATTCCTCGTTCAACTGACCAATCGTCGCCCCATGCGTGCATTTGACGTCGTCCGCGTAAATCTCGAGCTGCGGTTTCGTGTCCGCGCCGGCGTCATCGGAGAGCAGCAGGTTCTTGTTCGTTTGCTTCGCATCGGTTTTTTGCGCGCCAGGACGGACGAGGATGCGTCCATGAAACACCCCGCGGGATTTGCCGGCGAGGATGCCATTAAAATATTCGTGGCTCGCACAATGCGGCTGGGCATGATCGACGATCATGTGATGATCGGCGAGTTGATCGTCATTCGTGATATACACCCCGTTGAGGATGCATTCGATGCCCTCGCCGTCGAGCGTTGTCCGGAGGTTGTTCCGCGAAAGCCGCGCGCCGGTGGCAATTGAGTGGGAGGAAAACTGAACCGCTCGAGCCAGATGGGACGGGAGCGTCGCGATGTGAAACGCCTCGGGGCTTTCGTCCTGGAACTTGCAGTGCTCCACGCTCGAGTTTTCGCCAATCGCAAATTCGGTCACTGCATTCGTGAACGTCGGGCCCGTGGCAACGCTGACGTAGCTCTCCACGACCGTCAGCTTCGAGCCGCGCTCGACGATAATGAGGTTCCGGGGGTGAGTGACCGCCCCGGCTTCACGGCTCGTGTTGACGAACAGCAAATGCACCGGGTCCGCTGCGGCCTCTCCCGCTGGCACATAAACAAAACCGCCATCCTGAAAAAACGCATTGTTCAGCGCGGCGAAGGGATTGTCGTCGGTGCCCAGATAACGTCCGAGATGTTTTTCGATGAGATCCGAATCACTCGAGAGCGCCGCGGCGAGGCTGCCAATTTTGATGCCGCTATCTTGCGCGGGGATGGAGGAGAGGCCGACGCTGAAAAAGCCGTCCACAAAAACCAGCCGCGGTCCCGCCAGCTTGGTGAACGGAAATTGATGCAGCGCCCCGGGAGTCAGCGTGTGCGGCGGCGGGTCAAAGACGGGCTTGAAAGGAAGCCTGGCCAGGGGCGCGACGTTGGTGAAACGCCAGTCCTCCTGCTGCAGCGTTGGAAAACCCAGCTCCGCAAACCGCGCGATGCCAGCCTTGCGCAGCGGAAAAATCCATGACGGCTGGCGTCCGGGCCCGGCCTTCTCCAAACGCTCAAAGGCTTCGAGCCGTGGGTCCGCTGGCTTTATTCCGGACGTCTGTTCAATCGCGGTCATACGGCGGTCGTTGCAAATTTCAATCACGGATGGACTATCACGCCTTGGCGGCATCGTGCTGGATGAGCCAGTCGTAACCTTTTTCCTCGAGTTCAAGGGCGAGCCCCTTGCCGCCCGATTTCACGATACGGCCGTCCCAGAGCACATGAACAAAATCGGGAACGATGTAATCGAGGAGCCGTTGATAATGCGTGATGACCAGTGTCGCGTTG
>JBEEGQ010000121.1:0-7669 GCA_041166945.1 Verrucomicrobiota bacterium
CTTCACCCGGTCATCCAGCAGCGCGTCAAAGGCGAAATGTTGTTCCCTGTTTTTGGGTTTGATACCCCAGACCCCTTCGCGGCAATCGATGATGGGAATCAGCTTGCGCCCGGTGGCGTCCACTTTCGTCAGGGCGGTGCGCTTGGGATTTCCCTCCTCGGTCAGGGTGCAGTATTCGTTGGGAAAATAAATTTTTCCCGGCGGCAGCTCCAATTCGGAATTGGCACGGAAGAAAACCATTTTCTCGGAATTGACCTGCAGATCGAAAGTGCCGGTGTAAAGGTCGGTGATGTTGACCCGGTCTGTTTCGTAATCCTCGGCCTGCAACCCGAAGGCATCGGCCTTGATACGCAGGTTGATGTCCTTGGTGACGAGAACAGTGGCCATCTTGGGCAGCGCCTTTTTGACATCGAGGGCGGAGGCGACGATGAGGCTGTCGACGTTGGGGTGGCCATTGCCATTGCCGCCGCCATTTTTGGCGCGGGGCTTTTTAAAGAAGATGATGCGGAGGCGGCCGCCGTTGGGTAACTTGACCCCCTCGCTCAAACTGCCCTGCTGGCGCAGATTGTCGAGCATCCGCGACACGGTCCGGGCGCTTTGCCCGAGTTCGGAGGACTCCCTTTTAAAGCGATCGATCTCCTCGAGCACCTCGATGGGCACCAGCACATCGTTGTCCTGAAAGTTAAAGAGCGAGTTCGGGTCGTGGAGGAGGACGTTCGTGTCCAGGATATAATTTTTCACTTCGTCGAGTCGGCAAATCTAACACGGCTCATACGCCGGTGCCATACCCGTATCTTCGGCTGGAGCGACGGGAGGCTGTAGCGGCCGGAATAAAGAAAATTTGCGAGCATTCCCCACAGATCGAAATCGATGAACCGCGGCTGGTCATCGAGGAGATAGGGCCCGCGCGCCAGCATCCGCTCGAACGGCGCCAGCAACGCGGTCAAGCCGGCCAGGTGCGCCTTCTGGTTCACGCGCCACGAATCCAGGCAGCCGCGACCAAATTTTCGTTCCTTGTGCCGGAGATAAGCCATTTGCTCGCCCTGGGGAACAAACAGGCGGTATTGCGCGTCATTGAGCTTGAACGTCAACCCCTCCACATCGCTCTCGATATAACGCCAGAGGATGTTCTGCAACCCATCCCACTGCGGCGGAAACAGGCCCAGGCGCAGCTTCAATTCGAGATATTTGGCGATGACTTGCGAATTGTCCTCTATCTCGAACACCACCGTTTTTCCATCCTGCAACAGCGGGACCTGATAATATCGCTGTCGGGAAAGTTTCCAGATCCGGGAACGATCGGACGGCGGGATGTTAACGATGCGATGACGGGCGCCGCTGAACTCCAGGATCCGCCTTTGAACAAGGCAGTAGGGGCTCCACGGAAACTGATAAAGCAGCATCATGCGCCTGAGCGCCCCGGGACGCCGGAGCGTCGCGGAAACAACGAGATGTTTGCGGGCACGCGGGGAATGTAGAAACCGCGGCCCGGCCTGACAAGGGGAGAGTAGGCTTAAGGGACGGCCTCGAAAACAGCTTCCTACCTGAGCGGCATTCGTTGTTACGGATTCCCGCCGGCCGCGGGAAATGGTTTTTCAGCCCTGCAACACGCTTGCCACGCCGGATCGCGACTCCTACAGTGGCCACATGGCTATGGAATTTGATCCTTCCGAGTTCGTTGATGATGATTTTCAAAGCGGCCGAAAGGCGAAGGGGCATGCGGGCGGTTCCGCCTCCGCAACATTGGCCGCGCCGGCTGCCGACCTCGCGCCGACCCGCGAGGAACTGGACGCGCGCGCGGGCGACATGCAATCCAAACTGGCCGAGCTCAAGCGCGCGCAGCAGGAACTGGAACGGGAACGCGCCGAGATTGAGGAGACGCGCCGGCGCCAGGCGGAGTTCACGCGCGGCCGCCAGGAAGTCGAACAACAGCTGACCCGCGGCGTTGGCCTCCTCGAGGAAGCCGAATTCGCCGCGCGCCGCGATGCCGAGCAAATGGCTCGCGCCCTTGCCGCCTTGCGCGAATCACTCGTCAAGGTGCAATCCATTCACGAGGAGACCTGGACCAAGGACAATTTGAACGTCGAGCTGACGCGAGCGCTCACGGCGGTTGAGAATGGCCGCATGGAATGGAATTCCGCGCGCCTGAAATTTCCATTGTTATCCGGAGAAACAGTCACGCTCCCGTCGGCCTCGCCCGCGGCGGGTTCGCCGGGATCGTCCCTTGAAGCGTTGCTCCAGCAAAAAACGTATGCGGAGTTATGCAAACTGGGCCTGGCGTTGACGTGGCCGATCGCGTTGGTGGCGCTGGCCATTTTTCTCGTGTTGCTTCGCCGGTAACCGCGATACATGGGCCTGTTCAAAAAAAAGCACGATCCCATCGCCGAACGCGCCGAAGCGCTCAACCAGCAAATCGCGGCGCTCGAAGCGCAAATCAAGGGACTGGCTGAACAGCAGGAACAGGCAGCGGCTGGCATCCCAACGGCCCCATCCTCCATCGCGTCCGCGCCGCAGTCGGAAGCCCACGATCCACAACCCCGGCTGCGTTCCACCACCAAGCCGCGGGCAGCCACGGGTGCTCCGAAGGGTCCGCTGCCGCGCTCCCAGGAACCGATCTTTGAAGAGGTCGATCACGAACGGTTGCAGGCCCAGCAGGAACAGGCGACCTCCGAACATTTTAATGAACTCGGCGTTCGAAAATACGACCTGGCGGCCGTCTGGCGCCGGACGAGAACCCACTTTCGGGGGCCCGCCACCACCAATCCCAAGCTCGTGAATTATCTGGCGGCGGGCAGCATCCAGGGCCTGCGCCCCATGCGTTACGAAAAACGGGTGGCCAGGAATCGGTTTATCTTTTTCGTCGCCCTGCTCGCACTCGCCATGTGGGGGCTCATCGCCATCTTCATGAAGGGAGCGCGTTGATCCATGCCCAGCTACATGATGCTGATCGGCGTGATCGTGTTCGTCGGCGCCATCGTGGCCGCCATTGTGTGCTGGAGGTCCGACCGCTAGCTGCCTAACGCCTCAACGGCGGCGGCTTCGGAGTGATGACCGGTTGCGGGCCGAGCAGAAAATTCTGCAATTGTGTCTCGGTCGGCAACGGAGGCGGCAGTGGAGGCGCCGGCTCGGGCGGGAGGGCCAGGTTGTTTTCATTGACCTGATAAAGGTTCCCCAGCCATTGCCCCGTGCTCTTCTGGTACGATTTGAAAACCTTGTCCCCCAGCGCCGCCGCCACACTTTGCTCGGTCGTCCGCGCGATGGCGGCGAGCATCTGGCCCCGTTGCGCATCATTGAGGTTGTTGTTGGCTTCGACGGCCGCCTTTTGGCGTTCGGCAGCCACTTTCATGTCATACACCGAGCCGGCGACCTCGCGGGGCAGATTGAAACGCTCGGCCACCTGGATCATCCCGCGGTAATCATCATCCTGCGCGCGCACGTATTCGGCAAAACGCTCCGGGCCCAGGACTTTTTGAATCTCCGCGCCCATCGCCTCTGAAGCATCATTTTGCGCCTTGTTCCGCAGCGCCAGCGCCGCCTCGTCGCTCGCATCGAACGCCTGGCCAAAATTGTCATCGAACGTTTTTTGCAGCTGAAATATTTTCCGAAATTCATCCTCGGTCGGCTGGAATCCCGTGAGTTGCTGGCGCAGGCTTTGCGCTGTTTCGGAATTGCGGAGTTGATATTCCTCGAGCTCCTTGGGGCTCAGCAACTGGCCCAGCTCGGCTTCCCGCTGCTTTTGCAGGCGCACCAACGCCGCCTGATCCTCATCGAGAAAAAGGCCCCTGGCACGATCCGATATCTCCTCCTCCATCGCGGCATACTTGTCGTGGATCGCCTGGATGCCCTGCTGTTTTTCGGGGGGAAGAAAACCGAGGTTCAACGCCACGGGCTCGTCCACGCTCCAATACCTGGCCAGCTCCACCCGGAAATTTACCCCCAGCAATTCGTGCACGAGATTTTCCTGCTCGCGATCCAAATCCTGCAACTGGCGCCGCACCTCCGGCGGTAGATAGGAACCGTGCGCGGCGGAATCGCCGGTCTGCCAAAATTTCGGCGGCGGCGCCTGCGCCCGGATGCCCGCCCGCCGCCGGGCATACAACCGGCCGATGTCGGTAAGGATAATATCAAGGATGGTTTCGTCCGGACACCCGAAGGCGCGCAGGTTCTGCATGTAGACGACGTAATTGGTGGATTCCAGCGCCTGCCAGCTCAGGGGCCGCTGGCCGAGTGCCGTGAGCAACGAATTCGTCGCATTGATCTTGCGCACGGCAATCTGCGTCACGGTGTTGGTGACGATTCTTGTGCGCAACGGACTGCTGAACGTCCCGCTGGACTGGTAGCTGACGATCAGATAAACGAGCGTCGCGGCCAATCCAAGGTTTATGGCCAGCATGACGACGCCCAGGATGCGAGATTTCATGAAACAAAGGGGCGGACCGTGCCCATCAGCAACGATGGCACTTCACCGTCGGGCTGACGAGCCTCAAGTTTACCCACGGCGGGCACCTCGCCCCTGGGGACTCATCGGCGGCAACCGGGGATGGATAAGGCGCGCAATTCCATAAGAATCTGCTTGCTTCGGGAGCGGTTTTCTTCCGTAATTGGACAAGTTCCGCCGACTCAAACGGATTTGTGCGTGAAAGATTTCACGCGCCTCGGGCAACAGGCGGACGACGGCAAGGAGGGTACCGCACGCAGCTGCGGTGAAATCAACAGTCGGTTCATCAGTTGTTGTTGTTATGAAAACAAGTTCCTTCAAGGTGTTCGCTTCGGCAGTCCTCTTCACCAGTGTCGTTCTCATTCCCGGAAGTCATTCAGACGCCGGTGATCCTCCCAAGAAAGTTGTCATCTGTCACAAGGGCCAAACCCTTGAAATCGCGGAACCGGCTGTGCAGGCTCATCTGAACCATGGCGATACCCTGGGTGCCTGCGACATCTCTCCCGGCCAGAACCGATAGCTCTTCATCCCGGCCAGCCCGCGAGCTGTCGGCTCCCGGCGCGGGCGGGTTCCATCTCATGCGCTGGGTCCAGCTCTGCCTGCTGTGCCTGGCGTTTGCATTCGTCGAGGCGCTCATCGGCGGCACTCGTCTTTTGTTTCTGCTTCCCTCGTGCGCGATCCTCGCCGTCATGGGCGTGCTGAGTCTCTTCGGCTGGCGCCAGAAAATCGAGGCGCCCCACACGGCGTGCCTGGCGGCGACCGGCATCTTTGCCGGGTACCTGATCGTTCGCTCGCTCCTTTCGCCCGTTGAATACCTCGCGCGCACCGACCTGTGCCTCCTCTTCGCGTCGCTCCTGGTTTATCTCGTGACAATCGTTGCGGTGACCGGATCCCGGCAACGCCTGCTTTTCGTCGCGGCGCTGCTTTTTTTTGCGGTGGCGCAGGCGACCGCCGGCGCCTGGCAACATTTCCGCGGCGAACGAGTGGGCTTGTTTGCCGGGCTCGAGGTGGAAGACTACGGGCTTCGCGCCAGCGGATTTTTCATCTGTCCGAATCATCTCGCCGGTTTTCTGGACGTGACTCTTCTCTTCGGTCTGGGGATCGCCTGCTGGAGCCGCAGAGCGGCGTGGGTTCGCGTGCTGGCGGCCTTCGGGGCGGTTGCCAGCCTGTTCGGACTGGCGCTCACCGCCAGCCGCGGCGGTTACCTGAGCGCTGCCGCCGGGCTGCTGGTGTTCGGAGCATTGAGTCTCGTGGCCATCCAGCGCGCCGGCGCCCGACGTGGCACCGCCGCCGCGGTGTTCGGCTTGATTTTCATCGCTGTATTGGCCGGCGGCTTCGCTGTGGTCATCCGTCATCAAGGCGCGTTGCAGGTCCGCGCTGAAAACCTCATTCCTGAAAATGACGCCCGGCTGGATCTGTGGCGGGGCGCCTGGCGCCAGGCGCAACTCGAGCCGCTGATCGGCACGGGCAGCGGGACTTATCAATATTACGGACGCCAGTTCCGGCCGGCCCGTCTCCAGGCGGATCCCGTTTACGCCCACAACGATTACCTGCAACTTCTCGCCGAATACGGTGCGGTGGGCTTGCTGACAGGCCTGGCGTTTCTTGCGATTCACTTCTGGCGCGGCATTCGATCTCTCCGGGAAAGACTCGATGACAATTTTTCCGGCCAGCGATTGCCCCAGAGTGATCACCTGGCGCTGACGCTGTCCGCCCTTGCCGTGGTCGCGACGTGCGCCGCGCATTCGCTGGTCGATTTCAATCTGCACATTCCCGCCAACGCGATGCTCCTGGCGTTTGTTTTCGGCCTGATCGCGAGCCCGGGCGCCACGGGGGAGGTCACGTCCACCCGGAAGGTCACCACGCTTTTTGCCCGTGTTGCGTTGCCGGCGGCCGCGTTGTGGATTGCGATGGTGGCGCTGCCGACGTTGCCGGCCGAATACCATGCCGAGCCGGCGCGACGCGCATTGAGGGACGAACGTTATGCCGACGCCATCACCAGCGCAAAAGCCGGCCTCGCTTTCGACGAAACCAATCCATTCCTGTGGCTGCACCTTGGACAGGCGCATGCGACGCTGGCCGAAACCAGCACCAACACCGTGGAGGCTCGTGCGTCCTGGGAGGCGGCGGCGTCCGCTTTCGAAAAGGGTCTCCATTTGTACCCCCGCGAGGAATGGCTGCTGTTCGGACTGGGCGCGGCGCTGGACGGTTTGGAAAGATTCCCGGAAGCCGGGCCTGTTTTCGAGCGCGCGGTGAAATGGAATCCAACCTCCGCCGTGGCTTATTTTTACCAGGCCACACACTTTCGGTTGGCGGGAAATTATCCGGAAGCTGAAGCCGCTTATCGGAAATCCCTGGAATGTTCGTACAATCCCGCCGCGTTACACGGCATGGAACTGCTGGCGGCTGCCCGGACGGCGCCCCGTTGATCGCTGGCCCGCGCTGCCCAGGCACCTGCGGCATCATTCATTGGAAACGCGGGCACCCGCCTTTGACTGCGCCTTTAGCAGCTCCCGGATGAACCGGTCTTTCGCGGTCAATTCTTTTTCCAATTCGGCGACGCGTTGTTCACGCGCGGCAAGGCGCGCCTGGAATTGGGACTGAATTTTCTCGAGGCGCTCTTCCAACTCGAGCACCTGCATGGTGCCCGTGACATGGGAATCGATCAGATGCGCGCGCTGGGAACTGAGCCGCTGCAGGATCTTCTCCCGCATCAAGCGCACCAACTGCGGCATCAGGCCTTCGCGAACCGCGGAAGCCTGGCGCGCTCTTTGACCCGGGTCCCGAAGTTCACCGGCGGGCAACGCCGATTCGATGGCCATTTCCCCATCCTCCGGCGTCGCAAAATCCACCACCACCGCATTATTGGCCCGGCGCCCCTGCACCAGGGCGGTGCTGTTCCGGCGTCCCGCGAGAAACCGGAGCGGGAGCAGCAAAAATAGAAAAATCAACAGGGCACCGGCGACCGGCGCGGCCACCCATAGAAACCGCTCGTCCACGGCCAGCATTTTCGGGCGTTCCAACGGCGGGGCCTTCGGCGCCGAAGCCAGCAGCGCCGCCTCCGCAACACCCGACACCACCGGCACCGCGGGTTTCAGCGCCAGCTCGTAAAGCAGCGGACCGGTGCCAAATCCCTTGGGCGCGCCAAACTGCGGCGCCCCGCTAAAACCCGCGTTCCGCGCGAAGACCTCGGGGTAGGAATGCGCAGCCGGCTCACTGGCCGGTCCCAGC
>JBEEGQ010000122.1:0-5307 GCA_041166945.1 Verrucomicrobiota bacterium
GCTGTCCATCGGCAACGCGACTGTGCTCGAGACCGATTCCGGGGCCACCAATGCCCTGTTCATGGTGTCGCTGTCCAATCCCAGCACCCGTGTCGTCACGGTCCGTTACGCTGCCGTCAGCGGCGCCGCGACTCGCGGACGGGATTTCGCCGCCGCCAGCGGACTTTTGCGTTTCACACCGGGTGAGACAGTCAAAACCATCAACGTGCGCGTTCTGCCCGATCGGCTTGACGAGGATGATGAAAACTTTTTCGTCAACCTCAGCGCGCCCGTCAACGCCGTCATCAGCGAGGCCCAGGGTATTGGACGCATCCTGGACAATGATCCGCTCCCGACAGTCTCCGTGAACGACGTCCGGCGCACCGAAGGCAACTCAGGGGGCGCACCGGTCGTTTTCAGTGTTCGCCACTCCGCGCCGAGCGGTCGCCCCGTGAGCGTTCACATCGCCACCGCTTACGGCAGCGCCCAGGACACCGTCGACATTATAGGGTCCAATGGCACCCTGGTCTTTGCACCCGGCAAAACGCTTCTCACGGTGCCGGTTCGCATCCTGGGCGACACGGTTCCCGAGACGAACGAAGTCTTCTTTCTCAAGCTGTCCAATCCCATCGCCGCCACGCTCGGTGACGCCCAGGGCTCATGCACCATCGTGAACAACGATCCTGTCCCCCGGATTTATATCAGCGACGCGACAGTGATCGAGGGCGACGCAGGAACCACCAACGCCCTCTTCAATGTTTGGCTGAGCGGACCCAGCGGCGCCACGGTCCAGGTGCGTTATGCGGCCACCAATGCCTCCGCCGGCGTCGCGGATTTCAGCGCGACCAATGGCCTCCTCACGTTTGTGCCGGGCGAAACGAACCAAGTCATCGCGGTGCCGGTGCATGGAGACACTTTGAGCGAGAGCAACGAGATCTTTATTGTGCACCTCTCTTTTCCCACCAACGCGGCGATTGGCGATGCGACCGGAATCGGAACCATTGTGGACGACGATCCACTTCCCGCTCTTTCGATCAGCGACGTCACCGTGGCCCAACTCGGCAACGCGACCACGAACGCGGTTTTCCATGTCCACCTTTCGACACCGAGTGGCAAAACTGTCACGGTGCGCTTCGCGACATCCAACGGCACCGCCGTCGCCGGGGCGGATTATGCGGCGAGAACGGGTTTGCTGGCCTTTTCGCCCGGCACCACCAATCAGGATATCCCCATCGTCGTGAGCCGGGCCACCGCCGGTGAAACCAACCAGCATTTTTTTGCAAACCTGGCGGTGCCTGTGAACGCCACGCTCAGCGATGCCCAGGCCGTGGGCAATATTCTCAGCGATTCTCCGGTGGCCAGACTCGCGCCGGCGGTCACCGCGCAAATACTCCAGATACGGTTTGCCGGCGGAACAGCGCAGTTGTGGTTTCAGAGCAAACCGGGACTTCGTTACGTCGTCGAGCACCGGGAGGATTGGGCGGAGGCTGGAGGCTGGAAGCCTCTCGAGGGGCTTGATTCATTGATCGGCACGGGCGGCGCGCTCGAAGTGCTCGACCGTCGCGGAGCCGGAGCCAGCCGTGGATTCTATCGCGTCCGCCTTGCGCCATGAGTGCCCCGTTGTTTCGCTGGGGAATCCTCGGAACAGCGCAGATTGCGCGCAAGAATTGGCAGGCCATTTATCACAGCGGCAACGGCACGGTGGCGGCGGTCGCCAGCCGCGAGCGCTTGCGGAGCCAGCAGTTCATCGAGGAATGCCAGAGACAGGCGCCCATGAAAACCGCGCCTCGCGCGCTCGGCAGCTATGAAGAGTTGATCGCCGATCCGGACGTGGATGCCGTCTACCTCCCCCTCCCCACCGGCTTGCGCAAACAATGGGTCATCCGCGCGGCTCACGCCGGAAAACATGTCGTTTGCGAAAAACCCTGCGCGACCAGCGTCGCCGATCTCCAGGAAATGCTCGCGGCATGCCGTCAGCACCGCGTGCAATTCATGGACGGCGTCATGTTCATGCACAGCCTGCGCCTGCCTCAAATGCGCGCGGTCCTCGATGATGGTGGCAGCGTGGGCGATCTCAAACGCATCACGTCCGCGTTCAACTTTCGCGCTTCGCCGGATTTCTTCACCAGCAATATTCGGGCGCACAGCGAGATGGAACCTTACGGGTGCCTAGGCGATTTGGGATGGTACTGCATCCGGCTGGCGTTATGGGTGATGAAAGGCCGGATGCCGCATCGCGTCACGGGGCGCATCCTGGTCGAAGCTGCCGCGACCGGCAGTCCCGCCCCCGTGCCGGTCGAGTTCTCCGGTGAACTGTTTTTTGATAACGATGTGTCTTCCGCGTTCCACTGCTCGTTTCTTGTCGGCATTGAACAATGGGCGATCGTCAGCGGCACAAAAGGTTCCCTTCGCATCTCAGATTTTGTGCTCCCCTTTTTCGGTCGCGAGCCATCTTTCGAGATCAGCAGCGCGACTCATGTCACCGAAGGATGCAATTTCCAGATGAAGGCAGAATCGCGGTCGTTTTCCGTAACGGAATGCAGCGACAGCGATCCGTCGGCGCAGGAAACCAGCCTCTTTCGTAATTTCACTGAACAGGCCCGTTCGGGAACGCTCAACGAAAGCTGGCCGGAGATGGCATTGAAGACACAACAGGTCATGAGCGCGTGCCTCGAGTCCGCTCGCGATGGAAGCCCAGTACTGCTGGACCAGTCCGGTGGCGCGCCCATATGACTGAGCGCGGGACATCCATCTGCACCGCGTTAATCGCCTAAAATTTCATCGCGCGCTTCTCCGGTTGCGGAGAGAATCCGTGCGTGGATGAAGCGGCGTATGACGCAATTGTAATTGGCGGCGGGCCCGGCGGCAGCGCGACGGCGACCTTTCTCGCGCGAGCCGGACGCCGCGTGCTGGTGCTCGAAAAGGAAAATTTTCCCCGGTTTCATATTGGGGAATCCCTGCTGCCGTATAACCAGGGGATTTTCGACGAAATGGGCGTGCTTCCGAAGCTCGAAGCTGCCGGGTTCGTGCGCAAATTCGGAGCCCAGTTTCACCTCGGCACCGGGGCAAAGTCCCTTCACCTGGTTTTTCGAAACGGCCGCTTCACGAGGCACACCGACGCGTTTCAGGTGGAACGATCCATTTTCGATCAGATCCTGCTCGAACACGCGCGCAGTTGCGGCGCCGAAGTGCGCGCAGGCTGGACGGTCAGCCGATTTGAAAGCGATGCCGATGGCGCCAGTGTTGAAGCCGGCGGGCCCGATGGCGCGCGGAAAAACTTTCGATGTGCATTTCTCGTCGATGCCAGCGGCCGCGGCAATCTGACCGGCAACCAGCAAGGCCTGCGGGAGATGCATCCCCGGTTGAAAAAACTCGCGCTGTTCGGCCATTTCCATGGCGTCGGTGTCGATGCTGGAGACCCGGGCGGCGACACAGTGATTGTTCGACTCGAGAACAAATGGTTCTGGTTGATTCCGTTGTCGGCGGAAAAAGTGAGCGTCGGGGTGGTGATGGACAAGGAGGAGTTCAACGCACACGCCGGAACTCCTGATGAGCTGTTCCGCGGAATATGGGAATCCAGCCCGCCGCTGCGCGCGCGCATGAAAGACGCGGTCCTTCCGGGCGCCTTGCAGGTGACCAGTGATTTTTCCTATCGCAATCGACGGCTGGTGGGCCCGCGTCTGTTGCGGGTGGGCGACGCCGCGGGGTTCATGGATCCGATCTTTTCCTCCGGTGTCTTCCTGGCGATGCATTCCGGAAAGCTCGCGGCGGAGGCGGTGCATCGCGCGTTGCGGGACGGCCACGACGGCGCCCGCCTGCTGCGGCGTTACGAACGCAGGCTGGTTCAAGCCATGGATGTCTATTGGGAAATGGTGGAGGGCTTTTACACCACCCCGTTTATGGAGCTGTTTCTTGAGCCGCGCGAAAAATACAGCCTCCCGGCGGCGGTCACTGCCGTCCTGGCGGGGGAGCTCGAAGGAGGCTGGAAACTGCGCTGGCGGATGCGGCTGTTTTACTGGCTGGTCAAACTGCAGGCGCGCCGATCGCTGGTGCCAAAAATCTCGTTCACCGGGGAAACTCGGGAAGAGGCCACGACGACGAAAGCAGGTTGGACAAAGGCCGGCCGGGACGCTAGTTTCCGGCCGTAATCCACCGAGTTTCACGCGGTAAACCGCGCGTGGGTATTTTTTACGAGTCAATCTATGAAGTTTTTCCAATATTGCGCCGCTGTTGCGCTCCTTGTTTGCAGCGGCAGCGCCAGTTCCGCGCAGAGCTTTGTCAATTTTGAAGGCAAACTGACCAGCCCCTGCCGGCTGTCGCCCGACGGCTCGCGGCTCTTTGCGGTGAACACTCCGGACAACCGGCTTTCGGTGTTCGATGTCTCCAATCCTCAAAATCCGGTGTTGATCGCCGAAATCCCCGTCGGCCTCGAGCCGGTCGCTGTCAATGTCGTGAATAACGATGAAGCCTGGGTGGTGAACGAGGTTTCCGACAGCATCAGCGTGGTCTCCGTGTCGCGGCACGTGGTCACCGATACGATTTACGTCAAGGATGAGCCCGGCGACGTGGTGTTCGCCAATGGGCGCGCTTTTGTCACCGCCTCGCGCAACAATCGAATCACCGTCATCGATCAGGCCACTCACAGCATCGTGACGAACATTCCTGTGTTTGGAGAACATCCCCGCGCCCTCACTGTGAATGCGTCCGGAACACGCGTCTTTGCGGCGTTTGCCTTGTCCGGAAACCGGACAACACTGATACCGCTCAACGCCGGGGCTCCTCCGCAGCCCACCAACGGAATGAAGTCCGGGCTCCCAACGCCCCCGCAAGTGAGCCTGATCGTCGATGCCACGGATCCGGCCTGGGCGCCTTCCGTCATCAAATACAGCATGCCGGACAATGACGTCGTCGAAATCAACACCGCCTCGCTGGCCATCACGCGGTATTTTCCCCATGTCGGAACGATCAACCTCGGGATCGCCACCCGGCCCAACAGCGGAGATCTTTACGTCGCCAACACAGATGCCCGCAATTTGACCCGCTTCGAACCGGTGCTTCGCGGCACGTTCGTCACCAACCAGGTCAGCCGCATCGATATCAACAGCGGCACAGTGACGCGTTTTAATCTCAATCCCACCGCCAACGGGATCACCAATTTTCCGAACCTGCAGGAACTCACCAACGCGCTGGCGCAGCCGACGGCCTTGCTCTTCACCCCGGGCGGCAACAGCTTTTACGTCGCTGCTTTCGGCTCGGATCGGGTGGCCGAGGTGGACGCGGATACCGGTGCGGTGCTGTCGCGGGTCGAGCTTTGTCCGACGGCGATTG
>JBEEGQ010000123.1:0-13276 GCA_041166945.1 Verrucomicrobiota bacterium
TGGACCGCCAACGTGACGTTTGCCGGCAAGGACCGCCATCTGCTTTTCATCACCGCGAGCAAGAAGGTCTACGGCGTTCAGATGCGGGTGAAGGGCGCTTACTAAAGTCATTCGATGAGTCCAAAACCGGCAGCGTGCCGCGCGAAGAGTCTTCGCCATCCTCCGACACGAATTTGTGAAATCAGAAACCAATTCTCGTTTCTTCGGAGCGTGTGTCCCATTCGAACTCGATGGATTTGTTTCGTGTGGGTCGTCGTGCTTTTTCTTGCGGAGATCTGCGGGGCACTGACGGCGCGTGCGTTCACGACTGCCGATGCCGACACGCTTCTAAATGCGCATGCCCGGGCTTTCTATCGCGAGAAGGATGGCCGGGCGTGGTTCATGGAAAGCACGGAAGGCGGAAAGGTTTCCTTCTGGATGCGCGCAGAACAGATGGAGATGGTGCTCGATGGCTGCGAGCGATCCACCAACGCCCGACAGCTCGGGATGTTCACCAATCTCTTTCGCGGATTTCTCGCGGACCATGGCACCAACTGGTCTCACAACCCGTTTAACGACGACATCATGTGGATGGTCATTGCCTGCACCCGGGCCCATCTGTTCACCGGCAATCCCGCATTCCGCGCTGTCGCCCGGACGAATTTTGATCTCTGTTACGCCCGGGCCGCGTCCACAAACCTCGGGGGTGGCCTTTGGTGGAAGGTCGATAACCGTTCGAAGAATGCCTGTGTCAACGGACCTGGGGCCATCGCGGCTTTCCTCATGGGCCGCGCCACCGGTGACAACGCCTACTTCACGATCGCCACGAATCTTTTCCTCTGGGAACGCGCGACGTTGTTCGATTCAACCACAGGCCGGGTTGCGGATAACATCAGCAGCGGCGGACGGGTGAGTCGATTTGCGTTGACCTACAATCAGGGAACATTTGTCGGCGCGGCGAACCTTCTCGGGTTTACAAACGAAGCCCGGCTCGCCTCCCTCTTCACGATGAACCAGCTGTGCAAGGACGGTTACCTCCCGCCGGCCGGAGAGAAGGGCGATGGAGGCGGGTTCAACGGAATCGGCGTCCGCTGGATCGCACGCTTCATGAAGGACCGCGGCGAGCAGGCCACATTCGAGCCGTGGTTGCAGAAGAACGCCGAAGCGGCGTGGCAGGCCCGCCGGTCGTCCGACAACCTTTCGTGGTGCCGCTGGCCCCAGCCGACGCCCGAGGATCGACGCTATTCATGGGGCTGTAGCAGCGCGGTCGTGATTCTGCAAGTGGTGCGCCCCGCTGAGACACTTCCTAAATAATCTGAACCGTTCTCAGCGATTCACCTTGAAGCGGGAAAGTGACGAATGACGATCGAGAATGGCGAATGACGAATGGCGCGATGGCTCGCAGGAGTCGACGTTAGGAGGCTCGTACTTCTCCCCAGGGATTCACCATGGGGCTTGGTTGCCTGGGCTGTCAGCGGCTTTCGATGGCAATCAGTTTGCCGCGGGTCCGAAAAAATAACGTGCCATCCGCGATGGCGGGCGTGGCCATGCAGATGTCGCCAAGGTCATTCACGGACGCGATTGAAAATTCGTCGCTGACCGGAACCACCAACACTTTCCCGGTTTCGCCGGGAAAATAAAGATGTCGTCCGTCTGAAACGGGCGAGGCGGTGTATCCCTGCGCTGGTCCGCCAAGACGTTCGCTGTATTGGATTTTGCCGGTAACGCCATCAAAGCAGGTCACGACACCGCTGTCGGTGCAGCCGTAAATGCGTTTGCCGACGGCGATGGGCGTTTGCATGTAGGTGCCCTGGCGCGGGTGCACCCACGCGATGGCGGCATTGGTGGCGCCCGAACTCGGTGGCGTAATGTCGCCCGCGGCATCCGGACGGATGGCGCGCATGGGCCGCAAATTCCCATGGGCACTGGTAAGATAAATCAGGCCGTTGGCAAAGATCGGTGTCGGCACCGGAATGTCGCCGCCACCATTGAGATTCCACAATTCCTTGCCGCTGACAAAATCGTAACCGCCGGAATGACGCCAGCCATTCACCACGATCTGTTTGCGACCACCAAATTCCACGACGGTGGGACATCCCCATGTCGGCACGTCCTGGCGTGGCGTGCGCCAGAGTTCCTTTCCGGAATCCAGGCTGAACACCGCGACGAACGAATTTTTTTGCACGTCGCACAGCACGATGACTTTGCTGTCCTGAATAATCGGTGAACTGGCGAAACCCCATTGAGCGGAGGGCACAGCGTAATAACCGGAATCCAGCGGCCCAAGGTCCTGCTTCCAAATGAGTTTTCCTCTCGTGTCGAAACAGAAAAGTCCTTCCGACCCGAACAGGGCTGCAATGCGCGCGCCGTCTGTGGCCGGCGTGGAATTGCAATGTGTGGATTTAGGATGTCGCTTCACGCGTGGCGACGCATCAAGGCCGGGCACGTTCCAGACAATCTTTCCGGAAGCGCGGTCCAGTGCCAGGAGCCGCCATTGGTACGCGCCTTTTTCGCTGATGGGTTGTATGTCGCCATAGAGACCGACTTTGAGTTCGCTGTCGCTCGGGCCGACGGCGGTCGCCACATAGATGCGGTCCCCGAAAATAATGGGTGAGGCGTGACCCAAGCCCGGCAGCGCCGTTTGCCAGCGAACATTCTCGCGGGTCTCGATGTTCCATTTCACGGGCAACGGTTTCGTGGCATCCACGCCCGAGGCATGCGGCCCCCGAAATTGCGGCCAATCGGCGGCGGTGGCACACAGGCTCAACGCCAGGACGAGGCTGGTGACGAAAAAATATCTCGGCATAAGTCGTGTGTTGATGCGACGTGATTCCTCGCCGTTTTACAAGTTGTCTTGTGTGCCACTATTGATTCGATGCGGGTCGGCATTCATGCCGCCTCAGCCCCCTGCCTCGTGCAGCGCCGTAACGAATCCGAAACGCCAAGCCGTGTCCGCCTGCAGCGGCATAAATGCCGCGCGCCGATCATTTCCGTTCGCGCGCCCTGCGGGCCAATTCATCCTCGCCGAGCGGTGCCTTGTGTTTGACGCGCCAGCTCTCGGCCCATTCCCGGGCGAAATCGCGCTGGAAATGCCAGTTCAAGCCGGCAGTGGTCCCCATCGCAATGAGCGCGCCCAGGCTGGCCATCGCCATGTCCTTGTGTGAATCCCACACGTCACCTTGAGTTCCCAAATACGCCTGTCCGAGGTCCCCGCCGAACACCGCCGAGGCGCCCCATTCTATCAGCTCGTAGAGCATCGAAGTGGACATCATCAGGTCGAGCGGCAGGAAATAACCCCAGAAGCCGCGAACATTCACGACACGGATGAAGATTTCGCGGACAGGATAGGCCAGCAGGAGGCCGTAACAAAAATGAACGACCCGATCGAAGTTGTTGCGCTGCCAGCCGACCAGGCTGTTGAACGTCCGGCCCGTGAGATGGTGAAACCATGCGTCGTATGGCACCTCGGAATAAGTAAAGTGGGCGCCGACCTGGTGCAGGCACATGAAAATAAAAATCAACGTGTAAGAGACCCGCGAGAACAAGAGGCGGCGATGAAAGATGGCCACGAGCGCCACCGCTGCGATCGCGAGAGCGTTTTCCAACATCCAATCACGACGGTGCCATGGGTGGATCGCCAAGACCGTCCACCAACAGCCAAATAAGACGGCAAGGATTAGCAAATAACACCGATGAGAAATCAACATGGCACTTTTCGATCGGACCGTGCTTGTGACTCAGCTCCCCGCCTGGCAGGCCGCTAAAATACCCTTTTCTGTAGCAGTCGGCGTGAGGAGACTCAAACTTTTCCAGTCAGAGCGAAGTATCAGAGTCTCCTCACGTCGACTGCTACTTTATCAACGGGGTACTAGGCCACTGTCAATTTGACGGAGGTGTCGCCGCGCAACGCTTTGGAGTAAGGACAGGTTTTGTGAGCCGCTTCCATGATCTGTTCCGCTTGGGCCCGGTTGACCCCAGGGAGCACCCCGCGCAGTTCCACGCCCAGTCGATAACCGCCCTGGTCATCCTCGATGAGGCTCACCATGGCGTGCACGGTGGAATCGACGACCGGGATGCCCAGTTTTTTGGCCGCGTTGGCAAGAGCCCCGTGGAAACAGGCCGAGTAAGCCCCGGCAAACAACAATTCGGGATTGGGACCCCGCTTCTCGGCGCCTTTCTCCAGTGGATTTCCCAACGTGACATCCAATAGCCCATCCGGGCTGCGAATCGTTCCTGAACGTCCGCCTTTGGAAACGGCCTCCGATGTAAACAAGGTTTTCATGGTGGGTTCAGTCTTCTGCGATTCAATGCCCCGGGTCAAGCATTGGCGCCCCGAAAAGCGGCCTTCGGTTTTGTTTAACCCTGCCCGCGCGGAGCGCGCGGGAGGCACTTGTCGTCCTGCGACTAGTGGCGCCGCGTAGCAGCGGCGCAACGCATCAGTTCCGCTTTATGCGGAAGAAGGATTGTCCGGTGGTGGCGGGTATCGAAACGGTGTTCATGCCGTTGACGACTGTCGGGGTGATGCCTACAGGCGCCCAGACTGTGGAGGCCGGTGTGGAGAGGATCGAGGTTCGCTCCAACGTATAATTCGCCGAGGGCGCGGGCCAGGCGATGATGGCGTTGCTGAGCGACCGGGTGATGGTTTGTCGCGGCACAACATACAATGTAGCTGGCGCAGTAAGCACATTGGTGGCGGGAGCGCCGATAAGGCAGCGGAACATCACGCCGTCATCGTGCGTCGAAGGAACAAACGTATAGGAGGAACTGGTGGCGTAATTCACATCCATGTAGCCGGCCCCGCTATTTCGCTGCCATTGGTAGTAAGGGATCACCGAGGATCCGTTCACCGAGGCGACGGCGGAAGCCGTGAAGGTTACGGCGCCGTCCGCGCTGCTATTCTCGACGGACGGTGAGAAGCTGACGCTCGTGATTTCCCAGCCCGGAGCGGGAGGAGGGACATAGGATTCATCCCAGGCGGCGAGAAACTGGACGGAGATAACATCTCCGGCATTGAAGGTGCCCAGGGCCGCGGTGCTGGTGACGAAATTACTGGTAACGAAACCAGGCGACTGGCCGTTGAAGGCGTATTGGCCTCGGACAGGCGGGCAATTGCCACCGATGACGGCGTCGGTTTGATAGCTGTTGCCGGCAATGGATGCGGCCGGAACGGTGACATAGAGGCCGCGGTTGATGCTGAGGCGCAGAATGCCTCCATCCCAGCGCGTGCCCGGATTATCGTATTCAAAATTGTAACGGTGAAGAAAGGTCATACTGATGGCGCCGCTGGCGGTGACGAAATAGTCCGGGCTGGTGAGCGCGCTGTTTTTGATACCATCACCGCCGATCGCGGACCATGTTCCGTAGGAGTTATACCGCCACAGTTCTGTGGGAGCAGGCACATTGCCGCCTTCAATCCCATTGAGAACATAAAACTTGGAATTCGTGGAGCTGAAGGCTTCCAAGCCGAAAGTCTGCGCAGCCGTGGAGACAATCGCGATCCGATTGCTCGGATTACTGGTGACGGTGAGGCTGAGTCCGATGGGATTCACATAGGTTCCAAGAAGGCCGGCGGCGATCGGAGCGAGCAGGTTGGGATCCGTGGGATCGGTGTCGAGCTTGGCAGCTACCTTGCAATAATCACCGCCGCCGCCCTCCTTATAGAGGGCTTCGATGTAGTAGAGCTGACCCGCGACAAGGGCCTGCGGTGCCGATGCGTGCGAGGCAAACCCATTGCAACAGGCTGTCTCAGCGGTCAGCAGAATTTTGCCGGCGCTGGATGGGCCTGTTGGATTCAAATAGAGTTCCGATGAATCGTCGCTGCTCAAGTAAAAGATCCAGTTACCCGACGTTGGCGGAATGAACACGCCCCGGATGCGGCCCCCGTAGGCTTCGTTGGAATCGTCGGGATAGACCAGGCGGGTATTGAAGGCGTTGAGATAATACGTTGCTCTGGGATTATTTGGAAAGTCAGGATCGCTGGTAAGAATGGAGACAGCTTCGCCGCCAGCGGTATTGTAAGTTTCGAAGGTGAGATAGCCGGGAGCCAGTTTCCAGGTGTGGATTTGCACCATGGCGCCCGGGGCAATCTGGTTGCCGGCGAGGTCCATCACCATGGTGGCGGCCAGCGTATACGTCGAATCGACCTGCATCGGGCCGTTTAATTGCAGGATGACCGTGATGCCATCGGGTTGGAGAGTGGCAGTCACCACCGAGAGCATGCCCGGCCCCGTAAGTTCGTAGCCGAAGGTGTCCTCGGCGGAGCTCGTCCCGAGAAATTCACTGAATCGCGCGCTGATGCTCGTGAACGAGGCATCGCTGCTGGCAGTGAGGAGCGCAGGCGGCGTGAGATCGGACATCACGTTGAGCGCCGCCGTGGCGCTGAATACTTTGGAACCGACGATGGAAACCAGCACACGCACCTGGCTGATGCCGTCCGCAACCCGGGCGACGAAGGAGAAGGCGGCCCCGCTGGCGCCAATGATGTCCACACCGTTTGTCTGCCATTGATAGACCATCGCCAGGTTGTAGGTGTTGGTGGCCAGGACGGAAAACGTGACAAGCTGATTTTCATTTGTAGTAATGGAAGCCGGTTGCCGGGTGATTCCGACCTCTCCCGCCACACCGGGGGGAGCGGTGAAGCC
Organism: Verrucomicrobiota bacterium; assembly: GCA_041166945.1. Classification (GTDB taxonomy): domain Bacteria; phylum Verrucomicrobiota; class Verrucomicrobiia; order Limisphaerales; family JADJPG01; genus DASTLJ01. The sequence goes on from JBEEGQ010000123.1 coordinate 6,621, forward strand.
GAGCATGCCGGCAGGAATTGGTGTGAGCAGATTTGGGTCGGTGGGATCGGCGGCCGGCTTGGCGGCCACCTGGCAGAAATCGCCGCCGCCTCCCTCCTTGTAGAGAGCTTCGATGTAATAGGCACGCCCCGCAGCGAGCGCCTGCGGTGCGGAAGGATGACCGGAAAATGTCCCGCAACACGCGGTTTCCGCGGCGAGAAGGATCCTGCCGGCGGCGGTGACCCCCGTCGGGTTGAAGTAAAGTTCGGAGGAATCATCGCTTCTCAGATAGAAGATCCAGTTTCCAGAAGTGGGCGGCACGAACAGCGCGCGCAAGCGGCCGCCGTAGGTTTCGAGACTGTCGCCCGACAGAAACTCGCGGGTGTTGAAGGTGCTGAGGTTGGTCACCACGGCGGGGCTGTTGGGGAAGCTGGGATGGCTGGTGAGAGCCGAGACCGCGTTGCCGGCGATGCCGGTGAAAAGTTCCAGCTTCACGCCACCTGCGGTGGATAAGACCCACGTGCGGAAGCTAAACTGGACGGCGGGATCGGTTCCGTTCCCGGAGAGATCGTGGATCATGTCGACGGTGAGTTGATACACGGTGTTTTCAGCCAAGGGAGAGCCGAGCACCAGGCTGACCACCGTGCCGCTCTCGGCGGTGCCGGGACTGACGATGGATGCCGAGTTGGGTTGAATGCCGCCACTGATCACATAGTTAAAGCCGTCGATTGCCTCCGCGAGATCGACTCGTTCGCTGAATTGAACAAGGACTTGATCGAAAAATCCTCCGGCGCCCGCATTGACTCCTGCCACCGTCGGTTTGATCACATCCGCACTGACCGTCACCTGCGCCACCTGGCTGGTTGTCCTGTTGACCGAATTCGTGACCACAACGGTATAGTTGGCGGAATCAGAGACAACCGCGGACGCGACGGAATAGCTCTCCTCGTTGGCTCCGGGGATCGGGGTGGCTCCTTTGAACCATTGATAGTATGGGGCGCTGCCGCCGGCTTTGACACTCAGTGTGAACGGCTGGAACTCGGTCAGCATGGTTGAAGGGGCCGGTTGCGTTGTTACAGAGACCGCAGTCAGCGGGCCATATTCGGTGAGCCTGATGGCGGCGAGGCCATAACCGATGGCTCCATAAGCGTTGGTGAATGTCGCGCCAGGGCCGGCTCCCGGGCCCATGTTGTTGTAAAAATCCTTCACTGCTCCGGCATAGCCCGCTGTGATGATGGAGAAGGAACCGTCCGTGCCGGGATCAATGGCGTCCCATCCCACCAGGTCGCCGTTGGTGTTGACTCCGCTTTGGAAGACCTGCTGGCCGTTGGTCAGGGCCAGGCCCGGAACTCCGGGCAGATTTGCCGAGGTGAGCACCCCTGCCGTCGCGGCGTCCACCGCGGAGGCCGCGCCGACAATCGAGCACAGGCTAAAGCGTCCCGAATGGGTTCCCACGCCATTGCCATTGCGCACCGCTGTGCCGCGAAATTTGTAGCGCATGGACGGATTAAGATTGGTGAAAGTCAGCACGACGTTGTCCTGGCCGACACCGCCGACGAAATTTCCGAGACCAATGGCGCTGCCGGCGTTGCCCAAGTCCGCAATGGTGACGCCCCCTGGCGAGAAAACATCGAATGCGGGTGTGGCCGGAAGTGGATAACCCAGTGCGGCGTTCGGAAACAGGTCGGGATTCCGCAAGAGCGTGCTGATGGTCAGCGTGGCAGATAACTTTTGGCCGGGCCCATAGCCGGCGGACGCGAAGTTGGTCAGCGGACCCGAAGTCGGATAAACTGTGCCGGGATCAGTTGGCGAAGAGACCAGGACCCAGCCCCGCATGTTATACACCGTGGCGTTCGGGGCTGTGCTCGCGCTCGGGGCGTGCTCGTTATAAGCCGTCCAATTGGTGACAATTTGACTTTGGAGGCCGTGCGGCAAGCCAAGGCACGCGGCGATGAGGAATAGGGAGAATGCAATAGGGGAGGATGTTCCAGCTGTTTTCATGGTACGACTCATGTCCATGAACTAGCATGGCGGGGTCCATGCGGCAGGACTGACCACCATCCGCAGTGAAATGTGTTCACCGTCTGCGTGAATTCCATCCATCACCGGCCGAGCGCAAGCTGACTTCGGACATTCCCACCGGGTCCATCTCTGGAAACCACTGACGAAAATTCGACCAAATCATCCCGGCGAGGGGCGAGCCGGTGACGCGTGAATTGGTCGTGGCTGAGAAAAACGCGCAAGCTGGTCAAACCTATGCAGGCTCGACGCGGTGCGATGAACTGGTGAAGCGCGCTTCCCCAATTTCACATTTCCCGTCCAGGAGGGCGCCTTCTTCGTTTCCTTCGTTTGCTTCTGTTAAATCCTGCCCGGCCCTGCCCGTGTGGAAATATCCACAGGAAACAAAGATTACGAAGCCTCGAAGGCCAGGCCGTTCTGGGAAACCGTTCCGTTCGCAGGCCTGAAGAGTTCTGTCATGCATCCGCTGGGATTGAAGCGCGCCTTTGGCGCTGCCAAACGTTAGACAGAAGGCGTAGCATCGTCGCCAACTTCGGTTGAAAACCCATGGCACCGCCGCGTTATCCATTGCTTTATCAAATCAACACTCGCGTCTGGGTGAACGCATTATCGCGGAGTCTCGACCGGCCCGCCACTTTGGATGACATTCCCGACGCGGAACTCGACCGCTTCAGGGATATGGGTTTCGACTGGGTCTGGTTGTTGAGCGTCTGGCAGACCGGCATAGCGGGTCAGAGGATTTCGCGGAGTCAGCCGGGGTGGCGAAAGGAGTTTTTGGAGACGTTGCCGGATCTGCTTGAAGAAGACATTGCCGGCTCGGGTTTTGCGATCACGAGTTACACGGTGCATGCGGACTTGGGCGGCGACGCTGCGCTGGCCCGGTTGCGCGAGCGGCTCCGGCAGCACGGCCTGCGGCTGATGCTCGATTTTGTCCCGAACCACACCGGTCTGGATCATCGCTGGGTCAGGGATCACCCGGAATATTATGTTCCCGGAAGCGAGCTTGACCGCGTGCGCGCGCCACAAAATTACATCCGGGTGAAGGGGGAGCGTGGCGATTTGCTGCTGGCCCACGGCCGCGACCCCTACTTCGCGGGCTGGCCGGACACGCTTCAGCTTAACTACGGCAATGCGGCAACGCAGGAAGCCATGGTGGGAGAATTGCTGAAGATTGCCAGGCAATGTGATGGCGTGCGTTGCGACATGGCGATGCTAATCCTTCCGGAGGTAATTCAACGCACGTGGGGCAGGGCCGCCCAGCCATTCTGGCCCAAGGCCATTGAGCGCGTTCACGAAGAGTTCCCGGAGTTTTGTTTCCTGGCGGAGGTTTATTGGGACTTGGAATGGACGCTCCAGGGACAGGGATTCGACTTTGCTTACGACAAGCGGTTGTACAATCGCCTTCGGGACGGGCGCGCGCAACCGGTACGCGAGCACTTCCGCGCCGGGCTGGATTACCAGGATAAACTCGCACGGTTTATCGAGAACCATGACGAACCGCGCGCCGCAGCTGTCTTCGGTCCTGATCAACACGTCGCCGCGGCGGTGCTGACGTTTCTCTCGCCCGGATTGCGTTTGCTTCATCAAGGGCAGCTCGAGGGATATCTCAAGCGCATCTCAGCCCATCTGCGGCGCGGCGCGGAAGAACCGATCCACCCCGCCACGCAACAATTCTACGCGCGATTACTGGAAATCCTTCGCCGGCCTGTGGTCCGCAACGGGAAATGGGAATTGATCGAATGCGTTCGGGCCAGCGACGAGAATGGGTCGTCCGACAATTTCATCGCCTTTCACTGGCAGGAGCCGGGTGGCGGGAGACTGCTGGCCGTCGTGAATTATTCCGCTCATCAGGGCCAATGTTACGTCCGGCTGCCATTCGCCGACGGTTGCAGCGGATGGTGGCGGTTCCATGATCTCCTGGGCGATGCCCATTACGAACGCGACGGGGACGAGCTGCGATCCCGGGGGCTTTATCTGGATGTGGTTCCCTGGAAATGTCACGTCTTCGAGATAACCGCTCATGATTGACCGGTTGCGTGAATGGAACGATCCGTATGAGTCTAGTTGCTGACTGCTATGCTCCATCAGGCAGCAGCCGACCATCACGAGGCTTTCAGCGCCGGGGCATCCGCAATGGGCGGCTCGAGCGGAAGGGTGATGGAAAAAGCGGAGCCGCGGTCGGGCTGGCTTTGAATTTGGAGGCGACCCCGCATCATGCGCAGAAGTTGATCCACCAGCGTCAGGCCCATTCCAATTCCTTCCGACTTGCGGCTGCGGCTCCCGTCGATTTGATGAAAGGGATGCCTGAGCTGTTCGAGCTGAGTCGGTCCAATGCCCTGTCCGGTATCGAGAACAGCGAATTCAACAGTCGAAGCAAGGGACGAGGGAGATTGGACGCGGAGAGTGATGACCCCTTTGTGAGTAAACTTGACCGCATTGTCGAGGAGCAGGCAGAGGATCTGTTTGATCTGCTGCGGGTCGCCGTGCATTTGAGGCGGCAGATTTTCATCCACGATCAGTTTTAGTTCCTGGCCTTTGGCGAGCGCTTTTGAGGTTTGCAGATCCAGCGAGGAACGGCAAAGAGCCCGGACATCGAATGGGATCCATTGGACTTGCATCTTGCCGGATTCGATGGTGTTGAATTGGAGCACATCCCGGATCATGCCGAACAGCCGCTGGCCGGACTGATGAATGTCATCGACCATTTCCTTTTGTTCCGCATTTAAGTGCGTCTCTTTGAGGAGACCTGCCAGGCCCAGAATGCCGTTCATGGGCGTCAACAATTCGTGGCTCATGTTCGCCAGGAAATCGCTTTTGGATTGGTTCACACGGACGATCTCGCGAGTGCGCAGGCGCACCAATTCTTCAAGGCCCTCGGTTTGGAGCCGGGCTATGCGGCGCAAGTTCCATTTTTCGGTCAGCGCCAGCACGAGTTGCTGCACTTCAACTTTGTCGAAAGGCTTTTTGAGGATCAGCAGTTTGTCAGACGTTCCGAGCGTCTCCTGAATCTCCTGCCAGGAATGATCCGAATACGCCGTGCAAATGACGATTTCCAGGTCCGGGCAAACTTGCCAGATGCGCCGGATGGTTTCGAGGCCGTCCCAACCTGGCGGCATTCGCATATCGACGAACGCCATGGCGTATGGCTGGCCGGCGGCTGTTGCCTGTTGCACTTTTGCGAGCCCTTCCTCGCCTTGAAATGCCGAGTCCATCTCGAAGGTTAACTGCGGCGCTGCCGGCTTGCCGCCGCCGAGAAGCGCCTCCGCCGCCTGGTCCAGCGCGAATACATCCGTATTGTCGGCCGCGATGATTTTTCGAAAGTCGCCGTGTATCGACGGGTTGTCGTCAATCAGGATCACGCGCCGGTTCAGTATAAAAGTTTCGTTCATGCGGCTATTTCCACGGGTGCCAACGGCAGTTCGAGTGTGAAAGTTGCCCCTGCACCCTGTCCGTCGCTATGGACGCCCAGGGAGCCTTTCATTTCCTTTGCCGCAAGCGCCCCGGAATGCAGCCCAAAACCGTGCCCATCTTTTTTCGTGGTAAACCCGTGCCCAAAAATTCTCGTCAGGTTCTCAGGGGCGATTCCAGCTCCAGTGTCCGTGACTGAAATTTTAACATAACCATTCCGGCCAGGGGCGATGGCCAGCGTGATTTCCTTATGGGAGCCATCGGCGTCGCGCAGAGCCTGTTTGGCATTGCGCAGCAAATTGATGAGGATCTGCAGCACTTTGTGACGGTCGACGAATATGGGGGGCACCGAGGCGTATTGGCGGGTGAGTTTGATGCCGTGTCGCTCGAAGGCCCCCATGTTGAACTGGAGCGCCTCCTCCATTAAACGCTCGGCTTCGAGTCGTTCGGACACGCCAAAAACCTGGGCGAAGCTTTGTTGCATCGCGACGATTTGCCGGATGTGCTGCACATTCTGATCCAATGCATCGGCCTCGTCGATCAGCGTCTGGTTCTCCTGCACCAGATGCTCCGTCAACCGGGTCAGAAATTGAGGCAATTGCCGGCCCGTGGGATCGGTCGTCAGGAAGTCAGCCAGGTCGCCTTCCCTTTCCCGCAGTCGTTCCACAGTCTTGCTGAGATGGGTGAGCCGGGACTTCTGCAGTTTTTCGCGAACGAGCGTTGCGGAAACATTCACGCTATTCAGCACGTTGCCCACGTTGTGAAGCACCCCTGTGGCGACCTCCGCCATGCCCGCCTGCCGCGAAGCCTCGATCAATCGCGCCGTCAGACCCTTCAATTCCTGCTCTGCACGGATGCGCACCGCCACTTCAGCTTCCAGATCCCGCGTCCGATCCCTGACGCGGTTTTCCAGCCCGTCCAGCAGCTCCTGTTTCTGAAACTGCTGCTCGCAGATGTTGCGCATCTCGCGACGCGAGACGAAACAGGACCAGAGGAGCACAACGTCCTCGAAAATCACCCAGCCTGCGTGCTCGAGGGACCGCCAGGGGGTGGCGGATGCGACGCCGAAAACGGATTCGGGAAACCACATTCCACGAAGCAAATGGTCCACCGCGACAATCAGGGTGGCTGTGGGAAGAACCTTCCAGTCCCGATAGCATGCCAGGAAGGCCAATGAGCCGAAGACATGAAAATGGGTTTCGATCCTTCCCCCGGTCAGATGGATGAGCAAGCTTGAAAAGCACACCTGC
>JBEEGQ010000124.1:0-2705 GCA_041166945.1 Verrucomicrobiota bacterium
AGGCGCGTTACCTCGCCACGCGCGTCAGCGGGGTTGCTGTTTGCTGACTGCGCGGCGGGGTCGCCTCGCAGCAGCGTGTCAACGTACCCGTCCATGGGACCGCTCGACTGGGCGGCGCTCGTCACGGCTCCCTGGCTCACGCCTGCCGCGGTGCCGCCGATGAGGCTTGTCGCCGGACTGGCGAGCACGGCGGCGCCCAGTACGGAAGCGAGCGCCCAGGCAATAAAACCGTGCGCCGTGTCGCGGAAATAGACTTCGTCGCCGTGTACGCCGTCCCATCTTGACCGCAACCGTCCGGCAAGGTAACCGCCGATCGAAGAGGAGATCATGGCGATAACGATAAGGTAGAGACCTGTCGTAATCTTGAAGGTGGTGGCAGAAACTCCTGAACCCGTCCAAGGTGAAACCATGCTGAGACCGAGGCCGGTGCCGAAGGCGAGCAGCACAAGGGTCATTGCACAGGCAGCGACCGCGCCGGCTACAATGGAAGGCCAGGACACACCCGCAAGCGATGAGCCCGACGCATCTCCCGGGGCAACCACGACAGTATCGATCATTGATTTCAAGCTCCAAAGGAACGGCGCGCCTCGCGCCATCTGACGAAATAATGTGCATGTTGGGCAACGGTTCCTAGGCATGGGAACTTTGTGCGCCCAAACCGCTTAACCCGCCGGCTACAGGGGCAAACATGAGCGGTAAGAAGCAGGCTAAAGAGGCCTCGAGCGTATCCAAGTTCTTTGGCGAACTCGCCAACAGGACGTCGCTCGCAGCAGGCCGTGCGTCGACCTTTATTCTGGCGGCGGGTGTCGTCATCGTGTGGGCTGTCAGCGGCCCGCTCTTCGGCTTCTCCGACACATGGCAGCTGGTGATCAACACCGGTACGACAATCGTGACCTTCCTGATGGTGTTTTTGATTCAGAACTCGCAAAACCGCGACAGCGCGGCCATACAGGTCAAGCTTGACGAACTTATCCGCGTGGGTGCGGCGCGGAATTCGCTGGTCGGCATCGAGCACCTCACCGACGATGAGCTGGAAGATATCCGAAGCAAATGCGAGGCAAGGGCGAGCGCCGAAAAGGCGGGCGACGAGACACTCGATAAAACGCAAAAGTCGGCGCGGCGCGCGGCCGACAGGATTGCAAGTTGATGCGCGCCGCGGCAGGGGACAAATCTGAAACGTCGCCTGCCGAAAACATTGATGCGATCCTGCGGGTTGAAAAGCAGGACGAACAGGCGCTCGCAGCTCATCACCGAATCTTTCACTGGATCGGATGGTTCGTTGGCACCATGCAGTTCGTCGTTCTTCAGTCCGCGTTCGTGTTATGTTGGATCATCTTCAATCTTAATTTCATTCACCAGGCCTTCGATGAGTATCCATTCCCCTTGCTGGCCACGATCCTTGCGCTTGAAGCCGTTCTCCTTACTTCCTGCGTGCTGATCCGCCAGAGCACCATTGACCGGACGCTGGAGCGGCGCGATCACCTCGAACTCCAGATCAACCTCCTTGCCGAAAAGGAAGCGACCCGGTCTTTACGGATCTTGCAGCGGATTGCGAAAAGACTGGATGTCGATAATGACGAGGATTGCGCACCGGATGAGCTCGCCCGTGAAACCTCGGTTGACGAAATCGCCCGGGATTTGAGAAAGCGTGAGAAAAGCGAAAAGCAGCACGATGAGAGCGAAGGCGGACCTACCAGGCCCGCGGCGAGGTGAATCCACGAGCGGAGCGAAAGAGTTACCGGTAGATCTTTGAATGAGACATTCAAGCGTGGAGCAATGCGCTTCCATGATGGTGCGGACACCGGCTTTTTGCCCCGACCTTTGGATCGCTCGACTTCCGATCCTCCCCCGAAAGCAGACATCCAGAAGGCAAGCAGGCATGTCTAAAAAGTGCCATGTGCGGACGTGGCGACGCACTGTCAGGTCACCTTTGGGTGAACTCAATCATTTCAGTTCCTCGCGTGTGGCGCCCTCGAACTGCAGGATGAGATCCGAGCCGTACAAGAGGCTGGGCGTCTGGAAACCCACTTTGACTTCACCGACGATGACTCGCCGTGCGATCTCCACGCCGGCCTGAGCCGTTAGCAAATTGCCCTGGCCTGTGGTCACACGGGCGCGTGCGTTCTCGCCGTTGGTATTGGTGACGCCCACCAGCACCCTGCGACCGGTGCGCAATACCTCATCGCTGGGGCCTTCTGGCATGCGGGCAATTTGTGCCTTCAGAAACGATTGTACGAATGGCATACCGAATATCTTACGTGCGAAGCCTGGCAGGCTTATCGCAATGCGCAAGGGCGGCGTCACGGCCATGCGGACTTCGATATTCTTGATGCCGGTCGAGTAGTAGGCGGTAGAGACATCGCCCCAACGAAGGACGAGCGTGGAAAATGGGCCCTCTCCAAAATCGCAATTTGTTTCTCTCGGGCGCGACACCGTAATGATGCGTCCGTCCCGCCGCACACGCGCGCCGTTCGGTATCGACCATTGATTCCGGTGCCGTGTGAAAACTGCGTTGAGACCACCAATGTCGATCTTCAGGTCGATCGCATCGGGCAACCGCTGCTTCAAATGCGCAGCCAGATCTGGTCGTGTGCGGCATGGGCTGGACGGAAACCCGTCTGGACTATGAGGACAACCCGGAAGGGGATCCGAAGGTTGAATCGGCCCGACCCGATGAAATGGTCTGGGACCGCGGCGCGAAAAAG
>JBEEGQ010000125.1:0-3455 GCA_041166945.1 Verrucomicrobiota bacterium
CTTTGAAAGCATCTCGCTGACCTCCACCGAAATGGTGCCGACAAGGATCGGCCGGCCTTTCGAATGGATATCCTGGATTTCGCGGACCACGGCGGAAAATTTCTCGCGCCGTGTTTTGTAAACCGTGTCATGCGCGTCCTTCCGGATGCACGGCATGTTCGTTGGTATAATCAACATCCCGAGCTTGTAGATGTCGAAGAATTCCTGCGCCTCGGTTTCCGCCGTGCCCGTCATTCCGGCCAGCTTGTGATAAAGCCGGAAATAATTCTGAATGGTAATCGTCGCGTAAGTTTGAGTCTCGCGCTCGACCTCCACGCCTTCCTTCGCCTCGACCGCCTGGTGAAGGCCGTCGCTCCACCGGCGGCCTGTCATGAGGCGGCCGGTGTTTTCATCGACGATGATGACCTTGTTTTCCTGCACGACGTATTGCACGTCCTTTAGATAGAGCGCGTAGGCCTTCAGCAGCTGCGAGATGGTATGAATCGTCTGGGCCTTGCCCTCCAGCTCCTGCTGGAGCTTGGTTTTCATCTCGAGCCGCTTGTGGGCGTCGGGTTCCGGCCCCGTGTCGACCTCGTGAAATTTCGAGGCGAGATCCGGCAGCATGAAGGCGTCCGGATCCTGCGGGCTGAGGAACTGCCGTCCTTTCTCGGTCAGATCGGCGTCGTGGCTCTTCTCGTCCATCGCGAAGAACAACTCCTCCTTCTGGGCGTAGAGTTCCTTTTTGGACTGGTCGGCATGAAGCAGCAACTCAGCCTTGTTCATCAACTTGAGATTCTCGGGCACCTCGAGGAGGCGCAACAGCCCCTCGGCCCGCGGGGTTCCCAATTTTACCCGGTAAAGCAGCAGCCCGATCTCGCGCTCGAGTTCATCCGTGCTTTGCGGGTTCGATCCATCCTCGGGACGCAGTTTTTTGAGGAGATCCTCCGCCTCCTTGAGGAACCGCTGGCAAAGACGCGACTGGGCGCTGAAGATGGATTCCACCAGCGGCCTGAACCGGTTGTAGATTCCCTGGTCGGTGCCGATGACCGTCGGGCCGCTGATGATGAGGGGCGTGCGCGCCTCGTCGATCAGAATTGAATCCACTTCGTCAACGATGGCGAAATAATGGCCCCGTTGAACCTGCTCCTCCTTGCGCGAGGCCATGCCGTTGTCGCGCAGGTAATCGAATCCATACTCGGCATTGGTCCCGTACGTGATGTCGCAATTGTACTGTTCGCGGCGCGTCTGCGGATCCTGGTCATGCAGGATGACCCCGACCGTCAATCCGAGGTATTTGTAGACCGCTCCCATCCATTCGGCATCGCGGGCGGCGAGATAATCGTTCACGGTGACGACGTGGACCCCGCGGCCCGAGAGGGCGTTCAAGTAGACGGGTGCGGTGGCGACGAGGGTTTTTCCTTCGCCGGTGGCCATTTCCGCGATGCGTCCGCTGTGAAGGGCCCAGCCGCCGATGAGCTGTACATCGAAGGGCACCATTTCCCACCGGAGCGGATGACCGCGCACGCTGACATCGGTGCCGCACAACCGGCGGCAGGCATTTTTGACCACGGCAAAGGCCTCGGGGAGAATCTCTTCGAGTGTGACCCGCAATTCCTCGATGTCCGTGATGGCAGCGCAGCGCGCCTTCCATTCGGCAGTTTTCTCGCGGAGATACTCCGGCGGCTTCGATTGAAGGCCGGCTTCAATCTCGTTAATTTTCGAAACCAACGGCCGAAGTTTTTTCACTTCCCGGTCGTTTTTGGACCCGATGAGCTTTTTGACGATGAATCCGATCATGCGAACCTTTTCAAAACAGGCTGGGAACGCTAAGGGATGACATCGGCAGCGTCAAAAGGAATTGGCACACCGATTCCCGCTTGTCTTGCGTCCGAGGCGGGACTAAAAGCTCGCCGTCCCGCGGGCATGCCTTTCCACGGGACTGATGCATCAAGAACAATGAAACACGCCGTCCTCATCCTGCTGGCCGCTCTCTCGATCGCAAATTCTCTCCGCGGCGCCAACTGGCCCCAGTGGCGTGGACCGAATCACGACGGATCTTCGTCGGAACAGGGCGCGCCCGTGACTTTCAGCCGGACGGAAAATATCCTGTGGAATGCGCCGCTCCCGGGACCCAGCGGCGCCACACCCATCGTGTGGGGTGACCATGTCTTTATTGCGTCCACTGATGAAGCCGCCAAAACGTGCGTCGCCATCGCGGTGGATCGCAAAACGGGCCGGGAATTGTGGCGCGTCAAGGTCTCGGAGGGTTTCGGCAGGGACCGGATGAGCACCTTTTCAAATTCTTCTCCAGTCACGGACGGCAAACATGTGTGGTTTTTTTTCGGCCTGGGAGATTTGGTCTGCCTGGATTTTAAAGGAAAGGAGACATGGCGGCGCAACATTCAAAAGGATTACGGGCCTTTCGCATTTCTGTGGACGTTCAGCAGCAGCCCGCTGCTTTACAATGGGCGGCTTTACCTCCAGGTCCTCCAGCGTGACAAGCCGGTCGATGGACGGGGCCGTTTGGATGGACCGAACGAATCGTATCTGCTGGCGCTGGATCCGGCGACGGGCAGGGAGTTGTGGCGTGCGGTGCGACCCAGCGAGGCGCAATCCGAGTCGCTCGAGGCATTCACCACCCCGGTGCCCTATGTGCATAATGGCAAACCGGAATTGTTGGTCGTCGGCGGCGATTGCCTGACGGGCCATGACCCCGCGAACGGCCAGGAGCTCTGGCGCTGGGGAACATGGAACCCGACGCACAAAGGCGATTGGCGCCTTGTCCCTTCGCCGGTTGCCGGGGCGGGCATTGCGCTGGCCTGCGGGCCCAAGGACGCTCCGATCTATGCAGTCAAACTCGGGGGCAAAGGCAAGCTGACCACCTCGGGCCTGGCGTGGCAGAGCTACGTTCAATCCACCGAAGATGCCTCGACGGCGGCGCGGTCGCTGGAGACGCGCGAACTCACCAGCGACGTGCCCACGCCGCTTTTTTACAAGGGCAAGTTTTACGTCCTTAACGGCGCCAAAAAGAAACTGCTTTGTGTGGATCCTTCGGGAAAAATCGACTGGTCCGGAAGCCTGCCGGCAAAGGGAATTTTTCAATGCTCACCGACTGCCGCGGATGGCCGGATCTACATGATGAATTTTCCCGGCGAGGTCTTCGTGGTGCAGGCGGGCGGATCGGAATTCAAGCTTCTGCACAGCGTCGCCATGGCCGAAGGGGAAAATAACCTGCGCGCGTCCATACCGATCAGCCAAAAGCATCTGTTTATTCGCACCACCCGCAGCCTCTTTTGCGTCGGCCCGAAGTGAGGGGCGACGCCCGCCTGGCGGGAAACATGCAATTTGGACCTTGGACTGCGGTGGCATGCCACCGCTTTGGCTCCGCGCTTCGACTAGGCTCAGCCAATCACGACGCAGGAAAAGCGGGGACATGTCCCCCCAGCCCAAACCGAAGATAACAAAAATAACGAATA
>JBEEGQ010000126.1:0-9050 GCA_041166945.1 Verrucomicrobiota bacterium
GTGAAGTTTCCACTCAAGTTCGACACGGGAATCATGCGCGGGCGTTTCAATCCCGGCGACGGCCAGCTCTACCTGGCGGGGCTGGTGGTCTGGCAATCGAACGGGCGGCGGCAGGGCGGATTTCAGCGGGTGCGCTACACCGGGCAGCCCGTTCAGGCACCCCTCCAGATGCACGTTCGAAAGAATGGCATCGAGATCCAGTTTGGCGTCGCGCTGGATGCGGCCGCTGCGAACGATATTCAAAACTATGACATCGAGCAATGGAACTATAAATGGACCGAGGCCTACGGCTCGCCGGATTTCTCGGTCAGCGAGCCGGCACGAAAAGGTCACGACAAGGTGCTGATGATTTCGGCGAAGCTGCGCGCGGACAGGAAAACGGTGTTCCTGGAAATACCCGATTTGCAGCCAGTGATGCAGATGAAGATCAAATGCCACATCAAGGCGACGGACGGCACGCCGGTGGGAGCGGAGATCTTCAACACGATCAACAAGGTGCCCGCCTCCTGATCGCGCGGCTGGGTGGGAGCCATTCCGCACGTAGCGCAGACTTCCAGTCTGTTGTATCGCCGACTTCCAGTCGGCAGGCGGATGACAATCCTGGCGCAAAAGGCAACTCCCCACGCGTGCGAATTGGAAATCCGCGATACAGTAGACTGGTAGTCTGCGCTACCGTGGCGAATCCCTCCCGGCACGGACGGCCACCGGCAACTTCACGCTGCACCGGAGCTGTGCGAATCCTTCAGTCGCTTGTTGCAATCCATGTTCACCTTCCTATAGTGCGCTCGTTTGAAAAATGACTGTGAGTGAACCGCCTTCGCCTCCCTGGGATATCCAGGCCGCCCGAAACCTCTACAATATTCCCAGCTGGGGGGCGCGCTATTTCGACATCAATGAAGCGGGCCAGGTCGTCGCGCGGCCGCTACAGGAAACCGGCGCCGAGATTGCCATCAGCGACGTCGCCGAGGAGGCGCGCGCCCGAGGGCTCAAGTTCCCATTGCTGATCCGGTTTCAGGACATCCTCCGGCACCGGGTCGAGGCCATCAACCTGGCGTTCCGTGGGTCCATCAAGGAATACAGCTACCAGGGCCAGTATCACGGGGTGTTCCCGATCAAGGTGAACCAGCTGCGGGAAGTGGTGGAGGAGATCCTCGATGCCGGCAAGCCGTTCAACTTCGGGCTCGAGGTGGGGAGCAAACCCGAGCTGTTCGCGGGGCTGGCGCTCCAAAACCAGGCGGGCGCGCTCATCGTTTGCAACGGCTACAAGGATGCCGAGTTCATCCGGATGGCCCTTCTCGGGATCAAGCTCGGGAAAAAAGTCATCATGGTGGTCGAGAAGCTCGAGGAGCTGCGCCAAATCATCACCCTCTCGCGACAGGCAAACGTCGAGCCGTTGATCGGCATCCGCGCGCGGCTGCTGGCCAAAGGGGCGGGGCGCTGGGCGGAGAGCGGCGGGGAAAACGCCAAGTTTGGTCTGAGCACCTCCGAGCTCCTGACGGCCACCGCGCTGCTAAAGAGCGAAGGACTCGACCATTGCTTCAGGCTGCTTCACTTCCACATCGGCTCCCAGGTGCCCGATATTCTCACGGTCAAAAAAGCGGTGCAGGAGGCGGCCCGCTTTTATGCCAAGCTCCACAAGATGGGGTTCCAAATTCAGTTCATGGATGTCGGCGGCGGGTTGGGCGTCGATTATGACGGCAGCCGAAGCGCCTTCGACAGCTCGGTCAATTATACGCTCCAGGAATATACCAACGACATCGTTTATTACATCGCCGATGTCTGCAACGCGGAGAAGGTGCCCCATCCGGATATCATCAGCGAAAGCGGGCGCGCGATCGTGGCGCATCACAGCGTCCTGGTGGTCGAGGTGTTCGGCGCGATCGAAAAAATCCGGGCCAACGAGGAGGCGCAGTGCGGCGAAGTCGAACACCCGCTGGTGCGCGAATTGTGTGATATCCGGCGGAACCTGGGGAAGTCGAACAAGCTCGAGGCGTTCCACGATGCGCTCGAGCGTCGCGACGATGCGCATCACATGTTCACGCTGGGCATGTTGGAATTGCCCGACAAGGCGAAGATCGAAACTTTATACTGGGAGATCAGCCGCGAAGTGGTGGCGAGCTTTCGCGGGCAGGCTTACATCCCCGAGGAGATCCGCAAACTCGAGGACAGTCTCGGCGATCAATATCTCTGCAACTTTTCGGTGTTCCAATCGTTGCTCGACCATTGGGCGCTCGGGCAGCTTTTCCCCATCATGCCGGTGAGCCGGCTGGGGGAACGGCCGACTCGCGAGGGAACGCTGGTGGATATCACGTGCGATTCGGACGGGCAGATCAACAAGTTCATCGATCTGCGCGATGTGCGCGACACGCTGCCCATGCACGCGCTCCGGCAAAATGGCAATGGGGCGATGGAACCTTATTACCTTGGGTTCTTCCTGATGGGCGCCTACCAGGATATCATGGGAGATCTCCACAATCTTTTTGGCCGCGTCAACGAGGTGCACGTGTTTCTGGAGCCCGACGAGCCCACCGGTTATTACGTGGAGGAAATCATCGAGGGCACCACCATCGTCCAGGCGCTCGCGTCGGTGCAGTATGACGAAAACGAGCTGAAGCGGCGCATGAAGGCGCAGATCGACGAAGCCATCAAGGGAGACCGCATGAAACCGACGGAGGGGATGCGGTTGCTCGATGACTACGAGCGCGGCCTCAAAGGGTATACTTATTTGAGCATCTGAGCTAGCCCGCCTGGCGCGGACGGTGAATGACACATTTTTCCGCCCATTCTCCGCCCGTCGTTATGAGCGAAACGCCACCCAATGCGGAATTGCTCGGCGCCTTGGGCCGGATGGTTCGCGGCCTGTCCATCCTCTTCTGGTTCCTCCCCCTGGCGCTGGTGGTATGCACCATGACCGCCCTCGGGGAATGGTTCCGCCAGTTTGGCGTTGTTCCCGCCCTGATCGTCACCGCCGCCCTTTGCTATGGCCTGAGCCTCCTTTGTCATTTTCAAAAACAGGAGCGCCCCTGGATCGCGGCGCTCGATCGCGCGCGGTTTTTGGCCCTCGTCAACTTCGGGCTCTCCCCGTTTCTTTATTGGTGGAGCCGTGTGCCCTCGCACCATTTCCTCACGGCGGTGGTGCAAACGCTGATTTTTACCGGGCTGCTGTTTTTAATCTGTCTCAATCCCGTGCTGGCGCGCCTTGCCGCCATGTTGCCCGATGAGACCTTGCGCCACGAAACGCGTTTGTTCACCTCGTTGAACCGGACGTGGCTGGTGATCATTCTCACCGCCTTGAGCGCCTATGCGCTGATGCTGCGGCTGGATCCCGGGATGCCCGATCGGTTCATCGGCTGGATCCTCAGGGTCACGCCACTCCCGCAGCAGGCCGTCCCGCTCATCGCCCTGCTCGAGCGTGGACGGGTCCAGATCTTCATCCTGCTCGCGCTGTTCCCCGTCGCGATGACCATGGCGCTCATCTGGAAAATCAAGGAACTGATCCTCGCGAGTGTGTTCGGGCCCGAACACTGAAGTTTTTCTGCGGAGTCGCCAGCCGCCGCATATCGCTTTGCATCGCCTTCAGCGCGTTGTTATGCTGCCGGGCGTGACTGACAAACCGAAGTTGAAGGCGGGTGACACCGCGATGTTGAGCGCCGCGGCGGCGTGGAGCGCGTCCACTCACGAACCTGCCAAACCTGCGGGCGAGGAGACCCGCAAATGGTTTAAGAGCCTCGAATACGTCGTGGAATCGATCCTGAAGAACCAAAGCCCCGCCCATGCCGCGTTCTTTCTCGACAGCCTTACCGAACGTCTTCGCGAAGCCGGCATTACGGTCTCGGGTCCTACCATGACCCCATATGTCAACAGCATCCCGGTCAGCGAAGAACCCCCTTATCCCGGTGACTGGCGCATCGAGACGCGCATCAAGAGCATCCTGCGCTGGAATGCGATGGCGATGGTCGTCAACGCGAATCGCAAGCACGATGGTCTCGGCGGCCACATCAGCACCTACGCCAGCAGTGCCACGTTGTATGAAGTGGGTTATAACCACTTTTTCCGCGGGGGCGACGACGGACAGCCGGCCGACCTCGTCTATTTTCAAGGCCATGCCACGCCCGGAAATTATGCCCGCGCGTACCTCGAACGGAGACTGGACGATCGACACCTTCAACATTTCCGGCAGGAACTCGCGGAGGGTGGCGGACTCTCCTCCTATCCGCATCCCTATTTGATGCCGGATTTCTGGCAGTTCCCAACGGTCTCCATGGGTTTGGGGCCCATCCTGTCGCTCTATCAGGCGCGTTTTAATCGGTACCTGCAGGCGCGGGGGTTGGTGAAATGGGACCGTGAACCTCGCGTCTATGCGTTCATTGGCGACGGCGAGACCGACGAGCCGGAAACGCTCGGACAGGTGGCCCTCGCCGCGCGTGAAAATCTCGACAACCTCTGCTGGGTCATCAACTGCAACCTCCAACGGCTCGACGGCCCCGTTCGAGGCAACGGCAAGATCATCCAGGAACTCGAAGGGGTCTTTCGCGGCGCCGGCTGGAATGTGATCAAGGTCATCTGGGGATCGGATTGGGATGATCTCCTTGCCAAGGACACCCATGGGCTGCTCGTCAAGCGCATGGAGGAAACCGTGGACGGCGAATACCAAAAATACGTCGTCGAACCCGGAAGCTACATTCGAAAACATTTCTTCGGCACCAGCCCCGAATTGCTCGCGATGGTGAATCATCTGACGGATGAACAACTGCGGAAGATGTACCGGGGCGGCCACGATTCGAAAAAGGTTTTCGCAGCCTACAAGGCGGCGATGGAATGCAAGGGCCAGCCGACGGTCATCCTGGCAAAGACCATCAAGGGTTACGGACTGGGCGAGGCGGGGGAGGGTCGCAACATCTCGCATCAGCAAAAGAAAATGAACGAGAAGGAGCTGCGCGAATTTCGCTCGCGGTTCAACATCCCGATGAACGACGAGGACATCGTCGAAACCCCGTTCTACCGGCCTCCCGAGGAGAGCCCGGAAATGAAGTATCTTTACCAGCGACGCAAGGCGCTCGGGGGTTTTCTGCCGAAGCGCACGGTCAAGGCCGTGCCGTTGAAAGTTCCCGCGCTGGCCGATTTCGCCCGTTTCCTGAAAGGCGATGACAAAAGCTCCGCGAGCACCACAAAGGCGTTTGTCCTGATGCTCAGCGCGCTCCTGCGGAACAAGGACATCGGGCGGAACATTGTGCCGATCATTCCGGACGAGGCGCGGACGTTTGGTATGGACGGTCTGTTTCGTGAAATCGGGATTTATTCGCCCAAGGGCCAGCTTTACGAATCCGTGGACAGCGCCACTTCGCTCCCTTATTACGAATCGAAGGACGGCCAGATCCTCGAGGAGGGAATTAACGAAGCGGGATCGATGGCGAGTTTTACGGCGGCGGGAACCGCCTACGCCACGCACGGGATCCACATGATCCCCTTCTACATTTATTACTCGATGTTCGGTTTCCAGCGCATCGGCGATCAAATGTGGCTGGCGGGCGACATCATGGCGAAGGGCTTTTTGCTCGGAGCCACCGCCGGGCGCACCACCCTCAATGGCGAGGGCCTTCAGCATGAGGACGGCCACAGTCTGCTGCTGGCCAGCACCATCCCGAACCTGCTCACGTACGATCCCGCGTTCGCCTACGAAATCGCCATCATCCTCCAGGATGGCCTGCGCCGGATGTATGTGGAGGGCGAGAATATTTTTTATTATCTCACCCTTTATAACGAGAACATCCCGATGCCCGCGATGCCCGACGGTTGCGCGGAGGGTGTGCTGAAGGGCCTTTACAAATTCAAGGCCGGCCCCGCCGGAAAGAAGCACAAGGCCCAAATCTTCGGAAGCGGTCCCATTCTTCGCACCGCGCTGGCGGCGCAGGAAATTCTCGCCGAACGTTATGATGTGAGCGCCGACGTCTGGAGCGCGACTAGTTACAAGCAGTTGCGGAACGACGCCCTGGCGGCGCAACGCTGGAATATGCTGCATCCGACGGATGCGCCGCGGAAATCCTATCTCGAGGAGACCTTGGAAAAGGAGCAGGGACCGTTCGTGGCCGTGAGTGATTTCATGAAAATCGTTCCCGACCAGATCGCCCCGTGGGTGCCGGGGGGATTGAGCACGCTGGGAACGGACGGATTTGGCCGAAGCGACACGCGCGAGCGCCTGCGCCGTTTCTTTGAGATCGACACGCCATGTGTGGTGCTGGCGACTCTGAGCGCGCTGGAAAAACGCGGGCTGGTCGACAAGAAATTCTTGTCGCAGGCGATCAAGGACCTGGGCATCGACCCCGCGAAAGCGCACCCGCTCCTCGCCTGAAGGCCGGGTTCAGCACTTTCCCCACCGCCGCATCACCTCGAGTGTTTTCTGAACGCTCACCAGCGGCGGGTAGGCGTCCTGTTCGTATTCGATGATGTACCACTCCACGCCGGCGACAGTCTCGCAGAGTCGAAAGATCTCCTTCCATGGCTGCTCGTCGTCTCCGATGAGCGCGTTCGGTTTGGATTTGGAATGGGGCTTCACGTGCACGCTGGCGACGCGGCCGGGAAATTTCTTCAGGTAAATCACCGGATCGCCGCCTGCGGCCACGCCGTTGCCCGTGTCGAATTGGATCACCACCTCCTTCTTCGCCCGCTTGAAAAAAACGTCCCAGGGCACGGCGCCGTCGATCGGTTTGAATTCGATGCTGTGGTTGTGATAGCCGGTGCGCATCCCGTGCGGCTTGAGCTTTTCAGCCACCTCACTGAATTGATCGGCCGCCTCTTCCCAGGTCTGGCGGCTCTTTGTGTATTTCGCCGGCAGGCTGGCGACGATCAGGAACTGATTCCCGAGGATCTGATTGAACTCGACGGTTTTTGAAAGATTGTCACCCAACAATGTGTCCAGGGCCAGGTGGGTGCCGCAGCATTTGAGCCCCACATCCTCCAGCAGCTTCCGCAATGTCTTCGCGTCGCGTCCATGGTATCCCGCAAACTCCACACCCTTATATCCCATCTTCGCCACGGCCGTGACGGTGCCGTCGAGATCCTTCGCGCACTCTTCACGGACCGAATACAATTGGAGGCCGAATGGGATCTTGTTTCCGCCATACGATTCGGCCGCCGACAAGGATGCGGAGGTCAGCCCCGCGCCCGCCGCAGCGGTGAGGGTGCCTTTGAGAAAGATGCGTCGGGAGATGGATGAAGTTTTCATGCTGTTGGAAGTGAATCAGACAATCGCCTCCTCGAATAGCTGGAATTGGTTCTAATCCGCTCTGTCTCTTTGCGTTCCTTGCGTTCTTTCGCGGCCGTAAATCGGTCCCCCTGAGGGTCCGCGCGAAACTCAGGAGAAATTATGGGTCTCCTCTGAGGAACCCCGGCTGTAAACGGGTGTGGCATGGATGCCGCGGGCCGGGCCGGATCGGGCTCCGCCGGTTGCTTGCGTTCAACCGCCCAATGGCTCAATCTCCCGTTCGACCCAAATGTTTCCAGGAACGGACATCCAACCGAAGGCGTCAAGGCGCGCGGTCGTCCAGTCGATCGTTTTGCTTTCTGTCATCACGATGCACCTCGCCTCGTCAGTGGCATCGGCGGCTCACTGGCCTCAATTTCGAGGGCCGACCGGCCTGGGTTATTGCGACGAAACCAATCTGCCGCTCGTGTGGAATGGGCGGACGGGCGAGGGCGTTCTCTGGAAAGCGGCGTTGCCGAAAAGCGACAATGCCTATTCCTCGCCCATCGTCTGGGGCGAACATGTCTTCATCACCTATTCGGTGAATCAGCCATTGGAGCATCACGTGGTGTGCCTGGCGCGTCAGGATGGCACGACACGCTGGGACACGCAGGTGCCGGCGGGTCCGTGGGTGTTGAAGGATCTTCGGGGCGGCTACGGAGCGCCCACTCCCTGCACGGATGGCGCCAGGGTGTTCGCGGTGTTTGGCTCAGCGGTCATTGCCGCGATGAACTGGGAGGGACGGATCCTCTGGCGTCGCGAACTCGAGAAATTGAATTTTGACGTCGCGATGGGAAGCAGCCCGATTCTTTACGGTGACACGGTGATCCTCGATTGCGATCAGAACAACAAGACTTCCAGCATCATCGCCTTCGATGCCAACACGGGCGAAGTGCGATGGGAGGCGAAACGTCCGCAGGTCGCCTTTGCCCACAGCACGCCGGCAATCGTTACCGTCCGGGGAAAAAAACAGATGCTGGTGAGCGCGTCGAACGCCATCCAGGGCCTGGATCCCGCGACGGGGGACGTGTTGTGGTGGTGCGCCGCGCCGGGGGATGCGGCGTCGCCCGCTTTTGGCGGCGGGCTGGTTTTTTCGGACAGCGGCCGCGGCGGCAAAGCGGTTTGCGTCGAACCCACGGGGACAGGCGACGTCACGCGCACGCACTTGAAGTGGACATTCCCGCAGCTGCCGGAAGGATTATCGTCGGCAATATGCGTGAGCGCGAACGGCCGTCAGCCGGAGACGCCCACCAACGCGTGGGTGTTCCGCACCCACAACCCCGAGATCCTGAAATGCATCGATCTCGCCACTGGCGAATTGGTTTTTAACGAGCGCCTCCCCGGTATTTCCACATGGGCTAGTCCAATAGCCACCGCCGACGGCAGAATTTTTTGGGCAAGCGCCGGCAAAAGTTACGTCACCAGGGCGGGGCCGAAGCTGGATGTCCTGGCGACGAACGATATCGGCGAGGAGAATCGCGCCAGCGCTGCGGTTTCGGGCGGCCGAATCCTTTTACGCGGCAACAAAAACCTCTATTGCATCGGGACAAAATGAACGCCTGGATTCTTCTTCTGCTCAGCCCATTTGCAGCGGTCGCCGCCGAGTGGGTGAACATTTCCGACGCGGTGACCTCGCAGGTCAAACCTGGTTACGCAGGTCCGACGGCGGGGGTGACCGTGGATCGCATCTCGGGCGAGGTCTTCATGGTCGTCAACGATCAGGGTCTGTGGAAAAGCAGCGATCAAGGCGCGACATTCGTGCGCGTCGACGGTACCAACATCGGCGGGCGTTGCGAAACCGGCTGGGCCC
>JBEEGQ010000127.1:0-20344 GCA_041166945.1 Verrucomicrobiota bacterium
CAATTCCGCGGGGCGTCCGTGACCGCGTTCAGTCTGCTTCCGAGAACATAACGTTTCCGAACCCTGTCCACGTCAATGAAAGTCCGCGGGTAGTCCGCAGACTGTCCACGACCACACAAAGGCAGAGGGTTGACCAGGAATCTGGACAGTTCGTGGCCAATCAGCGGCATCCTCCAAGCACATCTGGACCGCGCTCACGACAACAGTCTCGCCAAGAAATATTCGTGTCTGTCCTCGTTTAACCCAGCTGCGGTCCGCACAAATTCCTGGAATTGTTCGGGCAAAGAAAGTCCGAGGATTCCATTGTGCAAGGAGCGCTTGCAGAAATCGCCTGTTGGCAGTCGCGCTCATTCGGTGCGCAGGAATCGAGCGTTGCCATTGTATGTCGCCGGGCGTCGCGTCAAGGTCGAACGCCCCTGTTTCCCCTGCGTCTCCACCTTGACCCGCCGCGCGGCTCCGGAAGCTTGCTTTTAGGATTCCGCGCATGACGGGATTTTTTCGGCAGAGAAAGGGATCCTAGTTGGCCTCGCAAGTATCCGCAGATGATACCTACCAGCCACGATTTGAATGATGGAAACGTCGCGTGAAACGAACTGAACGTCATCGCAAGGTCACGCTTGGTTCGGAATGGAATTGCGGGGCGAACCGCCAAGTTTGTGAGCCAGATACACCTCCAGATGCCTGCCGGTTTGCTTAACTTCGCAACAACATGAAAGTACTCGAGCCTCCTAAGATACGATCGGGATTTGTCGCGCTCACACGCTGGTGCCAGCACGCAGGGCTTTCGCCAGTAACGGCCTGGCGTTTTCGTAAACGAGGATGGTTGAAAACGATCAATATCGCCGGGCGCGTCTACCTAACCGACGAGGCGGCGCAAGAATTCACCCGACGGGCTCAGGCCGGAGAATTTGCTCGGGAACAAAAAGTGCCAAGAGCGCCCTTCGTTAAACGCGGGATTGCTTGAAACTGCGCCCGGACCCCCTCAGTCGCGCGAGTTTCACGCGGACGTTGTAACCACGGGGAGAAACGTCGGATCGAACACCAGTCTTACCGCCTGGGTCTTGCGGTTTTCGTTAGAGAGTCAAAATCGGAGGACTGCATCAACCCAGGATGGTCAACCGTGAGTCAACTTATTGGTCAACCCTTCATAGATCGGGCGAAGAGTAAGAATAGGCACAGCCTGCTTAAGCACTAGACATTTCCGGTTTGTGCTAGTTTTTGTGCTAGTTTCGACTTTCGCTGGAACGATCCCGTCGACATTGGCTGACACGCATTCCGACCAATAACTACGGGGATTTTATTGCTGTTGAAGCAATCGTGAGAAAGGGTGAGAAATCGATGAAAATGAAAACCTGAATCTAGCGCGTCTGCCAATTCCGCCACGCGGGCACTCTCACTGTCACACCTGCCAACCGTCCGCAGGCACCGCCACTGACAACTTTCACCTCTCACTCCTCACACTCACCATCTCCCTGCATCTTGCTTCCCGTCCTCCGCCGGGTTCCGAATGCGTGCGGGCGAGACGCCGGGGACTCTCGGAGTCGTCCGTGTCGAATTCAAAATATCAGACGCGGCTCGCGACACGCAAGCGTCCAGTTCTCAACCGCATCGCCACTCCCGGTCGCCATCCCATCAAACGGCGCCGAAACGGCGGTGGCGTCGCGCGTATTCCTCCAGTGCCTCGAACAGTTGCGCCTTGCGAAAATCCGGCCAGAGCGTCGGCGTCACCACCAGCTCCGCATACGATATTTGCCACAGAAGAAAATTGCTCACCCGCATCTCGCCACTGGTGCGGATAAGCAGGTCCGGGTCGGGAAAGTTTTTGGTGTAAAGATGCTGGGAGATGGTCTGTTCGTTGATCTCGGCCGGATCAATGGTCCCCTTCTGCGCCTTCGTTGCGATGTCGCGCACGGCCTCGATGATCTCGGTGCGCCCGCCGTAGCTCAACGCCAGGATCAGCGTCAGGCCGTTGTTTTTGGACAGCGCACTTTTGGTTTTCGCGAGTTGTTCCTGCACAAACTCGGGCAGCCGATATATCTGTCCGATCGCTTCGAGCCGGACGTTGTTGCGCGTCAGTTCACCGATCTCATTTTTTAGATAACGCGCCAGGTACTTCATCAGCGTCTCCACCTCGTCCTTCGGCCGGCTCCAGTTCTCCACAGAGAATGCATACACCGTGAGATACTTGACGCCCGCTTCACCGGCGGCCCTGACGATTGCCCGAACCGATTCCGCCCCTTCGCGATGACCCTCGACCCGCGGCAAATGCCGTTGTTTGGCCCAGCGGCCGTTGCCATCCATGATCACGGCGACATGCGCCGGCAGATTCGCTCGGGCTTGGGAGCTCAGATGGATGGCGTGGGTGCTCATCCGGGCAACTCAACGAAGTCGGACGCGTCTCGAATCATCTGCATTCCCGATTATCGGCGGCGAATGACGAAGGGGAAGTGCAAACAAATCGCCGAATAGAACCGCCTCCTCTGCCCCTCCCTGCCCAGTAACCGCCGAGCAGAAACGCCTCCTCTCCCCCTCCCTCTCCTCCATTTCCGAAATGGAGGAGAGGGTGCCCGAAGGGCGGGAGAGGAGGAGCATCTCTCCCGACGGGCGTTACGGGGCGCAATGCGCACATAAAGTCCGGGGAGATCTCTCCAGCATTGATCCGACCCAGCCCTGAATATTAATCAGTCCTGAACTCAGCCAAGCTTGAGATTCTCACTTCGATTTCAATTCCTTGAGCAGCTGAATGGCGGTGGCCACGAGAATTTCGCCGCCGCCAGGTGCGACGCGCGAATTGACGATTTCATAGCTGCCCTCGCCGAAGGCTTTTTGCGTCGGAACATAGGCAATGTTGTCGTTGCACAATTCAATCACCATCGTGTTTTTGAATGGTGATCCCGCTTTGATGGCCATTCCCAATTCGGTGAAAATTTCGCCCGGCAACCCGAGAATGGCGGTGTCTTCAGAAACGCGAAATGCCTGTACCTCGAGGGGACGGCGAAGCTGGTTCCAGAGCGCGAGATCCAGAATGCGGCAGACTTCCACCTCCTCGAGGAACTTGAGTTTGCGAGTTCCAACGAGCGGCATTTTTTCGCGGGCGACAGCGATTTCCGCGGCGGTGTTGGTTTGCAATGGCACCACGACGATGGCGGAGGCCACCGCGAAGGAGGGCTTCACCGGTTTGAGGTCATGCAACGCGCGCCCCACGGTTTCTCCGAGGACACCGGCGATCCGGGCGGCTTCGCTGTGACCCTTCTGCTCGCGCGAACTGCGGACATCGATGTGGTTGATGTCGCCGCAGGGGCCGTTGCCGAAGCAGGAGACCAGCCGGGAGCCGAGACGCCGTTGCAATTCGGGTTCCAGATAATTCGGATAATCACCGCTGAATTGTGTGCCTCCGACGGTGTCGCAATGAAGCGCGAAGGTGGTGATGGAAGCGATGGGCGCGTCATCCTTCAGCGCGCCGAGTAAAATCATTCCGACCGAGGGATCCACTGGACCGGCGGCGCGCACGACATTGATATTGGTTTTTCCTGGATTGAAAACTACCGAGCCATCCCGCATGTGGTAACGCCGGTTGAAAGCCAGATCGAATTGTTCGGTGCGCGCGGTCTTGAGCGTGACCCCCTCTAAATGCCGGGCGGCGCGGGCGATGACATCGGCCAGGCGTTCGGCGAGGACATCGGGATAATCGATGCGCTCGCGAAGATCGAAGCCATCCCTGGCGATGGCGGTACGATGGAGATGCTGGCGCAATGCACCTGAATAAAGCGGGCCCGTGTGCGAATGGGTGGCGCAGATCAATATGTGGTCGGCCCGAATGCCGGCGCGCTGCGAGGCGCGTTGTCGCGCGATGGCGCCAAGGCCGCCTTCGATGCCGATGAGATCGCAAAAGACCAGCGCGTAACGCTCGCGGTTTTGTTCAAAAACGACGGCCTTGGCGAACAGCGGATCGTGGGTGTCCGTGCTGATCCGCTCATAAAAATAGCCGCACATCCGGTAGCCAATGGGGGGCGTGATATCGGTGGTCGCGACGCCCGCCCGCAACGGCGAGCTGGCCGCCGTAACGTTCAGCGCCGCTCCTTCGATGAACAGGCACGCGCCGAGCAGCAGCACTGACACGCCGGACGGGCAGATTTTCATGGGCGCAATGCAATCACCAGACACCGGCGGATGGCGAATGAAAATTATCGGAAGCAACCGATTCCGCATGTGGCGTCGACTTCCAGTCGGCAGGCGGCTTGAGACTTCTTTTGCAAAAGGCACTCCCAACGCCTGCGGATTGGAAATCCGCGATACGGCAGACTGGAAGTCTGCGCTACGGTGTTGAATGCAGCAGGGAAAATGCGCGACGGCTTTTCGCTTTTCTCCGGCCCATGCCTGCCTATCGTCGGGGGTCAAAGCTTATGAATACTTCCCGCCGCAATTTCCTGATCACGACAGCGCTGGCTGGCACTGGGCTGACGGCATCGCCTTCGGAGATTTCCGCAGCGCCGCCGGCACGCGCGCGCAAGCCGATTCAGCTGGGCATATCGAGCTATTCCTATTGGCATTTCAAATCGCAAAAAGTCTCGATCGAGACCGTCGTCGAGAAGGCGGCGGCGTTGGGAGTGAGCGGGGTGGACATACTGCATCGGCAGATGGACCTGCCGGAGAAGGAACCGCTGACGGCGGAGCATCGGGCGTATTTACGGCGCCTGAAGCGTCATGCGTTTCGGAGCGGGGTCAGTTTGATTTGCCTTTCGATCCATCAGAATTTTGTTTCTCCCGATGCGAGCGAACGGCAACTGCACATCGATCACACTTTGAAATGCATCGAGATTGCATCGGAGCTGGGCGTGCCATGCCTGCGGATTAATTCCGGCCGCTGGAACACGATCAAGTCCTTTGATGACCTGATGAAAGCCCGCGGGGAGGAACCCAGGCTGCCGGGATATAGCGACGATGACGCCTTCAACTGGTGCATCGACTCGCTGAAAAAGTGCGAAGCAAAAGCCGCGGCGGCAGGCGTGATGCTTGCGGTGGAAAATCATTGGGGCATCAGCCGCACGCCCGAGGGCCTGCTGCGAATCGTGCGCGGGGTTCCTTCGCCGTGGGTGGGCGCGCTGATGGATACCGGCAATTTTTTGGAAAATCCGTATGACAAACTCGCGCAGATTGCGCCGAGCACCGTTTTCGTTCAGGCGAAAACTTATCCGGGCGGCGGCGAGTGGTACACGCTGGAGCTGGATTACCGGCGCATCGCCCGCATTTTAGGCGACGCGGGATATTCTGGATTTGTATCGCTGGAAATGGAGGGCAAAGAGAATCCGGACACAGCCGTTCTGAAAAGCATCCAAATGCTGCGGAAAGCGTTTCAGATTTGAGCAGCGGGAACAGGCTGTTCCCAGCCCCCGCAGCGAACGGACTGGCCCGTTCGAATGCTCGCGGCGATGGAATTAACGAATGGTCAGGGAATTAAAATGATGCCAGCAAAAACGACGAGGGCATTACGACGGATTTTCTTCCGACCAATCGCCATGTTTGATGAACTCCTTAATTTTGCGTCGCTCGTAACGGTGCTTCTGAGCCTTCACCGGGCGATCATCGGCCTTGCGGAATGTGTGTTTGGGGTTGCGAATGATTTCGCTGAGTGTCTGGATCGGTTTGCTCATTTTTTGTTGGTTCCTGGTTCAGACTGGCTTCGTAGCGGGAAGAGTGCCGAAGAGGATTGGGGATGGCAGGGCCTGGAATGGCTACCTCTGGCGTCCAAAGCTCCGAAGCTCATGGTCGAGGTTTGACCTGCCGGCTGGGGCGAAGGTTCAAACAATTCCGGAAAGATTTTTAGCGCGCTGCCGCTCTTGCGAAAGTTCCTGAGCGCCACTCGTTTTCCTTGCGGCTCTCCACCAACTGAATACCTGCCTTCTTATAAACCGTCGCGACCTTCTCAAACTGCGTTTGCAGAATTCCCGCCAGCACCAGCACGCCTCCCGGTTTGAGATAATTCAAAATCCGCCGTCGTTGCGCCACCAGGACATCGTGGATGAGATTCGCACATACGATGTCATACTTTTGGACATGCCGCAGCGGCTGGGCGGCGAGGTCACATTTGGTGATCCGGATTCGCCGCGTGACCCGGTTTCGTCGCGCATTCGCGCGCGCGACCCGGACGGCGGCAGGATCAAAATCGAAGGCCGTGACGGAACTGTAGCCGAGCTTCGCGGCGGCGATGGCAAGAATCCCGGACCCGGTTCCGATATCCAAAAATGTTTGCATCGCGCGCGGCTGCCGGTGCGCGACGATTTGTTTCAAGCAGAAGCCGGTGGTGGGATGTTGTCCGGTTCCGAAGCTGAGTCCCGGATCGAGGATCACCACTTTCTGCCCGGCGCGCGGGCGTCGGCGGATCCAACCTGGTTTTACGAGGAGCGCGTGTCCAAATTCCATGGCGTGAAAATGGCGCTTCCATGATTCGGCCCAGTCTTCGCTTTTGATCTTAACAGCGGTGATCCGGCCGCGGCCGATATCGAGACCACAGCTCCGAACATGGGCGAGGCCGCTTTCGAGGTGTGCCCTCATCTCGTCCGACCAGGCGGAAGGCTGGCACAGATAGCTGGAAGCGGTGGTGCGGCCGGTGCGCAAATCGTGGTAGGAAACGCACGGGACGTTGAGGATGCGTTCGAAGAGTTCCATGACCGCTTCGAGGGCGTCCCCGGAAACATGCAGGGAAATTTTCCAAAGCGGGACGCGTGACATGGGCGGAGGCGCCATGGAGCAGGCGCGGCGCGGATCAGCCGATGGCGGCTTTCTGGAGCTCGAACAGCGTGCGGATACCGGATTTGGCGAGCGCGATCAGGCTGGCGAGCTGACTTTCGCTAAAGGTGGCCTCCTCGCCGTTGCCCTGGAGCTCGATGAATTCGCCGGCGGCATTCATCACCACGTTCATATCGACCGCAGCGGCGACATCCTCGGTGTAACAAAGATCGAGGACCGGTTGACCCTCGACGATGCCGGCGCTGACTGCGGCGACGGCGTGGGAGAGCGGGCTGGCGGCAAGGGTGCCGGCGTCGATCAGCTTTTTGACAGCGAGCGACAGGGCGACAAAGGCGCCTGTAATGGCGGCCGTACGCGTGCC
The DNA here is from genome assembly GCA_041166945.1 of Verrucomicrobiota bacterium. Taxonomy (GTDB): domain Bacteria; phylum Verrucomicrobiota; class Verrucomicrobiia; order Limisphaerales; family JADJPG01; genus DASTLJ01. The sequence goes on from JBEEGQ010000127.1 coordinate 7,109, forward strand.
GCCGTCGGCCTGCAAAACGTCGCAATCCACCCAGATGGTGCGTGGGCCGAGCTTTTCAAGATTGAGGGCGGCACGCAACGAGCGGCCGATGAGCCGCTGAATTTCCTGGGAACGCCCGTCAATCTTCCCTTTGGAACTGTCCCGTGCCTTTCGTTGCAAAGTGGAATAAGGGAGCATGGAGTATTCGGCGGTGATCCAGCCGCCCGTCACGGCCTGCTCCTTCATCCAGCGGGGGACAGTCTCCTCGACCGTTACGCCACAAATGACGCGTGTGTTGCCCCATTCGATCAGCGTGGAGCCCGTCGCGTGGGGGGCGATGTGGTTCTGGAACCGGAGCGGCCGCAATTGATCCGGAAGTCGTCCATCGGAACGCACAGATTTCAGGAGAGCCGGCGCGATGGGATTGGTCATATCGATGCGGAGGCTAGGAGGCTTGGCGCCAAAGTTCAAATCCCGTTTGTGGCCCCTCGAAAAACTTCCCTGAATATCCCCCGGCCGGGGCGTGTCACAATGCCTGCCACCTCAACAGGCCATGAACAAACGCCATTCATTCACCCGCCGAACTTTTCTCAAAACCTCCATTGCCTCGCTGGCCACGATCACGCTCCTGCCACGCCATGTTTACGGCGGGGCGGGATTCACGCCGCCCAGCGAGATCCTCACGCGCGCCGTCATCGGCACGGGCGGCATGGGCATGGGCCACGTCACCAACATCAACAAGACCTGCAAGTTGCTCGCGGTTTGCGACGTCGATGAAGCCCATCTCCAAACGGCGCTCAAGGCGGCGGGACCTGACGCCAAAGGTTACAAGGATTTCCGCGAGGTCCTCGCGCGGAAAGACATCGACATTGTGCACGTTCCCACACCACCCCACTGGCATGCGTTCATCTCGATCGCGGCAGCCAAGGCGGGCAAGGATATCTGGTGCGAGAAACCGATGACCCGCACCATCGGCGAGGGGGAAGCGGTTGTCGCCGCGATGAAAAAATACGGGCGGATTTTCCGGCTCAATACATGGTTCAGGTTCAAGGACGGTTTCTACGGGATGGGAACGCCGGTGAAGCCGATCAAGAAAGCGGTTCTCAATGGCCTGCTGGGATGGCCCCTTAAGGTGACATTGAGCCGCACGACGGGGTTCGACTGGAAATTCAACTGGGTCGGCCGGACCGATCTGACGCCTCAACCCGTGCCGCCGCAGTTGGATTACGATTTCTGGCTCGGCCCCGCACCCGTCAAGCCCTACCATCCCCACCGCGTTCACCAGACGTTTCGCGGGTATTGGGATTACGATGGCGGCGGCCTGGGCGACATGGGCCAGCATTACCTCGACCCTGTGCAATACATCCTGGGCAAGGATGATGAGAGCCCCATCGAAGTCGAAGCCGAGGCCCCGCCGCAGGACAGTGATGCGGTCGGCACTTGGAAAATCATCCGTCTCAAATACAAGGACGGCTGTGAAATCATCCTGGATGGCGAGGATCGCAACAAGGAGGCGTGGTTTATCGAAGGGCCGAAGGGCAAAATCACGAAGGGATTCAAGTCGGACATTCCGGACTTTGAACAGAAGCTCGCGGCTGTAAAAGATCCACCGCCCCAATTGACGGAATTTGTGGAAGCGGTCAAGACGCGCAAAAAATTCGCCCTGAACGAGCTGAACGGCCACCGATCCTGCACCTTGATCAACCTGGCCAAGATCGCCGTTCAGACCGGGCGCCGACTGCGATTCGATCCCCGCAAACAAAGGTTCATCGATGACAAGGAGGCGAACAGCTATGTCCTCCAACCCTATCGCGATCCTTGGAAGTTGACGGTGTGACGACAAGGTGAGTTGGAAGGCTTGAACGAACGCAGAAGCTCCAAAGGCGTGATATGTCGGGCGGCCCCGCCCAGGCTGCAACCCCGTTGGGGTTGAGAACGCCTTTCTCAGTTGCCCCAGGGTAGCTCGTGCCTCGCAACCCTGGGCTAAGGGATGCTACCCCGTTGGGGTAAACACCCACCAAAAACCAATCCCGACGGGATTGCATCCTCCAGCCCAGGGTTGCGCGTCGCGCGCTACCCTGGGTGACGCGCCCCGATATGTTCGTCAACCCCAATGACGTTTGATTTATTTTTTCCGTTTCACCCAGCCTGACAGAAACTCCACGAGCGCGTTCTTGTCGCGAAATTCACGAATGTGCTCCGGCGGCGTGCAGAATCCGAAGCCTTCCCCCCATGCGCTGCCGTTCACGACACAGGCGTCCGTCCTGTTGTCACTAATCTGACTCCACGCTTTCGCGAGCGCATCGGCACGGATGCCGTTGAGTTCGTATTTCCAGCCGACGAGCACGGCGCGAGGGAACAAGTGGCGCATCCCGGCGATCACCTTGGGGGCGGGTTCCAGGGTGAGGGTCAGGTCGCCGGAGCGGCTTTCGATTTTGGCGGCGGTTTGCCGGGTTCCATCCCGGTCCTGCACTTGTCTGACCTTGTAATCGCACAGCGCGGCGACGTGAAAGAGGGCAGTGATGTCGTGCTCGCGTGCGAGCCGGCTGAGTTGATCCTGCAGGTCGTCGTTCGTCGTGAACCTAAGCTCATGACAATCGACGAGCGACTCAGGTGTCGTCGAGCAGGAGCCTTTCAGGCAAAAAACTTCGTCACCGCCGCGGGCAAGGCTATTGGCCAGGAGGACGCCCAATTCACCGGTGGAGAAGTTCGTGATGCGGCGGACTTCATCAATCGGCTCATAACTGGGACCTGTGGTGACGATGACTTTCATCGGGCGTTCGCCGTGAGGCAGGAGGATTTGAGACGCGAAATTTCGGAGTGGAGCTGGCGGGCCAGTTCCTTCCGGCACGTGGCGGGCGATTCGACCGCCGTGAAACTGACCGAGGCGACCACGCCGCGTTTGGACAACAGGTTGAACAGATGCGGTCCAAATGTCATGTCGCCCCAGTAACAAACCTCCGCGCTCGCGTTGCCATCCTCGATTTCGTAACCCAGGTGCGCGGCGGTCAGCGGGTGACGCCGGTCGGCGACGGGTTCGAGGAGAGACGATTTAAAAGGCAGCACAGCGGTGCCATCGGAGCTGGTGCCCTCCGGAAAGATAACGAGCAGCACATCGGCATCGAGAACCCGTGCGGCCTCCTGGTTGATTCGGGCAACGTCGGAGCGTTTTCCGCGCTGGATGAAGAGCGTTGCGGCGAGACGCGTCAGCCACCCGAGAAGCGGCCAATGCTGCACCTCGCTCTTCGAGACAAAAACGCACGGAGCGATCGACCCGAGAACCAGGATGTCGAGATAGCTGAGGTGATTCGAGACCAGCAAACCGCGGCGGGGGATGGATCCGTGAACCGACACCCGGCCGCCGACGGAGTGGAGCAGGCGGCGGGCGTGACGTTGCATTCCACGGGCGCGCGCGAGGGTGGGGGAAACGGATCGGTGGAAAATCGAGGTGAGTGTGAGGCCGGCGAGGGCGAAAAAAAGTTCGAATGCCAGCCACGCCATCCGGCCCGCGCAACGGAACGGGTGTCGCAACGCGCCTTTCATCACCGGCTCAGTTCGAGTATCGGCTGCGGACGGCGGCGGGCAGCGCCTCCAGGTCGAGCCAGGTGAGGAAATCGATGGTCTTGAATTGTCGATCCAGAGCCGGGGGACCGCAGATCATGGCGCCCATGTTCAGGTAGGCGCGCAGCAATTTTGGAATTTTCGGCACGTCGGCCGGCAGCGTTTCCAGCGGACATTCCCAGCCGGGCAATGGCCGGGTCCGCCACTCGGGTGGCACGAGATGTTGACGGGAGAGTTCGGCATAAGCGCCCGCGCCCACGGCGGGGTCCTGCGATGTCAGCGAGCTGCATCCGCACAAGTAACGGGTCCCGCGCTCGATCCCGTAGTCGATGATGCCTTTCCAAAGCATGCCAAGGACGATCATGTTCCGGTGATCCTTGTGGACGCACGCGCGGCCGAGTTCGATCATCTCGTGACGCAACGGTTCGAAGGGTGCGAAATCGAATTCCTGGGCGCTGTAATAGCCCAGCTTCTGTCCGGCAACCGATCCGGTTTGAAGCCGGTAGGTGCCGACGACTTCGCCAGTGGCCACCTGCTCGACGACGAGATGATCGCAAACGGCGTCGAAGGGGTCGGCGTCGAGCCCGGTGTCGTGCGAGGCGGCGAGGCCTTCGTTGAGTTCGACGTTAAAAACGAGGAATCGCAGGGCTTGCGCCAGCCGAACATCGGCTTCGCAACGCGCCGGCCGCACGGCATAAGTTGTGTTTTTGCTCACCAGCAATCGCAGCGCTTCGATTGGCGATTTCATATTGATCGGCCCGTCCACGACCCGCACGGCTGCCTGGCAGGTGGCACTGCGGTTGCCTCTTCTGAAATAAATCTCATGCGGAGAATGCCCGGTGGCTGCGGGTGAATCAACGCTTTGTTTGGCCGCCTGTTCGCGTTTCCTCAGGATGGAATCGGCGGTGGCGTGCCCGCGCCGGTGTCCGCCAAAACAGCGCGCGCCGCTTCGAGATCCCGCGTCCGGACCCGAACGGTCACCTCCTCGAGCGGGCTGGGCACCGCATACCAGAATATCTGCGGCGTCAATTCCTCGGGGACGCACGCATCGATGCCGGCCGACTCGAGGCGAAGTCGGATCAAGTTGGCGTCGATCACGGTGCGACACCTGGCCAGCACCACCAGTCGCTCGCCGGGATCCTCGAATGCCGCGCCGGAATCCTGGACCTGCGGCAGTTCGATCCCGCAACGGCCACAACGCGGTTCGTCATCCGCATTTTCGTTCCCACAGCTCGAGCAGGTTTTCATCGCACTAGGATGCCATAAATGTCCGGGGAACGGAAAGGATCGTCGAGGCTGAAGTCGCGGCGCCTCATAACGGCCCGGGAGTTACAAACGCTTCGCGGTTGCCGTCGCGAGGCAACGCGTTCACCATCCTCACCGGCTCCGGCTTCCAATGATGACCATGAAAATGCGCAGCGCAGTGTGCGCCCTCTTTTGTTGCTGGGCGCTTTGTCGCATGCCGGCGGCGGAGGCGCCCAGCGAGTCGGAGAACCGATTCCTGTCGGGCATCCGGCAGCTGACCTTTGATGGAAAGCGGAGCGGGGAAGGATATTTCGCAACCGATGGCAAATCGCTGATCTTCCAAAGCGAACGCGAGCCGGCAAATCCATTCTATCAAATTTACATCCTGGATCTTTCGAGCGGCGAAACGCACCGGGTCTCACCCGGCTTCGGCAAAACGACCTGTTCCTTTTTCCAGCCCCGGACCGATCGCGTGCTGTTCGCTTCGACGCACCTGGATCGCACTGCGCGTTCCAAGCAACAAGCCGAACTCGACTTGCGCGCCTCGGGGAAGCAACGGCGTTATGCGTGGGATTACGATGAACAGTTCGATCTGTTCACGGCGCGCCGGGATGGATCCCGCGTCCAGCGGATCACCGCGTCGCCGGGGTACGATGCGGAAGCCAGTTTTTCGCCGGATGGCAGGCAGATCGTTTTCTGCTCGTTTCGTCATGCCTATCCGACGAATAAACTTTCCGTCGCGGACCACCGGCATTTGGAATCGGATCCGGCCTGGTTCGGGGAAATATACCTGATGGATGCCGACGGGTCGCGTCCACGTCGCCTGACGGATTGGCCCGGTTATGATGGGGGTGCGTTCTTTTCGCCGGACGGAAAGCGGATTCTCTGGAGGCACTTCAGCGAGGACGGCGCGATTGCGGATGTTTACACGATGAACCTGCGCGGCGCCGATCGCCGCCGCGTCACCCAATTTGGCGCGATGTCCTGGGCGCCCTATTTTCATCCGTCGGGCGACTACATTATTTTTACCGCGAACAAACTCGGGTTTGGAAATTTCGAATTGTTCATCGTGGACGCGACCGGGGAACGGGAGCCGGTTCGGGTGACTTTCACCGAGGGATTCGACGGTCTTCCGGTTTTTTCGCCGGACGGCAGGGAGCTGTGCTGGACCTCGGGCCGCGCGCCGGATGGCAAATCACAATTGTTTCTGGCGAAGTGGAACCACGACGCAGCCATTGCCGCATTGAAAAGCGGTCCAGCCGTGTCCGCGACGCACGAAGTTGTCATGCCCATGGCCGCCGATCTGACCGCCTCCATCTCAAAGGAGGATCTGCTGAATCACATCAGCTATCTTGCCTCCGATGCCCTGGAGGGCCGGGCGACCGGCAGCAAGGGGGCGCAGCTTGCCGCGGATTACATCGCTGATAAATTGCGTCGCGCGGGTTTGCAACCAATCGGGAACAGCCCGGATTTTTTTCAGTCGTTCGAGTTTGATGCGGGCGCCCGGATCGCGGCGGCGGGCAATCAGTTGACGGTCTCGCGGACGAATGGGCCCGTCGCGGGGCCATTTGAGGTGGATCGCGACTTCCGGCCGCTTTCATTCTCGGCCAATTCGGAGGCGGAAGGCGAAGTGATCTTCGTCGGATACGGTTTGTCAGTGCCGGGAAAAGCGGGGGAAGGCTACGACTCCTACGCCGGGCTCGATGTTTCCAACAAAGTTGTGCTGGCACTCCGGTATGTGCCCGAGGACGTAGAACCGAAACGGCGTCAGGAATTGAATCGATACGGCGGACTTCGATACAAGGCGATGCTGGCCCGGGAACACGGGGCCAAGGCGGTGTTATTCGTCACTGGCCCGACGTCGCCGAACGCCGGCGAACTCGTCGGATTGTCAACGGACGGCAGCTTCGCGGGCAGCGCCATCATCGCGGCGACCATCACCACCAATGTCGCCAATGCATTGCTGGCGGGGTCGGGCAGGGATTTAAGTACCCTGCAGTCCGCACTGGACAAGGAGAATCCCCATGCGGAAAGCGGTTTTGTTCCGGCGGGAGTTCGCGTCCGGCTTGCCACGGCCGTCGAGCACCTCAAGAGTCGCGACCGCAACGTGATTGGCTTTCTTCCGGCTGCGAAGGAGGTGGCGAACCCTGAATATGTGCTCGTAGGCGCGCACTACGATCATCTCGGCTTCGGCGAGGCGGGGGCGATGCGCCGCAAGGGCGAAGAGAAGGCCATACATCCGGGTGCGGACGACAATGCCTCGGGGACATCGGCAGTTCTCGAACTGGCGGCGTCCCTGTCGGCGCAACGCGCGCAGAATCCCACCCTGTTGGGTCGCGCGATTGTCTTCGCCCTGTGGTCGGGCGAAGAGATGGGCTTAATCGGTTCCTCGTATTTCACCGAACATCCACCGCTGGCGCTTTCCAACATGGCCGCCTTTGTGAATTTCGACATGATTGGCCGCCTTCGAGACAACAAACTCATCCTGCAAGGGACCGGCTCCAGCAGCGCGTGGCGGCGGCTCATCGAAAAGCGCAACATCCAGGCGGGTTTCAATGTGACCCTGCAGGATGACCCGTATCTTCCGACGGACGTCACCGCGTTCTATCCGAAGGGCATCCCTGTGCTGAATTTTTTCACCGGCAGCCATGACGATTACCATCGTCCCACCGACACGCCTGCGACGATCAATTACGAAGGGGCTGAGCGCATTACCCGCTTCGCTGAAGGGATCATCCTGGACCTGGCGAAAAATGGCAGCCGGCCCGATTACGTTTCCGTGGCGCGCAGCGATGGCGGCGGAGGCAGTCGCGAAAACCTGCGCGCGTACCTCGGGACTATTCCCGACTATGCCACCGAAGTCGCCGGCGTGAAATTATCCGGCGTTCGGGCGGCGGGCCCTGCGGATAAGGCGGGTCTAAAGGGCGGCGATGTCATCGTGGAATTTGGCGGTCAAAAAATTGCCAACATTTACGATTACACCTTCGCGATGGATGCCGTCAAAATCGGGCAGCCGGTGAGCGTCGTGATTCTGCGCGCTGGCCAAAGGATGACACTGAGCGTGACACCGGAAGCGCGAAAGTAATTCAATGAATGCGATTCCGCCGATTTTACCGGTGCAATGGCGGAAATGATTCGGTAGAAAGGTGCCGTGCCCATTCATCTCCATTCCTCACCCTTCAGCTTCCGCGCGCGGCGCGCTGCATCCCGCCGTCAGTTCATTCGAACCGTTGCCGCGTCGGCATCCGGGCTGATCGCGGCGCCCGCGCTGTTGCGGGGGCAAAACCTCAACAGCAAATTGAACATCGCCGTCATCGGCGCCGGCGGCCGGGGCGGGAGCAATTTGAGCGACGTGGGAAAAAGCGAAAACATCGTCGCCCTGTGCGATGTGTCGGATGCGGCGCTGGATGCCGCGCAGAAAAAATTTCCCGGGGCGCGGCGCTTCAAGGATTTCAGGAAACTCTACGAGATCGAGAAGCAGTTTGACGCCGTGGTGGTGAGCACCTGCGAGCACACGCATGCCTTTGCCACTCTGCCCGCCCTGAAGCTCGGGAAGCATGTCTATTGCGAAAAGCCGCTCACGTATAACATTCATGAAGCCCGCGTGATTCGCGAGGCGGCAGCCGCGGCGAAAGTGGCGACCCAGATGGGAACGCAAATCCATGCAGGCGACAATTACCGGCGTGTTGTGGAGCTGGTGCAGGGCGGCGCCGTGGGGCCGGTGACGGAAGTTCACGTTTGGGTCGGACGCGCGTGGGGCTGGCAGTCGCCCGAGGCGGCGGCAAAACACCATGACATCGTGAGCGTGCGCGAACGCCCCGCCGAATCCGCGCCGCCGCCCAATGGCCTCGACTGGGATCTGTGGCTCGGTCCCGCTCCCTTCCGGCCCTACAACGATGTCTATTATCCGGGACCAAAATGGTATCGCTGGTGGGATTTTGGCAATGGCACGATGAGCGATTTAGGATCGCACTGGAATGACCTTCCCTTCTGGGCGCTGAAGCTGCACGCGCCGCTCACCATCGAATCAGGCGGACCGCCTCCGCATCCGGAAATCGCCCCGGCGTCGATGCATGCGGTTTACGAGTATGGCGCGCGCGGGGACATGCCGCCTGTGCGGCTGGTCTGGCACCAGGGGGAAGACAAGCCGGAGATTTGGAGCGCCGGCGGCATTCCACAGTGGGACAGCGGCGTCCTTTTCATCGGCACCAAGGGGCGGATGCTGCTCTCCGATTATTTCAAGCACATGCTCCTGCCAGAAAAGGAATTCGCCGGCTTCAAGCGTCCTGAACCTTCCATTCCCAAATCGCTGGGCCATCACGAGGAATGGATTCACGCCTGCAAAACCGGGGCGCCGACCACCTGCAACTTTCAATATGCCGGCTGGCTGACCGAGGCGAATCACCTGGGCAACGTGGCGTTCCGCGCGGGCGAAAAACTGGAATGGGATTCGGAGGAGCTCCGCGTGAGGAATACCCGGAAAGCGGACCCATTCATCCGGCGCGAATATCGCAAGGGTTGGAAGCTGGTCTAAGACCCGAGGCACCACCGGTGTCAACAACGAGCCGGACTGGAGTTCTTCGATGACCTCCCGTTGATCAACATGAAGTTCAACCTCATTGCCCTTGGCGCATTGCTGCTGTCGCGTGTCGCCTGCAGTGGAGCGGAAGCCATCCATTCCCGTTATTCCGAACCGTACCCCGTGGCGGCCTCCAAAAAGGGCCTGCAGGTCGAAATGGTCGATGACGCGCTGGCGCTCGGGGTCAAACACGCGGCGCTGAATTTCAACCTGACGCCCCTGATCGATCTGGCGAATGACACGAACAACCCGGCCTGGGCCGTCGATGGTTACACTTTTCACTTTCGTCGAAGCCAGCTCGAAAGCATGGACCGCCGAATCAAGCAGCTTTCCGATGCGGGTGTGATTGTGGATTTGATCGTGCTCACCTACCAGTCCGGTGATCCGGCCCGCGATCGCGTCATGATTCACCCCGGCTGCGTCACCAACGCTCCCAATCATCTCGGCAATTTCAACACCGTCACAGAGGAAGGACGACGTGCGTTCACGGCGACAATGGAATTCTGCGCCGAACGCTGGTCGCGTCCGGACAAAAAATTCGGACGTGTGGCGGGCTACATCATGGGCAACGAAGTCAATTCGCATTGGTGGTGGGCGAACATGGGGCGCGTGACGATGGAGGTATTTGCGGACGATTACCTGCGCACGATGCGGCTGGCGCACGACGCGGTGCGGCGGGAATCGAGTTGGGCCCGCGTTTACATATCGCTCGAGCATCATTGGAACATCCGTTACGCGGCCGGGAACGAGCGTCAGGCCTTCGCGGGACGCGCGTTCGTGGATTACTTCGCCCGTCGCGCTCGTGAAGGCGGAGACTTCGACTGGCACATCGCGTTTCATCCGTATCCTGAGAATCTCTTCGAGCCGCGCTTTTGGCGGGACAAGACGGCGACGAACAGCTTTGAAACCCCGCGCATCACGTTCAAGAATTTGCAGGTGTTGCCGGAGTATCTGCGTCAGGCCTCGTTGCTATTCGAGGGCGAACCCCGCCGGATTATCCTGAGCGAACAAGGCTTTCATACCCCCAAGGGGACGAACGGAGAAATATTGCAAGCGGCGGCATTTTGCCTGGCCTACAAAAAAGTCGAGGCGCTCGATGGCATCGATGCCTTCATCCTGCATCGGCATGTGGACAACGCGCACGAAGGTGGATTGATGCTCGGCCTGCGGGCGCTGACACCCAACGCCGGCGAGGCGCGTCCGCGAAAAAAGATCTACGACTGCTTTCGCGCCGCCGACACGCCGCAATGGCGGGAGACCTTTCAGTTCGCGCTGCCTGTCATTGGGATAGAGAGCTGGCCCTCTTCAGAGCTTTGATCCTTTTCGACGTTCACCATGTTTCCCAGCCCCAGGGGGGCGCAATATCACAGCCCGGGGAGTCGCGCGTCACGCGAGGATGTCGCGGACGACTCGCCCGTGAACGTCGGTGAGCCGGAAATCGCGTCCGGCATAACGGTAGGTGAGCCGTTCATGATCCAGCCCCATGAGGTGCAGAATTGTGGCGTGCAAATCGTGAACGTGAACGGGATTCTCGATCACATTCATCGCGAATTCATCGGTTGTTCCATAAACAGTCCCGCCCTTGATGCCGCCCCCGGCCAGGAGCATCGAGAATGCGGAATGATGATGGTCCCGTCCCGCGCCGGACTTGTCGCGGTTCTCGGCATACGGCGTCCGGCCGAATTCGCCGCCCCAAACGACCAGCGTTTCATCCAGCAAACCGCGGGCCTTTAGATCGCCGATCAATGCGGCGCTGGCGCGGTCGGCATCGGCGCAAAGTTTGCGATGACGTTGGTGATGATCCGTGTGAGTGTCCCAGGGCTGGTTATCCTTCTCGCCCGTGTAATACACCGTCACACACCGGACACCATCCTCGATCAGGCGGCGCGCCAGGAGACACGACCGGGCAAACGGGCTTTCGCCATAGAGACGCCGGACATGTTCGGGTTCGAGGCCGATGTCGAACGTCGTCATCGCCTCGCGTTGCATCTGGAAGGCCGTTTCCATCGCTTGAATCTGGCCTTCCAGTTCGCCGTCGCCCTCGCGCTGACGCAGGTGCCGGCGATTGACCGCATCCAACAGATCAAGTTGTTCGCGCTGCTCTTCCGCAGTCAGGCGATTGTTACGGATGTTGGCGAGAAGCTTGTCCACCCGCATGTCGCTGGTCACCACACTCGTCGCCTGGAATTCGGCCGGCAGAAAACTGTTCGACCACAGCGCCGGGCCAACGACTATTTTTGGGCTGGGACGGAGCACCACGTAGCCGGGCAGATTTTGGTTGCCGCTGCCCAGGCCGTACAGAAGCCAGGAACCCATCGAGGGCCGAATGGGCTGCACGTTGCCGGTATGCATCTGGAGCAGCGCCGGCTCGTGGTTCGGCACGTCGGTTTTCATCGAGCGAATGATGCAACACTCGTCGATGACGCCCGCCAGGTGCGGCAGGGTTTCGCTGATCTCCATGCCACTTTGGCCGTGCTGTTCAAAACGAAAAGGCGATGGCAGGTAGCCGGTTCCCTTTGATTTTTTGAACAGTTCGCCCTCCGGCTGCTGGCCTTCAAATTTCAACAGTGCGGGCTTGGGATCGAACGTGTCCACCTGCGAAGGCCCGCCGTTGAGAAAAAGAAAGATCACGCGTTTGGCCCGCGGTGCGAAATGGGGCGACTGGCGCGTGACGGCTCCTGCCGCGGCTTGCGGTCCGACTAACCCCGCCAAGCCGATGAGGCCGAACCCGCCGCACAATTGCCCCAGCATTTGTCGACGGTTCAACAACCCTCCTGGCGGATGGAGAAAGCCCGCGTCTGGTTTAATCCACATAAAGCATTTCGTTGGACGCCAGGAGCATTTGCGCATATTGCGCCCAGCGCGGAAAATCCGATGGCGCGGGTTTGCGCAGGAATTCGAGAGCGAGCTTCAGTTCGGCGCCGTCCGGTTCACGCGATAACAGAAGGGCGTGCAAATGCCGAATGCGCGCAGGGTCGGAAGCGCCGGCCTCGGCGAAAACGCGTCTGACGAGCGCGAGCGCGCGGTCCTGGATGAAGGGACTGTTCAGCATGAACAGGCGCTGCATGGGAGTGGTGGTCGCCGCGCGTTTTTCCGCGTGCACATTGGCGTCGGGATAATCGAATTGCATCAGCAGGTCGTCGAGTTTGAGACGGCTGACGCGAGCGTAGACGGTGCGCCGTTTATTGGCGGGGTCCGAAAGCTCCAGGGATTTGCCGGCTGCCAACTCGAGTTCACCGGCAACGAACAGAACCGAATCGCGCCACTGTTCGATCGTCAGCCGGCGGCGGGGCATGGGACTCAGAAAGCAGTCGTCGGCATCCACAGGGGTCGCCATGGATCGCGAACGGCTGTCCTGACGGTATGTCGCGGACAACACCATCTCGCGCACCAGGGTCTTGATGGACCAGCCGCGTTCCATGAAACGCGCGGCGAGATCGTCCAGCAATTCCGGCTGGCGGGGCGGCTGTCCGGAGTGGCCGAAATTGCTCGGAGTGGCCACGAGCGGCTGGCCGAAAAAACAACTCCAGAGCCGGTTGACCATCACGCGCGCCGTCAACGGATTCTTGTTCGACACAATGGCGGCGGCCAGCTCCTGACGTCCGCTTCCGCGCTCGAATTCTACCGGCGCACCTGGCAGCAGCACGCTCAGGAAATGGCGCGCAGCCATCGGACCTTTGCGATCGGGACTGCCGCGGAGAAACACATTGAGATTTTTCGGCTCGCCGTCCGCAACGATGTGCAGCACATCGGACGGCATTTTGTCAGACTTGGTTTTGCCATCGACATCCTTGCCATCGGCGGTGCGATTGACCATCCGGGTGCTGGCAAACACGCCGGCGAGCGCATAATAATCGCTCGTTGGAATCGGA
>JBEEGQ010000128.1:0-14629 GCA_041166945.1 Verrucomicrobiota bacterium
CGCCCGTCGTGCTGTTGGTGTTGCCGGCAAGTAACTCGGGCGGCGCGCTGGTCTTGTTGGTGTGCGAAATCCACGCCATCAGCCGGTAGGTATTGTTCACCGAATCGATCTGGCTGACCGGCTTGACCAGCAGGGTGACGGAACCATTGGTCACCGCGGGCTGGGGCGGGTTTGTTCCCGAGGTATGCGGCGGCACGCTCACCACGAAGTTCGTCGAAGCGTTCACCAGCGGCACCACCACCCCGGAAACCGCATCGCGCAACTCGTAGCTGATGGTGACCGGCACGTTCGTCGGCGCCGTGTTGGTCACCGCGAAATCGTCGTAGCGACGCAGCTCGTAACGGGCATCATACTTGAATGCGTCCCTGCCCGGCGCGGTTTGGACCGCGTAAAGCTGGTTGGTGGCGAGATTCGTCAGGCTCGAAATGACGTTGAACGACGCATCCGCGCTGATGGTATTGGTGAAATGATAATATTGCCGGGGACCATCATTGGTGCTGGTTCCTGCGAAAATGCCGTTGGTCAGGACCCGAAACTCGACTGTGTAACGATTGTAGGGATTCAGCCGGACCGCAGGCCGGACATTTCCCAGCATCGTCACCGTGGTCGCCGCAAAGCCCGGGACTGTGAACGCATTGGTGACATTGTAAGTTGCCGCGGCGTTGGTGTTCCCGCCCACGTCAAAAATGGGGAACGCCGCGTTGTTGGTGTCCAGCAACCGGAACACGAATACATTGGTGCGCGTCAGGGTTGTTCCACTCGAATTAGTAGTGCGCGCTACGGCGTTGAAGAGGAGGCTCTCGCGGTTGAACGAGACATTGTTGGTCACCGCTGCCTGATCGGCGTCGATGACATAGCCGGTGTAGTTGGTGATGGCGGAGCCCGAAAGGATGGTGTCGGCAAATTGGGCGGAAGCAATGGCGGGAAGACCCAACGCCACGATCCACAGTCCATGCAATCTTGCGTTCACAATCCGGTGCTGGCCAAAAAAAAGACCCGTGCGCGTCAAAGTTCCAGCGTGAGCGAGCGGGTACGCGAACGCTATACGACCATCGTTCCCCGAAGGCAAGGCAAAATACTGCTGGCCAAACCCCTTTGCCTGCCGCCTAATGGCGTCGTGCTGGCCTGCAGCACCGAGGAGAAAGGCACAACATGGATCCAAACCACAACGACAGTCCCGATGATACAAACCCGTTGCACCTGGGCAAATTTGCTCCGGGCCAACCGGATCAACCCGCCAATCCCCCTGCTGAGGAAGGGGCGACCATTTTCTTTCGTCGCGTCGCCGCCGATGTCGCCGGGCAAGCCGCTCAACCCGTCGTTGCGCCCAAAGCCGGCAATGCAATGAGCGGCAAGGATCTGCTCGGAGCCGTCGCCTATTGTTATGCGAAGGGCGTGTATAGCTCGTCGGAAATCGAAGACCAGATGCTTCGGGATCGGGGTCTTCGCGATGCCACGAACGAGGAGATCCCCAACGCGCAAACTATCCGGCGCTTTCGGCGCCTCAACCGTGGAGCGATCCTGCAGACGCTAGAAAAGTGGTATCGGAAACTGCGCAAAACCAAACCCACCGGCGAAGTCATGCCCGGCGCGGTGCCGCCGGAATCTTCCCCACTCCCCTCGTCACCCGCTGCCAACGCGTCCGCTCCGACCGAAAACACCTCCATGTTCGTCAAGCGCGAAGCGATTGACAGGCTCGACAAGGCGGCCTTCATCGACAGCATGGAAAAAGAGTGAGGCCCGGACGGGGCTGAGTCTCGAATTGCCGGGCCGCACCGCGGGCCCTATGGTGGCGCGCGCGTGAAACTCTCTGTAAAAAGCGATTACGCGGCCCGTGCCGTCATCGGGCTGGCGCGTCATTTTCACACCGGCGAAGCCTTGAAGGTGGAGGATCTGGCTGCGGAAAATGGCATTCCGGCAAATTATCTCGTGCAGATTCTCATCGAGCTCAAAGGCCGGTCGCTCGTAAAAAGTGTTCGCGGAAAGGAAGGCGGCTATCTCCTCGCAAAAGCTCCCGCAGCCATCTCCCTCGGCGATGTCGTCCGCGCGGTTCACGGAGAAATCTTCGATTCGCCCGCGTTAACCGACCCCAAATGCCCGCCCGAACTCCACGCGGCATGGCGAAAAGTCCAGCAATCGGTCAACACCGCGGCCGACGCAATCACCTTTCAACAACTGCTCGATGACGGGACCGGCAAACGCGAAATGTACTATATCTGATTTTGCGCTGAATCGCCGGGCTTGCTTCCGTCACCTGTTTGATTTATTCGAACGAGCGTGAAATCTTTCGCCGTCCTTTTGCCAGTGGTTGTTTTGGTTTTCTCTGGGATGTCCTCCTTCGCCCAGGCTCCGGCAGGCACAGGCACGGGGGCGGACACCAATTCGATGAAGCTTCTCCGCCAGACGATTGCCGACCAGAAGCGTTTTCCGGACAAGGTCATCCGCACTTACACCAATGTTCCACCTGAGCATGCACAACCGGTTTCGCCGGCGTCGATCGCCCCGCCGGACGTTCCCGTTTTCAAGCCCGAGCCGGCGCCCGCCGCACTGTCAACTCCACACGCTGCCGCCGCGGCCGCCCTCGAGCGACAGTTTCTCGATGGCAAACTGAGCGCGCGCCAATATCAGAAAGCCCTTGCCGATCTCGACCGCCCCAACAGCGCGCCTCCCAAAACCACATCCAATCCCAAATTGCCGCCGGCGCCGGCGCCGTCGGGACCGGCCGCGGCCGTCCCCGGCCGGCAACAAAAAGTGTCCGACGTCGAGGCGCGCATCGACGAAATGATCCGCCAAAAGGAAGCGCGGGAAAAGGCGGCTCAAACAAACGCCGTGACCGCTCCTGCCGGCGTGCAGACGAAACGGCAGCGTCTCGACTTTCTTCTCAGGCAAGTCGTGGAGGGAAAGCTTTCCGACGAGGAATACAAAAAGCAGCGCGAGAAGATCCTGTCCGAGCCGGATTAAAGGTCCGCATGTTGGTCCGAGCCCGGACTGATTCGCCACCGCAGCGCAGACTTCCAGTCTGCTGTATCGCCGGCTTCCAGTCGGCAGGCGCTTGATAAGCCTGGTGCAAAAGGCATTTCCTAACGCGTGCGGATTGGAAATCCTCGATACAGCAGATTGGAAGTCTGCGCTACGTGCGGAATGGCTCCAACCAACCACTTCGGGATACACGGCCTGCAGGATGTCCGGACATCTTTCAACTCACGAGGGACACCCTAAAGGGTGGACACCAAATAGAGCTGCGACCGTGGTGCAAGCGCTCGGTGTCCACCCTTTAGGGTGTCGGGCCCGGCTTTCGCCCAACGAAAGACACCCTGAAGGGTGGACACCGAGCAGGGAAAACTTCTGCGTCGTTTTGGGCGACTCCTTTCTTCGCAAGTAAAATACTTTCGCCTCGAGCCCCGCTTCACCTTGCGGCATGGCGCCCCCGCTCTAAACTGTGCGTCCGATGCCGGATCTCAGCACGCTCAATCCGCAACAACGCCAGGCCGTGGAGACCATCCGCGGTCCTGTGTTGATCCTCGCGGGTGCCGGCACCGGCAAGACGCGCGTCATCACCTTTCGCATCGCCCACATGGTGGCGCAGGGAATCCCGCCCGTGAACATCCTCGGGGTGACATTTACCAACAAGGCGGCGCGCGAGATGAAGCAGCGCGTGTTCAAGCTTATTCCCCAGCGCTTCCGAAAATCCGACGATGGCAAGGCCGCGGGCCCCACGGTTTCGACGTTTCACTCGTTGTGCGCGCGCATTCTTCGGGAACACATCGAGGTGCTGGGGTACAAGCGGAACTTCGTAATTTACGACGAGTCGGAGCAACTGGGCGCCATTCGAAAAATCCTGAGCCACCTCTCGGCGAAGGGCGAAAAAACAGATCCCAAGGCCATTCTCAGTCTCCTCAGCCGCTTCAAAAACGCCGGCCCCTCCAATGCCGCGGCCTTTGCCGAACCCGGCATCCGGGCGATGGCCGAGCATGTGGCGCGCCGCTACGAAAGCGCCCTGCACGCTTGCAACGCCATCGATTTCGACGACCTCCTGCTCCTGACGCTGCGTCTCTTCGAGAATCATCCGGCCGTCCTCGAAAAATGCCGTCACAAATACCGATACGTGATGGTGGACGAATACCAGGACACCAACGCCACGCAGTTTCGCCTCGTTCAGCTCCTGTGCGAACAGCATCGCAACCTTTGCGTGGTGGGCGATGACGACCAGTCGATCTACGGCTGGCGCGGCGCCGAAATCTCCAACCTGCTCGATTTGGAAAAGCATTTCGGCGAGGTGAAGATCATCAAGCTCGAGCAGAATTATCGCTCGACGAACACCATCCTCAACGCCGCCAATGCCGTCATCAAGAACAACACCCGTCGTCGCGGAAAGCAGCTCTGGTCGCAAAAGGGCGACGGCGACAAAATCGTTCTGCATCAGTTCGCGACGGACGAGGAGGAGGCACGCACGGTGGTGGAAGAGATTGAATTTCGACGGCTCGCGCGCCGCTCCCCGTGGCGTGACTCGGCGATCCTGTTTCGCACCAACCAGCAGTCGCGCGCGCTCGAGTTTGCCCTGCGGCAGGCGGACGTCCGTTATCATCTCATCGGCGGCCAGAGCTACTTTGATCGCCGCGAGGTTCGCGATCTGATTGCCTACCTGAAAATCCTCATCAACCCCCACGACGACATCAGCCTGTTGCGGATCGCGAATGTTCCCGCGCGGGGCTTGAGCGACGTGACGATGGAACGGTTGCTGGCCGCCAGCCAGGAACGCGCCTGCAGCGTTTACTCGGCGATGCGCCACACCGACGTACAAGCCGGCTTTCAACAACGCACCAGCGAATCGATCGTCGCATTCATCAAACTCATCGAAGGCGCCCGCGCCCAGCTCGAGGGAACGTCCGCCGCACGGACACCCGGGCCGCGCGATCCGGATTCGTTCAACATGGAAGCCGCGGGACATCCACCGGTCCCCTCGCCTGCCGGAAGCCAGTCTTTGCCCCTGCCCTTTCCGCCGGGCAACACGACGTCGCTGCAATCCTGGGCGGGCCATTTTCTGGATGAAATCGGTTATCTGGCCGATCTGCGGCGTTCTGAAAAGAATCCCGAGGCTGCTGAGAACCGGGTGCGCAACCTGAAGGAACTGCTGGCGGATCTCGATGCCCATCCGGCGCTGCCACCCGTCGAACGCCTGCAATCGTTCCTCGAGGACATCACGCTGGACAGCGACCGCGAGGACGAGCAGGAAAATGCCGGCGACGCCGTGACGCTCATCACGATGCACAGCTGCAAGGGCCTGGAATTTCCGCATGTCCATGTGGTGGGCCTCGAGGACGGACTGCTGCCTCATTCGCGCAGCAAGGTGGAGGGGACGATGGACGAGGAACGGCGCCTCTTCTACGTGGCCATCACGCGCGCGATGCAGACGCTGTCGCTGAGCTGCTGTCTCGGAAGAAAAAAATACGGCCAGTTGATGCCCTGTCATCCCTCGCCATTTTTGAAGGAACTTCCTCCCGAGCTCGTCGAGGACGCCGCGGAAAAATCAAAGGTCCCGGTGGCGGTCGACAGCGGCAAAAATCTGTTCGCGGCGATGCGCGGTTCACTGGGCTGATCTCCTTTCCGAAAAAACTCCCGGTTGCAGTCCGAAAAGGAATCGGGGCCGTGGAACCCGATGTTCGCACGGCCCCTTTGTTCCTCCCGACCTGTTTCAGTCGGACATCATGAGTCGAACAACGTCAGCCCAACAACGACGCGGGGACGGGCCGTCCCCGCCAGCCGTCCCCGCCCCTGGCCCCGTACCTGCCCCAACGTTCGCCGAAAGGGCCTGGAGGTGTTCACGAGCAGCCCAGGCTGTCACCGCAATTGAGGCATTTATAGCAGGCGCCATTGCGCACCGCGACATGGCCGCAGTTGGGACAGGTAGGGGCGTCGGATTGAAAATGGGCAATGGCGTCGCTCAGTGTCGTTATAGCCCGTCCGTGGACCGCACCATTTCCATGGCGGACGCCATTGCCCGAATCGGTTGCCGGTTTGAGCGCGATGATGTCGGTGTCCTCGGACAACGCCAGTTCACGAACAGGCCGGTTTACATTTTTTTTTATCTCCTCGAGGAGGCCGGGCATGGACAGCTCGGCTTGGGCGCTGGAGGGCGCCATCGCCTCGCGATAACCGGAAATAAAATGGCACGCCATCCAGCGAAACACATAATCCGTGATGCTGGCGGCGTTTCGGATGTCGGGATTCTTGGTGAATCCTGAGGGCTCGAAACGCTGGTGTGCGAACTTCCGCACGATCGCTTCGAGGGGAACCCCGTACTGAAGAGCCATGCTCGTGAGCGCGCCAATGCCGTCCATCAACCCGCCAATCGTCGACCCTTCCTTCGCCATCGTGACAAAGAGTTCGCCGGGCCGGCTGTCCTCGAACAGCCCGACCGTCAAATAACCCTCGTGGCCCGCGATCTCAAATTTATGGGTGACCGCGGATCGGGTCTCGGGCAAGCGCCGGCGCAAGGGCATGCCGGATTGCTCGCGCAACCTGGCAATCTCGGCCTCGAGCTCGTCGACCCGCGGATCGACGGCGGGAGCCACGGCGTTGGTCGCCGTGGAGGTGGAGGCGCCGCCCTCGTTGGTTTTTTTCGTGTTCAACGGCTGGGATCGCTTCGAGCCATCGCGATAAATCGCCACGCATTTAACCCCCATTTTCCATGCCTGCACATACGCGTTGCGGATGTCCGCGACGGTCGCGTCGTTGGGAAGATTGACCGTCTTGCTGATCGCCCCGCTGATGAATGGTTGCGCGGCCGCCATCATTTTGAGATGGGCCATGTAATGAATGCTGCGTTTGCCCTTGAACGCCTTGAACGCGCAGTCGAATACCGGCAAATGCTCGGGACGCAGCCCGGAACGATGCAGCACCGGGGTGCCCAACGTTCCTGATTCGCCCGCAACGCCGCTCCGGGCCTCTTCAACGTCCTCGATCGTGTCGTGCTTTTCGATATGGCCGATGATCGCCTGGACTTGATCCTCGCCATAGCCGAGCCGTTGCAGGGCCTCGGGCACGGTTCGATTCACAATTTTCAACATGCCCCCGCCTGCCAGCAGCTTGTATTTGACCAGCGCGATGTCCGGCTCGATGCCCGTCGTGTCGCAGTCCATCAAAAAGGCAATCGTTCCAGTCGGGGCCAGGACGGTGACCTGTGCGTTTCGATATCCATGGCGCCGGCCTTTTTCGAGGGCGCGATCCCAGCACCGCCGCGCTTCATCCTTCAAGTAATTGAAATCGCGGCTCGGCTGGATCTGCTCGACGGCATCGCGATGCAGCTGGATCACGCCGAGCGTGGATTCGACGTTGTCCTTGCGGACTGTTTTTTTGACGCCCGAACAACGGGCATCGTGATAGCCGGGAAACGGTCCGATCCTCTCGGCGATCGAGGCGGAAGTTTCATACGACTGGCCGGTCATGATCGAAGTGATGGCCCCCGCGAGCGCCCGGCCCTCGTCGCTGTCGTAGGCGAGGCCGTAGCTCATGATCAACGAGCCCAAATTGGCAAAGCCGAGGCCGAGCGTCCGGTAAATATGGGAATTCTCCGCGATCTCCTTCGTGGGATACGAAGCGTTGTCGACGAGAAGCTCCTGCGCCGTGATAAAAATACGGACCGCCGACTTGAAGCGTTCGACGTCGAGCGTTCCATCTTCGCGCTTGAACTTCATGAGGTTCAACGACGCGAGATTGCAGGCGGTATTGTTGAGGAAAACGTATTCGCTGCACGGGTTGGTGCTGTGAATCGGCTCGGTGCCCTTGCACGTGTGCCACTTCTGGATCGCCCCATCGTATTGCAAACCCGGGTCGCCGCAGATGTGGGTGCCCTGGGCGATCTTATCGAGCAACGTCGATGCGTCCTTCTTATGAAGCGGTTTGCCCGTGGTCGTCGTGCGCGTCCACCACTCCTTCCCGTCGACCGCCGCCTGCATGAACTCGTCGCTCACGCGCACGGAAAGATTCTCGTTCTGGTACATGACAGAGCCGTAGGCATCGCCATTGTAGGAGCCGTCGTAGCCCTGTTCGATCAGGGCCCAGGCTTTTTTCTCCTCCTTTTGTTTGCAATCGATGAATTCCTCGATGTCCCCGTGCCAGTCGCGCAGAGTATTCATCTTCGCCGCCCGCCGCGTTTTGCCACCCGATTTCACGACATTCGCGACCTGATCGTAAACTTTTAGGAAGCTGAGCGGACCGCTCGGCCGGCCGCCGCCGCTCAGCTTTTCTTTGGAGGACCGGATGGGGGAAAGATCGGTGCCCGTTCCCGAGCCGTATTTGAACAGCATGGCCTCGGAATGAGCCAGGCGCATGATGCTCTCCATGTTGTCATCCACGGACTGGATGAAACACGCGCTGCCCTGCGGATATTCGTATTGCGTCGGCGCGCGTTCAGCGGCCCGGGTTTTGCGATTGTAAAACCAATTCCCTTTCGCGCTGTGCTGCCCCACCCCGTATTGGGTGTAAAGCCCGACGTTAAACCACACGGGTGAGTTGAATGCCCCATACTGGTTCAGACAAAGCCAGGTCAGCTCATCATAAAAAACTTCGCCGTCCTCCTTGCTGAAGTAGCCATCCTTGACCCCCCAGTCCGCAATAGTGCGGGTGACTCGATGGATGAGCTGGCGAACCGAGGTCTCCCGTTCAGGAGTATTTTGTTCCCCGTAAAAATATTTTGAAACCACCACCTTGGTCGCAAGAATCGACCAGGTTTTCGGGACCTCCACCTGCTCCTGCTTGAAAATTACCTTGCCGGCGTCATCGGTGATTTCCGCCGTTCGTTGGTCCCATTCGACCTGCTCGAAGGGATTGATTTTGGCATCGCTGAAAACGCGTTCGATGGTTTGTGCTTTGCGACCGGCTGAGCCGGGACGCTGGTTGTTGCGCGGGGCAACATGGCGGGCGGATCGGCGGCGAGCGGCCGACGTCGAAATCACTTCCTCACGGGCGTCAATCATGTCGTATCCTTTCATTTTTGGGCAGACGAAATGCCCGTCATTCGACCAATTTGGGGCCAGTTATCCCCTTTGATTAACCGTCGGGGAATCTGGCATTGCCCGCTTCGGTCGACATTTTCAGCCAGGACCGTTCCCGGCCTCCAACCCCATCCGGTAGCGGCGCGACGGAGACGCTAGCACTAGGGATTGTGGTGACAAGCGTTTTCTAAAAAAAAGTTACTCAGCACTTGTTCGCATCTCGAAATCATCAAAAACAGCCCGCAAACCCCCGAAACTCACACGTTATCCACACCTGCGAACAACCCCCGTTCCAACAGTGTCATCACCAAACTGCACGTCAGGATGAGCGCAGGACGGAAATCCTCTTTCGTATGTGTTCTTTACGAAGGGAAAAGCCGATTTATGGCCGCGAAAGAACGCAAGGAACGCAAAGAGAGGCAGGACAGAAGCTCTTTCCTTATGTGTTCTTTGCGTTCTTTTGCGGCAATCGAACTCATGCTTTCTCCGAGTTTCGCGGGAACCCGAAAGGAGAAGCCGATTTAATAGCCACGAAAGAACGCAAGGAACGCGAAGAGAGTCGGGGCCGCAGCCCTTTTTCCTATGTGTTCTTTGCGTTCTCTTGCGGCAACTTTCCCCAGAAAATAACGCGCGGCATTCATGCCGCTTCGTCAAGAAAATGGGCTGCTATCGGCGACGCGGTTTGTGCTGCGCGATACGTTTTGCCGTGCGACGCGACGAACGATGCGTGGTCTCGCTGCGACGTCGCCGCGCGCGTGCGTCGCGATTGCGGCGCACGGACGCCACGGTCTTCGGTCGGGCGCGAGGCACGAACACCAGCGGGCAACCTTCGAACCCAAAGGCTCGGCGCATCTCGTGGGCCAGATATTTTTTGTATTGGTCCGGAAATAGATCCTCGCGATTGACGAACATCAGGAAGGTCGGCGGGGCGTGATGCGTTTGCGTGGCGTAAAAAAACTTGAGACGCAATCCCATTGAACTGGCCGGCTGCCGGCGTTCCACCGCGTCATGAAGGGTCCGATTCAAAATCGAAGTCGGGATCTGTTGCTTCATCTGCGCGGCGACATAACGCACCGCCTCGAGCAGTCGTTCCAGCTGGAACCCCGTCGTCGCCGACGCGAAGATCACGGGAGCGTAATCGAGGAAAAAAAGATGTTCCTGCACCCAGGCTCCAAAGTCGGACAGCGTCGACATCACATCGGGAGCGCCCGGGTTGGATTTTCGATCGCGCCTGGAAATTTCCTCTTCACGCGCCTTGCGAACCACGTCATGCACCAGGTCCCACTTGTTCACCACGATGATGCAGGCCTTGCGATTTTCGGTGATCAGATCGCCGATTTTTTTGTCCTGCTCGGTGATGCCCGCGTCCGCGTCCAACACGAAAATCACCATGTCGCAACGCGCGATCGCGTTCTTCGTTCGTTCCACGCTGAACAACTCAACGGTATCGTCAATGCGCCGGTATTTCCGGACACCCGCGGTGTCGATAAGCACGCACGGCTGGCGCACGCCGCCGGTCATGATGTCGAATGGCACATCGATGGCATCCCGCGTGGTGCCAGGGATCGGGCTCACGATGACGCGTTCGGATTGGGTGAGGGCATTGATGATCGAGGATTTACCGACATTCGGCCGGCCGATGATCGCCAGTTTCAGCGGGCCCGCGTCCCGCGCCTTGGGTTTCCCGCTACCGTCGGCATCCTCGGCGGTGGCGTCGCCGGCATCGGGCGCGACGCTTTCCGGTGGCAAAAGTTTCAACGCGGCAGCGATGAGCGCCTCGACGCCTTCGCCGTGGATGGCGGACACGGGAAAAAGTTTTTCGAAGCCGAGCGCCGCGAATTCGCCGGCGCCGGTCTCGGCCTTTTTGTTGTCGACCTTGTTGATGGCGACGAGGACCGGTTTGCCGCAAACCCGCAGGCGTTCGGCGACCTCGCGATCGAGCGGCACGAGGCCCTCCTGGACATTGACGACCAGCAGGATGACCTGGGCGGAATCGATCGCAATCTGCACCTGTTCCATCGCGGCGCGCGTGACCACATCCTCGGCCTTCTGGCGGCGCAACAACCCGATGCCGCCGGTGTCGACCAGTGTAAATTCGCGTCCGAGCCATTCCGCTTCGGCGATCACGCGGTCGCGGGTGACCCCGGGTTGGTCATGCACGATGGCGATGCGCTTTCGAACAATGCGATTGAACAGGGCCGATTTTCCAACGTTCGGACGACCGACGATGGCGATTAATCCAGACATGATGTCAGCATGCGTTGAAGCGGTGCACGGGAGAAAGCCAATTATTCGAAATCGGCAGGGAGTTCGCGCGAACGAAGCGAAGGAGCGAGCAGTGGCCGCGGGGGGCGCCCGTCCCGGGCGCAGCAACGCTGGATATGGCTCGGCGTTCGAACCTTCCAGCGCGCTGGACAATATGGAACTCGCTGCGGCCGAAGACGGCCGCACTCCGCATTTGCGCCCGATCGCAGCGGCGCAAGAAAACAGGTGATGGCCTCTTCTCCATCCAGCTCCTCCGCCCGAATCGCCCGCTGTCACGCGGCCAGAGCGTTCGGTGTCCACCCTTTAGGGTGTCCCGACCACCTTCCACCCAACTTAAGACACCCTAAAGGGTGGACACCGAGCGCGGACACCGATCCTCAAAAAAAATCTTCTTGCTGTAGATGATTCAAAATACTAGGTTCCCGCCGAATCGCTGTTCGATGCCTCTGCGGACACATTTCCCAGCCATCGTGGCCGGCCTTCTGACCTGCCTCGGGTCACTGTCCGCTTCATCCCCAACCAACACTGGCGGTTTAACACCTCCGGAGTCGTCGCCCGACACCAATATTCCCCCTGCAACCGCAGCGGTCGACGAAGCCCTTCGCCAGCTAAAGGAACAACAGGCGTCAGCCACCCAGGCGCTTGAATTAATTCTGGATCACACCGAGTCCGCCCTGCATCGCAACGCGGTAACGGTGAGTAATCAACTCGCGCAATTCAGTGTCGCGCTCGCCGATTATTCGGATCGCCAGTTTCAGCTCGTCCGTTCGACTGAAAACAGGACGTTGCGTGTCACACTTTTCATCCTGCTCGTCGTCGTGCTGACGGCCGCCGCACTGTTGCTCCTGGCCGCCCGGGCGTTGCGCGCTTTGACCCTACGCTTCTCCGGCACCCCCGCTTTTGAACCGGCGCCGATGCCCCCTCCCCTGATGGAACAGACGCCGGATGCGGCCTACTCGATGGCCATCATGGACGTCGAAAAACGGATCATGGCGCTCGAAAGCCGGCAGGTCGCCGCCGCGGGGGCGCGCGATGAAAAAGCGGCACCGTCCGTCGCGGCCTCGTCTGGCGCGCGCGCGACCCCGGCTCCCAAATTGCGATCCTCGGGCCCGTTGGCGCTCGCCTTGGGCAGCGGGGAGGCCCTGATGTTTTTGCCACGTGACCAAACACAGCCCGCCGAACGGCGCGGCGTTTCGGCATTGAGCCGAATCGGACGCCTGTTTCAAAGGGGATCCTCCCGCAACGCGCCAGGTTCAAAAACTCCGCGGGAGTAAACAATCCCGGGACAGTTCTTCTCGACAGCTTGCAGGCCTCCCGCGTTTCCCTCAGCTCCCGGGCTGGATCGTCGGCCGTTTGACGCGGCGCTCCGTTCGCAGGCTCCTGCGCAATTCCAGCTCGGTCATCACCAAACGGCTCAGCGCGCGCAAATCCTTCTTTTGGCCGGCGTTCAAGGTGCGGGGCGTGGTGTCGATGACGCACAATGTGCCGAGCGCTCGATTGTCAGGGGTTACGAGCGGCGCTCCCGCGTAAAAGCGGAACTTCGGACCGCTCACCACAAAGGGATTCAGCGCAAACCGCGGATCGCGCGCGGCGTCGGGAACAATCATCAACTCCCGCT
Organism: Verrucomicrobiota bacterium; assembly: GCA_041166945.1. Taxonomy (GTDB): domain Bacteria; phylum Verrucomicrobiota; class Verrucomicrobiia; order Limisphaerales; family JADJPG01; genus DASTLJ01. The sequence goes on from JBEEGQ010000128.1 coordinate 12,877, forward strand.
GCATAATCGTGTAGGCGCAAAACGCGAATTCACGGGGGGTTTCCTGGATCGCGACGCCGAGCTTCGACTTGAACCATTGCCGGGCTTCATCGACGAGCACCAGCAACGCCACGGGGGTTTCGCAGATATGACTCGCGAGCATCGTGATGCTGTCGAAGGATTTTTCCGGGGGTGTATCGAGGATGTCGTACCGGTGCAGCGCCGCGATCCGCTGTTTTTCGTCGCGCGGGATGGGGATCTTGAAAGCCTTGGATTGAATCCAATCTATCGACAGCGGAATTTTTTCGGGGGTGGATCGGCCTTTCCGTTTCATGTGAATGACGGATGGGTTCCTGCGCTACCAGCCGATCAGCCGTGCCATCGGGTTGCCCACGGCCAGGCCGCGAAAGAGCCTCGACGAGAGCGTCGCCGAGCTGACTCCAATTCCCAACAGCAAAATGGCTGCCGCGAGAAGCGCGATGGTGGTGGGTTTGTTCATAAGCTCCTGCCGCGTGGCCGGAAAACAACCCGGCCACGCGGGGCGGAAGGAACTTCAACGCGCGCGCGCCTTCTGTTGTCGTGCGGACGCATTTCCATTTCCGCGGGCCAATCGGTTCGAGGCAGACGCCGGCATGCCATCGTCGTCTTCGGCCGCCTGATCGTTGCTGGACCGGGACAATGCGGTGAGCTTTTCATCCGCGCCCTTTTCCTGCTCGAGGATCTGGTCCAAAAGTTCGGATGCCTCCTCGTAGCCCAGTTTTTTGGCCCATTCACGGAGGCAGCCGTATGTGGCGATTTCGTAGTGCTCGACCTTTTGGGCAGCGGCGATGAGCGCGGCGTTGATGGCGGGGGAGCCCTTGAAATCAGCGGCGATCTCGTCGCCTTCCTTGAGCAAGCCGACGGTGGCTTCGCATTTTTTGGCCTTGGCCTTTTCGCCGATCAACCGGAAAACCTTGTCCAGTTTGGTGACTTGGCCTTCGGTCTCCTTGAGATGCGCGCGGAGGGCGGCCTGGAGGTCGCTGTTGGTGGCGGCCTTGGCGAGTTTGGGCAGGGCGCGAATGATCCGATGCTCGGCATCGTACATATCCTGGAGTTCATCAAGGAACAGGTCTTTGAGGTCTTTGTTGTTCATGGTGTTGCTTTTATTTACCGTATAAATCGGGACAAGTTTTGAATGATGATTAGCAAAGGGTGTGCCCGGGGGAAATTGAGCAAATGCAACGTTTTGGGGCGTTCATTGCAAAATGTCGTGCAGATCGCGTCGTCCTGACCCTCAAAATTTCGTGCAGATAGCACGATGCACTAGCAACAAAACCGTCCCCTTTGAAGTGTGGGCGGTGCGGGATGCAATTCCCGGACGTCGGTCACCTCGCCACTCGGCCCAAGGGCCAACGGCCCAACCCATCCCAGCCTGGGACACATCGCCCCAGGACGAAAGCCCGAAACACCTCAAAGGGCTGTAGGCCCGCCCAATCTTTTTCACGCCCCACGATTGGTGAGGAACGCCCCGACCTGACGCCAGGAAGGGGATTGTGAAGTGGCGGCGACGATGGCCCGGGCCTTCAGCCCCGATGAAATCGCGGGATATTTTCCTGGGACGTCGCCCCAGGCTGGGATGGCATTGCGCCGTTGGTGCTGTCGAATGGGCCTGCGCCCGCTACGTTTTGGAGGTAGCAGTCGAGATAACGAGAATCCAACTTCTCCTCGGATTACGCGCGCCCGGTTGAATAGGAGGTTCACGTCGTTCCCGTGATAAGCTGGAGGCCTCCACCCA
>JBEEGQ010000129.1:0-19232 GCA_041166945.1 Verrucomicrobiota bacterium
CAGCCGGCTCTTCCGCGCGTCGCCGGGGACGATTGCAAATTCTCCCGAATCCAATTTGGCGAAGGCGCCCTCCTTCACGTCGAACCGAAGCCCCGCCTCCCGCTTTTTTGGATCCGGACCGTGGCAGGCGTAACAGTTCTCAGAAAATATCGGCCGGATATCCCGGTCAAAATCAACGGCGGCGGCCGTCGCTGCCAGCCCACAGGAGGCGCTGCCGATCACAACAGCCACGATTGCGGGGAGCCATAATCGCCAGGCGGCGCCCGGCGGGCGGCGACGGGACGGCTGATTTTTTGGAAACGCTTTCATCCGGCAAAGGAGGGGCTCATGGGTTCACTTCTTCATCGGCAGATCAGGCATGCGCAGGCGCACTCATCAATTCGGATTCGTTCATCAGACGATTCTTCGCGGATCCACATTCGCACATCCTCGCTGGGGTTGCCGGCCGCGGGTTGCTGCTGCTAGCCTGCACCAACAATCCAATGGCATCCATGGAATCCTCAATCGTGCCTCGACGCGAGTTTCTGCAACGCACGCTCCTCATCGCCGGCGGCTGCATGAGCGCGCCGCTGTGGCCGGCGCCGTCAATGGCCGCATCGCCGGAAACGGCGCGCGCCGCGCAGAGCTGCTCGCGCATCCCCGGAACCCGCTTCCAGCTGGGCGGAACCGTCCGTGACTATCTGACCGGCGTCACCGAGCAATGGTTGAAAGTGGCGCCTTCGAGCAACCCGGCAATGCTGGAGATGTTCCGGGATCGTCACCGCCAGCCACGCCGCGACCTGCTGCCATGGTCCGGGGAATTCGCGGGAAAATATCTCACCAGCGCCGTCGAGGTGCTGCGCGTCACCGGAGATTCGGGCCTGAAAAAATCCATAGCCGCCTTCACACGGCGGCTGGTGGAGTTGCAGGCCGAGGACGGCTACCTGGGCCCGTGGCCCATCGAAAACCGGCTGACGGGCCGCGCGCCCAACGTGGGGGGCAAGGCCGGCGAAACCTGGGATGCCTGGGGCCATTATCACGTGATGCTGGGACTGCTCCTGTGGCACGAAGACTCGGGGGACACCTCCGCGCTCGGCGCCGCCCGGCGGATTGGAGATTTATTCTGCTCAAAATTTCAGAAGGCCCGGCTTGTTGACACCGGGAGCACGGAGATGAACCTGGCGCCGATCCATTCGCTTTGCCTGCTCCATCAGCGAACGCGCGACCGTCGCTACCTGGATGCCGCCCTGAAAATTTGCGATGAATTTGGCGCGTTGGGTCCCGATGGAAAACCGCTGGCCGGGGATTATTTGAATGCCGCCCTGACGGGACGCGAATTTTTCCAGATGCCCAGGCCGCGTTGGGAAAGTTTGCATCCGATCCTGGGCCTCGCGGGGTTGTATCACATCACCGGCGACGAAAAATATCGGCGGGCTTTTGAGCACATCTGGTGGAGCATCGTGAAACTCGATCGCCACAACAATGGCGGCTTTTCGTCCGGGGAACAGGCCCAGGGCAACCCGTATCATTTGGGCGCCATTGAGACGTGTTGCACGATCGCGTGGACAGCTCTGAGCGTGGACATGCTGCGGTTGTCACGGAATTCGATCGTCGCGGATGAATTGGAACTAACGACGCTCAACTCCGTGCTCGGCTTGCATTCCCCAACCGGACGCTGGGTCACCTACAACACACCGATGGACGGCACCCGCAAAGCCAGCGCCCATGACATCGTGTTCCAGGCGCGCGCCGGCAGTCCGGAATTGAACTGTTGCAGCGTCAATGGGGCGCGTGGGCTCGGGATGATCGGCGACTGGGCCTTGATGCACTCCGGCGATCGCGTGTTCTTGAATTGGTACGGTCCCTCGACGATCGCCGCGCGACTGCCGTCCGGACCCGAGCTGTCGCTTACCCAGCAAACCGACTATCCGCGCGGCAATCGCGTCCTGCTGAAGTTGGTGCCATCGAAGGCCGCGCGATTCGAGCTTGCCTTGCGCATCCCGCATTGGTCCAAAACCACTCGTGTCCAGGTCAATGGCCGGGAGGTCAACGACGTTGCGCCCGGACGTTATTTGGTGATCGATCGCCAGTGGTCCCGGGGGGATACCGTGGCCATCGAGTTCGATTTTTCACTCCATTTCTGGCGCGGCGAACGGGAGTGCGCCGGGAAGGTTTCTGTCTATCGCGGCCCGATCCTTCTCACGTACGATCGGCGTTTCAACCCAATGGATCCCGATGACATCCCCGCATTGAATGCCGCGACGATGCGGGAGAAATCGATCGCTGCGGGAGAGTGGCTGACGCCGATGTTGCTCGTTGAGTATCCGGCCGCCGGAGGCCGCGCGCTGCGGCTCTGCGATTTCGCCAGCGCCGGCACTGGAGGTTCTCCGTATCGTTCCTGGCTCATGGTCCAGGGGATCGAGGCAGCCGAATTCTCGCGCGAAAATCCGTTGCGCTCGAGTCGACCTGCGTGAGGGAAAAGGCCGCGCCACACGGCAGATTCCGGTGAGCCCGACACCCTAAAGGGTGGACACCGAGCCTTACACCGGCACGACCGCGGTCCAGCAGGGACCGAACCTGGATTGCACCTGGCTTTCGAGTTTGAGGGCGGCCGCCTGGGTGCGCGTCAGCGCAAAAGTCGTCGAGCCACTGCCAGACATCAGGGCCACCGCCACGCCCTGCGCCCGCAGAAATTCCTGGAAGAGCGCGAGCAACGGATATTTGTCGAGAACCGGCGCCTCGAGCGAATTGTAAAACCCGCGGCCGGCGGCGACCAAATCCGTGCCGCGCAGCAGTTCGACAAGTTGTTGGGCACGACCCGTCCTGCCGCGGAGGGCGTTCGGGAAACGGCCCAGGTTTTTATAAGCCCAGGCCGTGGCCACACCGAACCCGGGATGGATCAATAAAAACCACGCCCCCGCCAGCGCCGGGAAGGCGGACAACGGCTCGATGCATTCCCCGCGCCCCGTCGCCAGCGCGGGTTGGTCCTGCAGGAAAAAGGGAACGTCGGAGCCAATGGAACTGGCAATGCGCTGAAGCTGACCGGCGTCGAGTGGAACTCCAAACATCTCGTTCAACGCCAGCAGGGTTGTCGCGGCATTTCCGCTGCCGCCGCCAAGCCCCGCGGAGAGCGGGATTTTTTTTTCGATATGGATTCGCAGCCCATCCTGTCGTCCTGTTGTTTCGAAGAAGGCGCTGGCAGCGCGATGGACCAGGTTCCGCGAATCCACCGGCAATGAAGGATCGGTGCAAGTCAGTTCAATGCCGGAGCCTCCCGATGAGAACGAGAGAATGTCGTGAAGTTGGACGGGTTGAAGAATCGTCTCTAGGTCGTGGAATCCATCGGCTCGCCGATCGAGAATGTTCAACAGCAGGTTGACCTTGCAGCAGGACTTCTTTTCCAGGGGAGCGGGCATCGCAGGACGGCCGGCGTGGGACGCCGTCGCGTGTCAACCTTCAGGCCGGCGCCGCCGCGGCTCAGGGTTTGAGGGTGCGAAAACGGCTGCCGGGAACCATCGGAAACGCCTCACCGCTGCTGAAGCCGAGATTGGCATCGGGCTCAAACATCGAGTCGGTTCCCACGCCCGGCTTATAGGATGTGGGCGATACCGGCTTCTCGGGCAACCGCAGACCACCCCAGTTTTTATTCGCGACCGTGGTGATGGAGGGATCCGGATACAGCCGGTCTTTCGGGACCAGCTTCGGTTCGTAGGGCGGAAACGGAAATGTGACGACTTCGTAAATACCGATCCCGGTGCGGGCGAAGCTCCGGTTGATGCCGCGCAGGAAACCCGTGGTATGACTGGTCTCCGCGCCGTCCCAGGCAGCCGTCTGCTCCATCGAGCGACGAATCTCCCCCATACGGCCAAACTCGGTCATGTTACTGATGCCCCGGCCAAATTTATTTTCGGGACCAGCGCAGCCGGTGAAACAGGCCGCGGCGCCAACAGCGAAGAGGAAAACAACGATGCGCATATTCGGTTTTTTTGTTCACAGAAACCTAGCGGGAAATGGAGGCGTGTAAAGAGACTTTTCCAAACTTCATCCATTCACGCCAGTTCCCCCGCCATTCCGGGCCGAATTTTTAAGCCCCGCCTTGTCTCTTGATGGCCTTCAACTTTTGAGCCTCGGGTTGCGTCGCGTAATAATTATCGAGCGGATAACAACCGCTTTTCATTCCGTGCCGCGGCGCGGTTGTGCAATCGCTAAACGTTCGGCAAATCATCCGGGTCGTTAGCTCTCCTTTTTCCAACGTGTCCGCGGGCAAATCCGAATACGAAAGCGTCATCCGCCCGATGCCGACCATGTCCGCCCATCCGCGGCGCACCACCGCCTGGGCCACGCGAGGCAGATATTCCTGAAGATACGAGTAGGCCGAGCCAATAAAGATCGGCGCCCGGGTCATCGCAGCGTCCTCCAGCGGCCCTGCCCCACTGCCACTCGCCGGCGTCGCAGGTGGTGTGGGCATCTCCATCGCTTTTAACTGCCGGACCGCATGAATCTGTCGCGCCACATCGATGAGCGGATCATGCGCGGGTTGGTAACCGTCACTCGGGGGATACGCGGCGGGCCGCTGTATATGCGGGTTGTAATAGGGCGAACCGGCCGAGATGTTCAAAAGCTGAATGCCGAGCGACGAACATAATCCCACGAACCGCCGCGGCTCGGTCAGATCCGCTTCCAATGGATGATCCGCATTGCACCCAAACGCGCACTGGTAGGGGATGCACATCGAAAAATCCTCCGGAATGCCTGGACCCGGCCGGCCAGGGGTGGAGAGGGCCGGGTCGGGACGGAATGGCACAAAATCAAACGCGCTGAGCCGGACACCTAACGCGATCGGGTTGTTGTCCGCGCGAATACCCGCGACGATTTCGCGCAGAATGCGGGTGCGATTCTCAAAACTGCCCCCAAATTTTCCGGGCCGCCCGCGCGCTCCGAGAAATTCGTGCAGCAGGTAACCGTGGCAATGTTTGACATCCACAAAATCCGCCCCGGCCTCCCAGGCTATCCGCGCCGCGCGAATGTAATCCAGGATGAGCTGGTCGATCTCGGAATCGGTAAAGACCTGCGAATCGGAGGTCACCCCGAATTTGCTGTCGAGGAGTGGATGTCGGAACGCCACGCGCGGCTCGAGCCGATGCGCATCGTTGGGTTTGCAGAAACGGCCCGAGTGGGTGAGTTGAAAACCGACGACCAGATCCTCGGCCTGGCCAAAGCGTTCGCGATGGCTGCGCACGACGATTTCGCGCAGTTCGGCCAGCCCGGCCTTGTTCGACTCGGACAGGATCAACTGGTGAGGATTAGCCCGGCCATCGTGCCGCACCGCCATGGCTTCTCCCCCGTAGATCAACTTGGCGCCGCTCGACCCAAAGCGTTGCCATCGGCGGCGCACATCGTCCGTCACGCCGCCCGACGTGGTGGCATCCCAGCCTTCCATCGGATGTATGGCGAGACGATTGCCAATCGTTCGGCCGTTGATCCGGACGCCGGGCACGGGCTGAGCCAGCGGCGAGACGGACGGATCGTCGATGGCATCGTCACAGGGCAGATCCAGCCCGAGAGCATCAAGGTGTGCCCGGAATTGTACGGGGGTCTTGAGGGACGGGACGCGGACGAGTTTGAACGGTTCCGGCATGGCGGATGTCGGAAGCAGACCGCAGCGAGCGGGCGCGGGCAATCATTAAACAAACCCGCGGAAAGAACAGCGTGGAAATGGCTTCGGCTGGCCCGCGGACCCGGTTTCGGATTGACGATTCCACGCACCCCCCGCACCTTTGCTCCACATTGTTGATGCGCGCTCTTTTGTCGAAGGAATGAAGACCGTCCTGTTTGTTTGCACCGGAAATATTTGTCGCAGCCCCATGGCCGAGGGGCTGTTCCGTCATGCCGTGAAGGGGCGTGGGGACTACCGTGTGCTCTCGGCGGGGGTGGGTGCGGTCGACGGCCAGGCACCCAGCGAAAACTCCGTGCGCGCGCTGCGGGAGATCGGCCTGGACATTTCCCATCAGCGCAGCCGCATGCTTTCACCCGACCTCGTGCGGCAGGCCGATTACATCTTCGGCATGACCCACAGCCACGTCGATGCGATCCTCCTTTTATTTCCACAGGCGGCGGAGAAAACATTTCTCCTCCGCGAGTTTGACGAAACCCTGGACAGTTTTGAGAATGACGTCCCGGATCCCATCGGGGGCTCGCTGGAAGTTTACCAGAATTGTCGCGATCAAATTGAACAAGGCATCGCCTCCATGTTGAAGTTCATCGAACAAACCTCCGCTCCCTCCGTCTCCCATGCGTCAGCCACTCCGAAAACGGTCGCGGTCGGCGCCGACCATGGCGGGTATGAGTTGAAGGAGGTCCTCAAGCATTACCTTTTCAAGCAAGGCATCCAGGTCACCGACTTTGGAACCAGCTCGAAGGATTCCACCGATTATCCGGATTACGCCCAGAAGGTCGCCCACAGCGTGGTGGATCAGAAGCAGGAAGCCGGGTTGCTCATCTGCACTTCAGGCATCGGGATGAGCATCGCGGCCAATAAAGTGCCGGGCGCCCGCGCCGCACTCGCATTGGATCCCCACATGGCCGAGCTGGCGCGCCAGCACAACGACGCCAATATCCTCTGTTTAAGCGGGCGCGATACCAGCCCGGAACAGGCCCGGCAGATCGTCGATGCCTTTCTTAAGTCCCATTTCGAAGGCGGCCGCCACGAACGGCGCGTCACCAAGCTCGAACAGGACGGCGCCCCCGAGCTGAAGTTGCGCTGCGTCGACCCCGAAGTCTGGCAGGCCGTCGAGATGGAGAATCAGCGCCAGCAGGAAAACATCGAGTTGATCGCCAGCGAGAACTTCACCAGCCCGGCTGTGATGGAAGCGCAGGGATCCGTGCTCACGAACAAGTACGCGGAAGGTTATCCAAAAAAACGTTGGTACGGCGGCTGTGAACATGTCGATACGATCGAACAGCTCGCCATCGATCGGGCCCGGCAGTTGTTCGGCGCCGAACATGCCAATGTCCAGCCGCACTCCGGCTCCGGCGCCAACATGGCGGTCTATTTCGCGTTCTTGAAACCGGGCGACAAGATGTTGACCATGGACTTAAGCCATGGCGGCCATCTCACCCACGGCCATAAGGCGAACTTTTCCGGGAAATTTTTTGAGATCGTCCATTATGGGGTGCGAAAGGAGGACGAGCGCATCGATTACGATCAGCTGGCCCAGCTCGCGCGGGAGCAGCGCCCGAAAATGATCACGGTGGGCGCCAGCGCTTATCCCCGGGTGATCGATTTCAAACGCATGTCGCTCATCGCGCAGGAAGTCGGGGCGTTGTTGCTCGCGGATATCGCCCACATCGCCGGCCTGGTGGCGGCGGGGGTGCATCCCAGCCCGGTCCCGTTCGCGGACTTCGTCACCACCACAACCCACAAGACCCTGCGCGGACCGCGCGGTGGAATCATCCTGTGCAAGGAAAAATACGCGCGCGAAATTGATTCCCAGGTTTTTCCCGGCATCCAGGGCGGCCCGCTCATGCATGTCATCGCTGGCAAAGCCGTCTGCCTCCATGAAGCGCTGCAGCCCTCGTTCAAAAGTTACGCCGAACAAATTGTGCGCAATGCGAAAACGCTGGCGGATGGCCTGAAGCAAAATGGCTTTCGCCTGATCAGCGGCGGCACGGACAACCACCTCATGCTGGTGGATGTGGGGGCCCGCGGGTTGACCGGCAAGGATTGCCAGATTGCGCTGGACGAAGCGGGCATCACCGTGAACAAAAACACGATCCCGTTTGAAACACGATCGCCGTTTCAAGCCAGCGGCATCCGCATCGGCACACCCGCCGTCACCACTCGCGGCATGCAGGAACCCGAGATGGCCGCCATCGCCGACATGATCAGTGAAGTGCTGATGGACATCCAGAGCGTGGAAGCCGCGCGCAGTGTCCGGCAGCGTGTGCGCGAGCTGACGGGAAAATTTCCCTTGCCCTATTGAGCACCCTCGAATAACGCTGTCCCCGTCTCCGAGTTACCGGCGCGTTTGAACAAAAGCCAGCCGCCGGCAATCCAACGAAGCGAACGCCGCGCTTAATTATTTCCGCCCGACTCGCCCCGTTCGTCCGCGTTTGACTTTTTTACCAGATTTATCTTATGCCCAAAGCCGTTACGCCCAGAAAACCTGCCCGTTCCCCGAAAGATCCCGGCCTCGACACGCCTGAAGCCGATTCTCCGTCCGACCCTGGGCTCCCCGCACCGACCGCCGCCAACAACGCATCTCCCATGAGCAACCCCGACAACGCCTCGTCAGGCCGTCCACCCAAACAGCGTCCGATGCAAAAAAGACGGGGCCCCCCCGGCGATCCCAATCCGCCCGCGGCCGCCCGCGTCCCGGATGCCGGTGAGCTCCGCGTGCCCACGCGGCCCGTCGAACCCGAGTCGCCGGAAAATCCGGCCCGCCCTCTGCCGGAAGGCAAGCCGGTCGTCACCATCAACATCGCCAAACTCCAGGCCATGACGATGCCCGACCTCAATGCCATGGCCAAGGAGATGGGCATTGAAAATTACGGCACCATGCGGAAACACGAGGTCATTTTTCATATCCTCCAAAAAAATGCCGAGCGCGCGGGCATGCTCTTTTCCGAGGGCGTCCTCGAAGTGCTCACCGAGGGCTTCGGTTTTCTCCGTTCGCAAAGCTTCAATTATCTCTCCTGCCCCGAGGATATTTATGTCTCGCCCTCCCAAATCCGGCGTTTCGATCTCCAGACGGGCAACCTGATCGCCGGCCAGATCCGGCCGCCCAAGGAAAAGGAAAAATTCTTTGCGCTGCTCAAGGTCGAAGCCGTCGACACCGAAGACCCCGACAAGGCCAAGGACAAGACGCACTTCGAAAATCTCACGCCGTTGTTTCCCAACAAACGGTTCCTGCTCGAGACCAGCCCCGACGAACTCAGCACGCGCGTCCTCGATCTCGTCTGCCCCATCGGAAAGGGAACACGCGGACTCATCGTCGCGCCGCCTCGCACCGGCAAGACCGTGCTGATGCAAAAACTCGCCAACGCCATCCTCAAGAACAACCCTGAAAGTTATCTCTTCATCCTTCTCATCGATGAGCGCCCGGAAGAGGTCACCGACATGGAACGAAGCTGTCGCGGCGCGGAAGTCATCAGCTCCACCTTCGATGAACCACCGGAGCGCCACGTCCAGGTCGCCGAAATGGTCATCGAAAAAGCCAAGCGCATGGTCGAGCACAAACGGGATGTCGTCATCCTTCTCGACTCCATCACCCGGCTGGCCCGCGCCTACAACACCGTCCAGCCGCACTCCGGAAAGATCCTTTCCGGCGGCGTCGATGCCAACGCGCTGCACAAGCCCAAGCGCTTTTTTGGCGCCGCGCGCAATCTCGAGGAGGGCGGTTCGCTCACCATCATGGCCACGGCCCTCATCGATACCGGCAGCCGCATGGATGAAGTCATCTTCGAGGAGTTCAAGGGAACGGGCAACATGGAGGTCCACCTCGACCGTCATCTGGTGGATCGCCGCATTTTTCCATCCATCAACATCGAGCTCTCGGGCACACGAAAAGAGGAGCTGCTATATCACCCCGACGAATACAACAAGGTGGTTCTGCTCCGCCGCGCGCTCACCGGTGTTCCACCCGTCGAGGCAATGGAGTTGCTCCTGGGAAAACTCAAGAAGACACAGAGCAACATCATGTTCCTCCTGGGAGTGACGCCGGGTTAGCCGATCGTTGAAGGACTCCTCTCTGGATCTCCAAGGTAGCGCAAACTTCGCAGTCTGGCGTATCGTGGATTTCCAATCCGCACGCGCTGGGAGTTGCTTTTTGCGCCAGGATTATCAAGCGCCTGCCGACTGGAAGTCGGCGATACAGCAGACTGGAAGTCTGCGCGACGTGCGGATTGGCTCCAACCCACCACTTCAGTATCCGCGCGGGCGATCGGGACGGGCTTTGGCTGAACAAACCCCGCTTCGCGAAAGTCGAAATTCCCCCAATCATCTTGCGATGCGCATGACGAGCGGGTACAGACCTATCGATGAACTTCGTCTCGCTGCTGCTTCGAACACCGCCCTGGTGGCGGCAGGCGGCCATGCTGCCTCTCCTTATGGCGGCGGGCTGCGAACGTGAGCAGATCCGGGTTTACACGGTCCCGAAGGACAAACCAGCGGCGGTGTCAACGGCCCCCGTGACGGTGCGGCCCCGACCGGTCGAGCGTCCGCAACTCGAGTGGAAACTCCCGCCGGGCTGGCGCGAGGGCGCACCGGGACAAATGAGCGTCGCCAACTTTTCCCTCCCCGCCGGAGCCGGCGAGGAGGCGGAAGTCAGCATCACCCCCCTGCCCTTGATGAAGGGACGGGAAACGATGATCGTTAACATGTGGCGCGAGCAGGTCGGCTTGGAGCCGCTCAGCGAAGAGGATGCCCGGAAGGAATTTCAAACGGTCGATGTCGGCGGTGAGAACGCCAGTCTTTTCGAGTTGTCCGGCAAGCCCGACGGGGCGAAACCCAAGCGCATCGTGACGGTGATGCTGCATCGATCCGATTCGAGCTGGTTCTACAAACTTTCCGGCGACGCCGCGCTGGTCGAGGCGCAGAAGCCGGCGTTTATTGAATTCCTGAAATCTGTTCGTGTCAAAAGCCAGCCGGGCTTGGACACCCCTCCGTTTCCCACCGCGGCCACCACAAAATTCAACTGGCAGGTGCCCGCGCAATGGAAACAGATGGCGGCCGGCGAGATGCAGGTGGCCCGGTTCGCGGTTCCCGAACGCGCCGGCGCCAAGGCCGAGGTGTTCGTCAGTGTCTTCGGCAGCGACACCGGCGGCACCCTGGCCAATGTCAATCGCTGGCGCCGCGAGCTCGGCTTGCGGGATGTCGATGACGCCGGGCTGCCGCCCATCGTAGCCTCGCTGGATCCCGCCGAACCCGGCGCGCGCCTTGTGGATCTCACCAATGACAACCGCCGCCTCGTCGCGGCCATTGTTCCCCGCGAGGGCAGTTATTGGTTCTATAAATTGCGCGGAGACGCCGCGGCGGTGGGGCCCGAACGCGACGCATTTGTCGCTTTCGTCAAATCCAAGCCATGAAAAGTTCCAGCCCCACGATGCGCCGCGTCAGAGAGTTTTTTCCGGGCACGGCATTTTGATTTTTGAACCGGATTGCATCACCCATGATTTCACGCCTTCTCAAAATCCTCAGTTCCCTCCGGCTCACCGTCGCATTGCTGGCGCTGGGGATATTGATCATTTTCCTGGGGACGCTGGCGCAGGTGCATGAAGGAACATGGAACGCGCAGAAGCTATATTTCCAGAGCTGGTTTGTGGTGAATCCGCTGCTTTATTTCCGACGCTGGCCGATCGTGCTTCCCGGCGGTTATCTCATCGGGACCGTGCTGCTGGTGAATCTGGTGCTCGCGCACTTCAAGGGCGCGAATTGGGCGCAGCGCAATGTGCGGCAGGTGCTCGCTCACCACGGCGTCGTGCTCCCGCTGGTGTTCCTGGCAACATGGGTCGCCGTGCGCAGTCCGTTCGTCGGGATGGGATTGTTCGGAATGATCCTCGCGGGCGACCTCTGGATGTCCCGGGCGGGTCCCCTGCGCGACAGCTATTCCGGTAAAAAACTGGGCATCAATTTCACTCATGTCGGCGTCGTCATGCTCCTGCTCGGACAACTGGCCACCGATCAGTTGGCGGTCGAGACCCACCTTCGTTTCCGCGAAGGGGAGACGCGCGGCTACACGGAGAGCCATCGCCAGAATGAACTCGTTTTCATCACCGACGAAGGAACCGATCGCGAGCAGGTCATCGCGATCCCCGAACGGATCATCGCCCAAAAGGCGGAGGTGCGGCACGAGAAACTGCCCTTCGTGGTTCGCGTGAAGGATTACGGCCCGAATGGCCGCGTCCGTGCGCGCGGACCCATGGTGGACACCGGCGCTCCACCCGCCACCCGCGGCGATGGAACCCGTGTCGTGCTCGAGCCGCTGCCCGAGGTGAAGGATGAAGAACATCGCAATCTTCCCTATGCCGTTCTGGAAGTGGAATACCAAGGCGCAAGCCTCGGCACGTGGCTCGCCGCCGAGGAATTTCTCGACGAACAGGAAATCAAGGCCGGCAAGGAAACGTGGAGGATGACATTTCGGCTGCGCCGCGAATACACCCCTTTCACCGTGCAGTTGCTCAAGACAACCCACGAGGTTTACCCGGGCACCGATCGTCCGCGCAATTTCCAGAGCCGGGTGCGCATCGAAAACGCCCAGGCGGGCGAGAACCGTGAGACCGCCATTTACATGAACCATCCCCTGCGTTACGCGGGCCTGACATTTTACCAGTCCGGGATGATCGAAAAAGGCCGGATGGATGCCGGCGAAATCCCATGGTCCGATCTGCAAGTGGTCCGCAACCCGACCTGGCTCACGCCGTACATCGGCTGCGGAACGGTCGGTTACGGGCTGGCGCGACATTTTCTGTTTTATTTGATCGCGTTCATCCTCAAGCGAAGAACCGCATGAAAAAATGGTTTCCATGGATCGTGGCTGTCGTGCTGGGCGGCTGGGCCGTCGGCTCCTTCCGGATGCCCGCCGACCGGCAATGGGCGATCCGCGATTTCGGGCGGCTCCCGGTTCTGTCCGGCGGCCGCGTGCAACCCCTCGACTCTCTCGCGCGCAATTCACTTCTCCAGATTCGCGAAAAACAGGCTGCAAATTTTGAGCCATGGAAAAATTGGTGGCAAAAACCGAAGCTCATCTCCGCCACCGAGTGGGCGATGCTCGTGATGATGAAGCCCGCCGAGGCCGACACCTGGCCGGTCTTTCGCATCGATCATCCGGACGTTAAGAATCTTCTCGCGCTGCCCGCCGATGCGGATGCCGCCCGGCAGACCGATGGGAAACATTTCTCCTGGGCCCAAATCGAGCCGAAGCTTCCGGAGCTGCGCCGCGAAGCCGCCCGTGCCTCTGAAAAGGAAGCCTCCCAACGCAATCCCTACGAGCAGGCGTTGCTTCATTTGTGGAACGGCCGGGTGGTTTACACACGGCTCAAAAATGCGCTGGGTCCGGCCGCGACCGGCGATCTCGAAAGCGCCCGCGCGGAATTCGATGCAAAGGTCGAGGCGGGCCGCGTGGCCTATTCGGCGCGCATGAACAAGCAACCCTTCGACGAGCCCGCCCTCCAATGGCTCAACGAACAAATCGACGCCCCCATCATCGTGCCCGGTCCTGCGACGGCCGGGGACCGGCGCCATGACGGATGGTCGCGGGTATCGGAAGCGCTCATTCGCGCGGAGAGCGATGGCCGGCCGGCGCCCGCGCCGATTCTCGGCTATGCCCGCATCGCGGCCGCCTATCGCGCGGGCAATGCCACCGCGTTCAATACCGCGGTCGCGGATCTGCGCCATGAACTCGCCCGCGACTTTGCGCCCGAGCTGGCCGGCGCCTCGCACGAACAATGGTTCAATCACGGCGAACCCTTTTACAAATCGCTGATCCTCTACGTCGCCACGTTCCTGCTGGTGCTCGCGTACTGGATGACGCCGGGCGCGGACTGGCTGCGCCGGGCGGCGGTCGCGTGCGCACTCGTCGCGCTCGCCGTTCATACCGGGGGCCTGCTCACGCGCATGATCCTTCAAGGCCGCCCGCCCGTCACCAATCTCTACTCCTCGGCCGTGTTCATCGGCTGGGGCGCGTGTGTTCTCGGCCTCGTGCTGGAACGATTCTGGCGCAACTCGATCGGCCTGGTCGTCTCCTCCGCCGTCGGGTTCATCACGCTGATGATCGCCCATCACCTGAGCCTGGGCGCCGACACCATGCAAATGATGGAAGCGGTGCTGGACACAAATTTCTGGCTCGCCACCCATGTGGTGATCGTCACGCTCGGTTACGCCTCCACCTTCGTGGCCGGCTTCCTCGGCATCGTGTACGTGGTCGGCGGAGTTTTTTCAAAGGCCCTTACCCCGCAGCTGGGCCGCAACCTCGCGCGGATGATTTTCGGGATCCTTTGTTTCGCGACGCTCTTCAGCTTCGTGGGCACCGTGCT
Source organism: Verrucomicrobiota bacterium (assembly GCA_041166945.1). GTDB lineage: Bacteria > Verrucomicrobiota > Verrucomicrobiia > Limisphaerales > JADJPG01 > DASTLJ01. Next base: position 14,011 of record JBEEGQ010000129.1, read on the forward strand.
CGGCGGGATTTGGGCCGACCAATCCTGGGGCCGTTTTTGGGGCTGGGATCCCAAGGAGAATGGCGCGGTGATCATCGTACTGTGGAACGTACTGATCCTCCACGCGCGCATGGGAGGCGTGGTGAAGGAACGCGGCCTGATGGTCCTGGCCCTCGGCGGCAATATCGTCACCAGCTGGTCATGGTTCGGAGTCAATTTGCTCGGCGTCGGTCTTCACAGTTACGGCTTCACTTCAGCGCCTTTCAAGTGGCTCATGCTGTTCGTCGGCACCCAGCTCGTTCTCATCGCGCTCGGACTGCTGCCGCTGCGCTTCTGGAAAAGTTTCCGCGATACCGCGCCACCCGCAGCCGGGCCATCGCCACACCCGCGACCCGCTCGGGCAGGCATGTCCTGATTTGGGCCAAATTCGACCGGGCGATTGACTTCGCCTGGGCTTCCGCCTACTCTGGATCCAGATGCAGAATGAAACAGTCATCCCACAGCCGGTCGTGACTCTCACTCAAAGCGCGGCCGAACAAGTCCGGTCCATGCTGGCCAGCCACCCTGAAAGTTCCGGCCGCTGCCTCCGCGTCTACGTCGAGGCGGGAGGTTGCTCGGGAATGCAACATTCGATGACCCTCGATGAGAAACGCGAAGGCGACGTTGCCGTCGAGTTCTTTGGCGTGCCTGTGGTCGTCGATGGTGTCAGTGCGGGGTATCTTCAAGGAGCGACCATTGATTTCTCGGATGCCCTGACGGGCGGCGGTTTTAAAGTGACCATCCCAAAGGCCCAGTCCTCCTGTGGCTGTGGCAAAAGTTTCGCGGCCTAGCCGGAACCCCTGAACGTTCCGTCAGGCCGAAACGCGCCGTCCCGTGAGATGCGGGACGGCCTTTTGTTTTTCACGCCCGTCTCCGGACTTTTGTTTTCTTGGCAGGCCGCTTCCGCGGCAGTTTGATGCATTGACATGATCGGCAATCTGCTTCAGCCGGAACTGCTGGAATTAATCCGGCAGCGCCAATTTCCACAGCTTCGCGACATTCTAGCGGGGTTCGCCGCGCCCGATTTGGCCGAGATCCTCACAGACCTGGGCGCCGAGAACGAAGCGGTGCTTCTCCGCATCCTTCCCCACGACCTGGCATCCGAGGTTTTCGAATACCTGGACGTTGCCGATCAGGAGGCGTTGGTCCACGCGCTCGGCACCGAACAAGTAGCGAGGATTCTCAACAGCATGCCGCCCGACGATCGCACGGCATTGCTCGAAGAGTTGCCAGCGCCCGCGGTTCAGAAACTTTTAAACCTGCTGTCACCCTCCGAACGCCGAATCGCCGCCGACCTTCTCGGCTATCCAAAGGATTCCGTCGGCCGGCGAATGACGCCCAAATTCGTCGCCATCCAACGCGAGTGGACCGTTGCCGAGGTGCTCGCTCATCTCCGCCTCGTCGGAAAACATCACGAATCCCTTAATCACCTCTACGTGATCGACGCCGGAGGACGATTGGCCGCCCGCGTGCGGCTTCGAAACCTCGTCGTCGCCGAACTCGCCGCCCCGGTTTCAACGGTCATGGAGGAACAAGTCGTTTCGCTTCACGCGGCGGACGACCAGGAAACCGCCATCGCGGCATTCGAAAAATACGACCTCACGGTCCTTTCCGTGGTCGATGCGCGCGACCGGCTTGTCGGCGTGGTGACCGTCGATGACGTCCTGGATCTCATCGAGAAGGAGGCGACTGAGGATATCCAGAAGATGGCGGCCGTGGAGGCATTGGACGCTCCCTATTTAAAGGTGGGATTGCTCGCGATGATCAAAAAGCGCGCCGGCTGGCTCTCCATTCTGTTCATCAGCGAGATGTTTACCGCCACCGCAATGGGTTATTTCGAGGGCGAAATTCAAAAGGCCGCCGTCCTGGCCCTTTTTGTCCCCTTGATCCTGTCGAGCGGCGGCAATTCCGGTTCCCAGGCAACCTCGCTCATCATCCGCGCCATGGCCGTCCGCGATGTCACGCTGCGCGACTGGTGGAAAGTCCTGCGGCGTGAAGTCATCACTGGCGTCGCACTGGGTTGCGTGCTGGCGCTGATTGTCCTATGCCGGATTTTTCTCTGGCCCAACAAGGAGAAGCTTTATACCCAGCATTACGGACTGGTCGCCGCGACCGTGTCGGGAAGCCTCGTCGGCGTCGTCCTCTGGGGAAGTGTCGTCGGGGCAATGCTTCCCCTGCTCCTGCGCCGCCTGCGCTTTGATCCGGCGGTCTGTTCCGCGCCCTTTGTCGCCACACTCGTGGATGTGACCGGGATCATCATTTATTTCTCGATGGCCGCCGCGATCCTTCGCGGCACGCTGCTGTAGCGCCCTGCTAGCGCACCTCCGGAGCCCCGTTGCCTTCGTCAAAATAGGTCGCGCCGTCCACTTCCGTGAATTGCAGATACTGGCTCCAGCGGAAAATCCCCACGTCGCGCGTCGCGTCGAGTCGCTTCGTCGCCGACCGGGGGGCCGGTCCGGAGCCTTCAAGGGCTTCGAGCAGCACGCGTCCATCCATCGCCTTGGGCGGGGAGATCCCCAGCAGGTGGAGAACGGTCGGCGCCAGATCGATGTTGCCGCTGGCCGTTTGATTGATGAAGCCACGCTTCAAATCCGGCCCCGCAGCCACCAGCGTGTTGTGCATGTCGAATCGCGAAAGCGACGCATGACTCCCCTTCCCTTTGGTTCCCTCTACGGAATAAAACATTCCAGGCGCCCCATAGTCGTTGCGATCCGCTGTCCAGCGCAGGGATACCAGCACATCGGGCCCATCCTTGGCCCCGCTTTCGTAACGCACCACTTCAAACGGAAATGTTCCTTCGATGCGCACCCGCGAAAAAATGACGCCCGCGAAATCCGACTGTTGCAGGAAATCCACGAGCCGCCGCACCACCGCCTCCTGCCGATCGACCACATACAACATCGCCGCGCCGCCGACGCTCACCACGATGACATCCCCGGGTTCCGGGCTTTCATTCTTTTTGAATGCCTGAAATTTGGCTTTTTTGAGGATGTCCACAATGTCCGGGCCCTTGGAGATCGTCGAGAAACCGTGATCGGAGACGACGAATATATCGGTCTTCTCAAACACGCCCCGTTCCTTCAGCGCCTTGATGACTTCACCGAGGTTTTTGTCGCTGGAATCAATTCCTGCCAGAGCGTTGGGCGATCCGACCCCGGCATCGTGCTGGGACTTGTCCGGATCGCTCAGCCACAGCAGGGAATATTTCGGCACAGTTTTTTTCCATAGAGCGCGAATCAACGAGCGCGTGGTCCACAAATCCTGGGCGGTGTTGGGCACGGCATTGCTCGGCCAGGCCTTGTCGTCATTGACCTTGGGCAGGCCCTCGCCGGCGCTCCGCGGAATGGTTTTGCCCTCAAACAGCAGCGTCGATTCCTTTTCGGCCGCCGAATTCTTTTTTGCCGATCGATCATGCAGCAGCGCGACAGGCTTGCTCCCCGCGATCACGGTGGCAATGCCGTTGTCCTGCAGGATTTCTGCCAGCGTGTCGGCTCCCAAATAATGGCCGTCCGACATGAGGTCTCCGCGCCGTATGGCATCGAGTGCCTCTGTCGCGAAATTTCCCGTGAAACTGATTTCCGGACGGTACTCGGCATTGGCAATCACCCGGCTGCGCCCAGGGTGAACCCCCGTCGCCAGCGCTGTCCCATTCACTTCCGTCGACGAGATATAGACGCAATGATGGTTCTTGAAAAAAACCCCGTTCGTCGCGAGCGAGTAAAGATGGGGACAATACTGGGGCGAAATGAAATCGGGGCGCATCCCGTCCCAAACCAGGACCACCACGTGTTCAGCGCGGCCCTTGGGCGCCGCGGGCGCCGCCATCGCGGGAAGGGCCCCGGCCACCATGGCAAATGCCATCCAGCGGATGAAGTTCGGGCAACCGTTAAGGCGCGGGTGATGGGGGGGAGGGACGGATCCGTTCGTTTTCACGCGGGACGTTAAGACGGCTCCCTTCCCGCTTTCAAGGTGGAAACTGCCGGCTTCTGCCGACCCCGTTACTTGAACCCCAAAAACAAAATGATCAGGTCGATGACGAAGAGCAGGACGATGGTCACTTCCAATCCGAGCATCCAGCGGTTGTTCTGGTCGTGCTTCAGAATTTCATACAGCCCATCCAGGGTCTTCAGCTTTTCGTCGATCGTATGATGCCAGTCCACCAGGTGAAACCGCGCCGCGATGTTTTCGTAAAGCCGCGCCAGGTGCCAGTCTCCGAAAAACTTGGTGATGTTCATCAGCTCATCGCTGAAGCGCGCCATGTCGATCCGCATCTCCCGGAGTTCGTGCAACACGTGCAGGCGCCCGCGAAACCGGCGCTGGCCCAGGTCGCGATAGGATCGCTCGAGGCAATCGTCGAGCATGCGATCATACGCCTCGAGCTCGGCCAGTTGCAGGTTCGCCAGTTCCATCACGTAAAGCGATTCATCCCAGTCGCCCCGTTCGTCGATGAGCAATGCCGCGTCCCAATCCACCACCACCAGATCGTTCTGGTAATAGCTCAAATACCGGCCTGTGGACTCATCGGCTTCCTGGTTGGAAAGAAGCGTCACGTCAGTCTCCTGCGTCAGGAGCGCGGCGACCTGGCGGCGATGCCCCTTGAACCATGCCTCACCCGCCAGGGGATGACCTTCATGGGTGGTCAATGGCGCCTCCACGCAGAACACCGTATAGGCCTCCTCGTCCATCAGCTTGGGAACGGGTCGCGCGCAAAAGGGTTCGAGTTCGCGACGCACTTGTTCGGCGAGCAACCGGACCTCGGAATTCAACGATCCAGTTTCCAGGTGCAAATCATGATAGGCGACCAGCTGGTCTATCGTGGCCACTTCGAATGGCACGCGCACCGTGATGCTGATGGCTCCCACCGGCAGCAATTTTACCACGCGCTCCAGTTCCACGGGACCGTGCGGTCCGGCCCTTTGGATCGGAGGCAGCCGGACCATCTGCGGTTTGTAGAAGAAATGATGACGGGGATTGCGGCGGGTCACATCGAACTCGAAGGGCACCACCTTTTGCCCGAGCAACTCAGTGATCGGTTCACGACTCAATTCGTAGGCGACATCATAGCCGTAAATGTAAACCACCTCTCCTGCGTATCCCTGCTGCTGCCGGCCGTCCTCCCTGCGGCCGATCGGAAATTGTGTGATGGACGCCACCATAGTCCATTGAGCTTACGCCTTCTTCGAGCCGAAGTCCAAAACAGGCGC
>JBEEGQ010000130.1:0-3177 GCA_041166945.1 Verrucomicrobiota bacterium
ACTCCGAAATTACGGCACGTCCGAAAAGTGCCAGATGCCGACAGGCTGAGTGCGACAGCCATGGTCTTAGCTTACGTCTCACCTCCCGTGGCACCCTGTACTTCGCAACGCCACACGCCCGGGCTCACGCCAACAAAACTGGAAAATACGCGCGTAGAATTGGCAAACCCGGCTGCTATCGCGATTTCAGCAAGTGATGGGCCACAGACGGTCATCAACTGTTTGGCCGCGCTGATGCGTTGCCGAAGGAGCCGTTGATGTGGTGGCAGGTCGACGGACGTCCGTAACGCTCGCGAAAAATGGCTGACTGAGGTGCCCAACTCAGCCGCGATTTCTTGCAACGTAAGTTTCCCGGTGAGATCAGCTTCAAGCTTTTCGGAGGCCCGCTTCACCTGGCATGGAGCAAGGCGGCCGCTCAGCGGTTCGGCGGCACGGGCGCGAACTCGCGGAGCCACGGCGGGCCATTCGATCTGTGACTGTTCGCGCCATCATGCGTGATGGCATCTGCGCCAAGTCTGCGCATTGCCTCTCGAATCCGTGAACTGACTTCACCGCGTCGGTTCCGAAGAAACGATCCCGCAACCATTTTCCTTTTTGAGTGAAGACGGCCGGAAACAATCTCCTGTCATTCTGCGAGTGTGACGGGTTCCAGAGGCGTTTTGCTTCTGGGCGCGTTCCTCCCAAGACTTGGGCCGCCCAATCCCGGCGGCCCTTCTTTTTTGCGGCGGAACTGTTTGTCGGCCAGGTAACCAGCCTTGCGTCTTGCGATCGTCAGAAATTGCGCTGGGCGCGAAGTTCGAGTTGAAACGTATCTTGGTCCTTGAACGCGTAGAGCGCGACCGGTTTCGGCGCAGTTGCAGTGAAGACCGAGCTACCGGACATTTTCTGGTCGAGATGGGTCCACATGACTTCGGCCGAGAACGTCAAATTCTTGACGGGAGTCCAGCGGGTGACCGTGCCGAGCTGCGCGACGTTGAAGTCGGGATTGCAGGTGTAGTTGCCGGTCGTGTTGCCGATCGCAGCCTGACCCGGATGGCTGGTGGCGAAGGCAGCACAATAAGCACCCTTGGCGGTGGTGGTACCGAGGCCATTGATATTGTCGTTGGAGCCGCCACTATAGCGGACCGATGAGTAGCTGCCGAACAGGCTGGTGATCCAGTACGCATCCCAGTTGTGATTGAACGCGCCGCGAATGCCCCAGGCTTGCGTCAGGACGATGCCGCCGGTGCCGAGCGCGCCCGGCATATAAACCCCGTCCGTGGTGGCGCCAAATCCGACGCTCTGATAGCCAAAGCCGCTGCCGGAGAACATCGCAAAGCTCGGCGAGGTCGCATCAGACGAGATGACGTATTTCGTAGCCCCCTTGGCGAAACTCGCATCGACCTTGATGTCGTCGCCTTTGCCCGTCGGCAGGTTCTTGACCTGCAAGGCCGCCATCACAGCGCCGCCCCACTTGGTCTCGGGGTGGCCAGAGATTTCCGACAGAGCGGTCGGCACACCGCCGGCGCCCAGGACGTCGTAGGCGCCATTGACTTCATGCGCCGCAGCCGAGATCTGGAACAGGCCCCAGGCCTGGTCGACCCTGATGTTGCCGACAATTTCGGGGGCGTGCGTGCCGGCATAGGCGTTCGATCCCGTACCGTTGGCGCCGATCGCGCCGGGAATGGCCAGATTGTAGACGGCCGTGCGATCCCAGACGGTCGGATCGTCGAGGCCGATCGTGGCCGATACGCCGTTGCCGAATTCCGCCATGTACTGGATGTTGTTCGGCCCGCTGTTATCGCCAGTGTGGCCGCCCAGCAGGAACGACGTGAGATTGCCCGGAGTAACCTGCCAGGGCGATGCGAAGGCGGAAGCTGACTTGCCGAAGGTGAATCCCGCAAATTGGATGAACAGATCATAGATAGCGACGTAACCACCGCCAGCGGTGGAAAGCAGGTTTGCATTGAGGCCGGCCGCGTTGCCAATCGAGTTCGACGGGTTGCTCGTGCTGAAGTTGTTGAACTGGAATTTGGCCGAACCGAAGGTGCGGACCACGCCGTATTCCGTGGCGGTGCGGGTATCGACCGAAAGCACCATGCGCGAGCGGTCGATGAAATAATCGCGAAAGCGGTTTTGCTGCCCAGGATCGCCGCTCCACGCCGGCTGGCCGTGGGCGCCCCCGGCGTTGAAGGTAACGTCGGCACGCACATAGCCGCCGAGCTTGATGCAGGTGTCGGTGCCCGGAATGAAGAAGAAGCCGGCGCCGTAAAGCGAGCAGATCCTTACATACTCAACTGGCTTGGCCTTGACAGGAAGGTCGGCCGCCTGAGCGAGGCCCGCTGCCATCAAGCCGACTGCCGAACTCACCAAAAGAGTGCGAACCGCCTGCATGTGAACGCTCCTGTACCCGCGGTGCATGCGCGGGCTCCTGATTAGCGCAAAAGGCAAGAGCGACAAATGACAGGGCGTCGTGATTGGCTCACTTCTGCCAACGATGTGGTGTTTCGGCAACGCCCCGGTAGGCGGATTGCCGGACCATCGTGTGTCTCATTGGCGTGTCATGGCCGCATGATTCCGCACCAACGACGTCGCTGCAAATTATCAATGCCTTGGGATTGGAACGCGGGCGCGGCTACAGCTTGCCGTGGATGTGCAAAAGTGACGAAACGAAAAGGCAGCATGAAGGCTGGTCTCTCAGGCCAGATTGCCTAGTTCGTCAAGACTGATTGAGTCCAGATACCACAACCCGCCAGCCGTTAGGCTTTCCTCGTCAGTAATGCCATCCTTCGCTATTTGTACCAAACGTTTGGCGAGTGCTGTTCGCGCAAAATCTGGAGAGAGGATGCCTTGGCCTTGCCCGTAATACCGCGCCCAAGCTTGGTCAAAAGCTCTTGCCAAAACTACCTTGAGTTCATCGGGTGTATCAGCTCGGCTGACCATTCGAGCCTCGTCAGCGAGGGGTTGGTCGAATGTGACTGACATAAAAATCCCACGTCACAGGCCAAAAACAACACATTCCAAGGGCCGGAAGCATAGCAAATTCGATCTGATCAGGCTGTGCTTGGAAAACAACAATGGGCTACGAATAAACGCTGCCGTTCCGTGACAGTTCTATGAATGAGCATGCTAAGCAGAAAGACACCAGCAACCCGCCTCGCCGCACGCACCCTGCTGTCTGCTCCGCAATTCGGCTGT
>JBEEGQ010000131.1:0-15499 GCA_041166945.1 Verrucomicrobiota bacterium
GATGCGGCGGTTGCGACGCAGAAACATGATCGCAGAATGCCCGAGGCACCCAGCGGTTCACAATGGGCTCTTCTCCACTACACGGCTCGGGCGTGCCCGATGAGAGGCTAATCAAAGGATTCCGCGAGGTTTTCTGCCGGAATAAATTGAAACGGCCTTCCGAATGACGAACTTGGGCTAAGGTAAGTGGACAGTTGGAAAGGACAGAAGAAAGTGAGGATGCTCCTACGGGGGGTTTTTTAGAAAGGTGTCGTTTTCCAATCCGTTAGGAAAACGCGCGGCACAAATCACCGGCGCGCTCGCTCAAGGGTTGATGGAATCCTGTAGGAGGTTTGAAGGAAGGCAGGATCCAACTCAATTTAATTCGAGCTTTGGTAAACGCTGAGCTGCCCGCCGTGAAACTGGCGAAACTAGTGGCGTTCTACTGGGCAAATTGCAGTACGAAAATTCCGCCGCTCAGACTGGCGAGCGACGCCCCACCGTAACCGGTCAAGGTGGTAAACGATCCTGTCACAAAAAGATTTCCAGTCGTGGTGACTGCCAACGACTTCACGTCACCGATGTAAATGCCGAAGGAACGCGACCATCGATGGGAGCCATCCGCTGTGAGGCTGGCGACATAACCGTTCATGCCAGGGACAAGTGGAAGTGGACCGCCGCCAAAATCGACCGAAGAGCTGGTCCTGCCGGTGATGATAATGTTGTCGTTGGCATCGAGCGCGACGGCACCTGCGTATTCCGGGTACGCGGCGCCAAATCGTTTGGACCAGCGGTGGGCCCCGTCATTACCGGCGTATTTGGCCACGAACACGTCCTCATAGCCCGGAGTGGCATTGGTGAGCGTACCACCACCGATACTGACGGGCGCCCTAAATTCGCCAACGACGACAGCATCGCCATTATGATCGACGGCGATCGACGTCCCTGCGATCGAAGACCGCCCGCTGGTGCCTGGTATTCCAAATTGCCTGGACCACAAATAGCCGCCGCTGCTGGAGTATTTAGCCACGAACATATCGGGAGAACCTTCGGCAGTCACGGGTCCAGCCCCGAAATCAACGGTGAAAACGAAGCTGCCGGTGACAAAGACGCTCCCATTGGCATCGATGGCGACGGAACGGCTTGATGGCAGGCCGGTTTGTCCCCCAATCCTTCGCGACCAGAGGTGAGAACCGGTTGTGGAAAACTTCACGACAAAAACATCCTGGCTGGTAGTGGTGGGAAGAATGCCTCCCCCAAAATCGACGGGCCCGTCGTAGATTCCGCTGATGACGACCGAATCATCGGGGCCAACGGCGATGGCATAGGCAGCCTCGGTGAGGAACGTGGAGGGACGGGCGCTTCCAAAGCGCTTCGACCAAAGATGCGTGCCGGTGGCTGAATATTTTGCGACAAAAATATCGTGTCCGCCCGCGCTGGTCAGAAGGCCACCACCAAAATCGAGGCTGGCGTAAAAGTTGCCCGTCACAAAAACGCTGCCATCCGATGCAGCCGCCACCGCGCGGACAGCGCCGCTGCCAGGGCCGCCGAAGCTCAAGCGCCAAAGGACCAGATTGGAGGACGAAACCTTGGCCAGAAAAGGCCGCTCGGATGTGGCGCCGCCTACAAAACCGTTCCCAAACCGATCCACGGCCACCGAGTTGCCGGAATCTCCAGACGGCCCTCCAAGATTTGTTACGGCAAGAAACAGTCCATTTCGCGAAGGGGGCGGCGGAGTGACTGTCGCCGAGGTGGTCGCTGTGGAGGTGGCGCCCGAGGGATCCGTAACGGTGAGGGTCACGGTGTAAGTGCCGACGGAAGCATAAGGATGCGAAACAATGCTGTTGGTACCGGAACGGCTCGTGCCGTCGCCGAAGTTCCAGGCGAACGCATTGGTGCGGCCCGCTTGCGACCGCGAGCTGGATCCATCGAACAGTGTGACCGCTCCGACGACATTCGTTTGAGGCGGACCGGCATTCGCCAGCGGCGGAAGCGCCGGGCAGGCCGGTGTGGTTACGGCGACAACAGCCTGGGCCGATTCATTGTCTGAAAAGTCGATCGCGGACAGACCAAAAGTATAGGCGGTGGATTTTGTCAGCCCTTCCTGCAAATGGGAAATCGTGAATGCGGGAACCTGTTTGATCAGGGCGCCGTTTCGATAAATGCGGTAAGCGCGGACACCCGAGCCGCCGGGATTGTCGCCTGTGCCCGACCAATTCAAGGTGGCCGATTCGCAGCTGTTCGTCGTGATCCGAAACCCGGTGGGGGAAGGCGGGGAAACGATGTCAGTGGTGATGAGAAAAAAGCAGTTGGGTCCGGGAGGCGCGCCGTTGGTGGCGCTGGTGGCGGCGGTGGAAGGACCTATCTTGCGCCAGTCGTCGGCCGTGTTTGTGCGACAGAGCAATTGGTAGCGGCCTGTTCCGCCCTGCCAGCGCACGATCACGTTTCCGCTCTGCTGGGTGACACTGGTGATCTTAAGGGGAGTCGTCGCAGCGGATCCGGGCAGGGTTGCGAACAACGCCAATCCCATTCCGCGAAGCCAGGGTTTGGTTTGCCGAAAACGAATCAGGCGACGCCTCTTGTCGGCGGCCAGCCTGGGTGATGGCAGCGCCGTGGCACTAGGAATGGATGACGTGGACGTCAAGTAGTTGTTAGTCACCCAACGTCGGTTACAAGGTCGCGTTTTTTAATTCCAGTACCTTTCCCCATAAGCGGGAGAGGCACCTTAACCCGTTGTGCCTTGCAGCTGCGCTGAATGACAGGAATACACAACAGTCCGTCGGTCCCTAATAAAAATCCAGTGAAAAGATGCGGCAATGCAAAGAAAAACTAATATTCCGAACCTATCTACGTAAGCGCACGCGATACTGAGTTCGCGCGGGTAACTTACCGATCAGTAGGTTTACCGAGCGACTGCGGGCCTGGGGTGGTCGAATGACTGGGGTGGAAAATAAGAAAGGCCGGATCCTGGCTGATCATGCGTCCGAATTCGAATCGGGAGCGACGCGAAGGGAGGCGTCCGTTTCCGGCGGCGTGGCAAGCTTTACGCCTGGGGTTGCGCGTGGCTCAAAACGGGCGCCGCTGTTTTGCGCGGCTGCGCGATCTCGGGCGAGTGGGTGGGAGTCAGTTTCCAACTGCCCTCAAAATGTTTGAGCACCTGGAGGAGTTCGCGGCGGCCGATCAATCCGGCGATGTAATGGCTGACGGTGGTTTGAACAATCTGACCTTCGACGGGTGGGAGCGAGCGGATGCATTCCTCGATCACCGTGCGGCCGACGGCCGCGAAGGTGTTTCCATTGTTGAAAGTAAAGGGGGCCAGTTCATGGCATTCGCGGCAGACATCGAGCACTTCCTTGAGGGAAAGGCTGCGGGACATCGCGTTTTCCCAAAGGATGCGCGCCTTTTCCAAATCAACGGGCCGGCTCAGCGGTTCGAGTTTTTGGGCCTGGCACAGCGCTTTGTTGACGGTGAGTACGTTGTCCCAGGGCACGGGGTGCAGCCATTTCTTTTGCATGTAAATCACGGGTTGGACTTGGATTTGGATTTGCGATTTCGAAGCGACGCCTTGATGCGTTGCAGCGTGGCAACGCCGCCGCGTTTCGAACCCTCCGTCGTTTTTAAAGCATCGTTCTTTTGCAGGCGCAGCCCGGTCTTTATGGCGGCGCGAACGAATCGCTCGTCGTCAGAACGTTGGGTCACGAGCCGGACTCTATGGCACGAAGATCGTACGGTCAATAACGCTGCTTGCGGGAAAACTCCCCCTTAAATTCCGCACGTTTCACTCCGTGATTCCCCGATCCGACGGGGTTCTTTCCTATTTTTTCCGGCGCGGTCCGGCGGTGGCGAGCGCTTCCGCAGCGTCCCGAAGCATGCGCCGGGTCACCTCCCAGCCGAGGCACGCGTCTGTAACGCTGACACCGTAGCGAAGCTCTGACAGGATGGCTGGGATCGGCTGGCTCCCTTCCTCCAGATTGCTTTCAATCATCACGCCGATGAGCGGCGGGGTGCCGGCGACGCGCTGGGCGATCAAGTTTTTCCAGACCTCCTCCTGTCGCGCGTGTTGCTTTCCGGAATTCGCATGGCTGCAGTCCACCATCAAAACAGCCGGCAGCCCGGACTTGGTCAGCGCGTCGGCGGATTCGCGAATGCTGGCGGCGTCATAATTGGAGCGCGTGCGTCCGCCGCGGAGCACGACATGGCCGTTGGGATTTCCGGTGGTGCGCACGACGCTGGTTGCGCCCTCCTGGTCGATCCCCAGAAAGCTGTGCGGACTCATGGCGGACTTCATCGCATCGATCGCGATTTGCAGGCTGCCGTCGGTGCCATTCTTGAATCCGACGGGCATCGACAGGCCGCTGGCCATCTGGCGATGCGTTTGGGATTCCGTGGTGCGCGCGCCGATGGCCGCCCAGCTGACGAGATCGGAAATATATTGCGGAACGACCGGATCGAGAAATTCCGTCGCGGTGGGCAGGCCCATGCTGGTGATTTCGAGCAACAACGCGCGCGCCTTCTTCAAACCGGTCTGGATGTCGTCGCTCCCGTCGAGGTTGGGATCATAAATCATTCCCTTCCAACCCAGCGTGGTGCGCGGTTTCTCGAAATAGACGCGCATGATAACGGCGAATTGTCCGGCCAATTCCTGGCGCAGCGCCGCGAGCTGGTGCGCGTATTCCAACGCGCCCTTGGTGTCGTGGATTGAGCAAGGGCCGACAACCACGAGCAGTCGCGGGTCGGTCTGGTTGAGGATGGCGCAGACTTCGTTGCGTCCCTGGATGACGGTGCGGTTCTCCGCGTCGCTCATCGGGAGTTCCTCCTTCAGCTGTCGCGGCGAGATAAGCCGCACCGATTCACGGACATGCAGGTTGTAGGTCGGAAGCATCGGGAGACGATACGCGGCTCGCGCTGGATTAAAAGTTCAAAGGTCTCCCCGGGGCGAACCGGTTTCGCCGGGCTCCGGCTCAAGAGGCAATTCGTCCTCAAGACCTTTTCGCGACCGCCGTTATCCATGGTGCGGATGCCGGCCGGGACAGGACGTGGGCGGAGTGTAACGCGACGGAACGCGGCCGGGCGCATATTTTCAGAGTTGTACCATGTCGACGCAGAGTGAGTTTATCGCGTGGGCGCTGAGCCCGGATCGAAACCTCGAGGAGGCGTATTGCGCCGAGCGCCTCGTGGAGCTGGGCTATCAACAATGGTGCCGGTCTCACGGACAGGATCAGCCGTCACTCGAAAAACAGGCAGCCGTCGCGCGCAAACGGCGGCTCAATCCCGCGCATCGCGCACGGCTTTTCAAAACCATCGTGACGCGCGCGACCAGTGAGCTGGCGTCCATGACGTGTGTCGGGCTGGATGCCAACAATGACCGGCCGCTTCGGGACATCAGCGCGCTGCGTTTTTTTCCCCAGCTCAAAATCCTGAGTCTTTACGGCCATGAGTTCAGAGACATTTCGGTTCTGCGGAAGCTGCCGGCTGTCGAATCCGTCGGAATCGGTTCCGAAGCGCTCGAGGATTTCAGTCCGCTGGGGGCGCTGTCGGGATTGAAGTCGCTGCACCTGGTCGTTCTTCAACCCTGGCCGGAGGTGAAAGGGTTCGAGGCGTTGACAGAACTCGAATCCTTTCATTGGACCGGCAATCTTCTGGTGCTCGAGGGGATATCGCGTCTCGGAAAGGTTCGGGAAGCCCGGATCATGGCCGGAGCGGCCGCCAACGTGCCGCTTCGCGACGCATCGCATTTGCCGGAAATGCCGTGGCTCGAGGAGTTGGAACTGGAAGGAATTCATCACCTCGATGGGATCACGCGCTGGCCGCGTCTTCGAAATCTGATCGTGGGCGGCTCGTTCAAGGATATTTCGCCGCTGGGCGGCCTGCGTGGCTTGACGCATCTCAGCCTTCGCGGCGAAGGGACGCGGGATCTGTCGCCGCTCGCGCAGCTTCCCGATTTGCAACGGCTCACCATTCAAAGCCAGCATCCTCAGGATTTTTCCGTCCTTGCAGAAACCCCGCGTCTCCACGAGGTGCGGGCCGACGGATGCAGCATCAATCGACTTGAGCTGGCGACGCTGCACGCGGTATTGGCGCCATGGGATGACGAGTTCGCCGCATGGGAACCGCGCCAGTGCGGACGCGCCCGTTTCCTGACGCTGGAGCGAACGTGCCTTCCCGGCAATCCGCGTGTGAATCCGCGGCCGGCGCCCAATTTGCAGGACGACAAACAGATGCTGGTTTCGGAGGCGCGCTGGTTTGAAAACCGGCTGAGTGCCGCGCTTCATCAATTATTTGGCCACAAGAACTGGGGCCACGCGTGCTGCAAGGCACCCGGCCTGGGAAGCATCATTCTCAGCCGGGTGGAGTCTGCCGAGCAAACCGGTGCGATTGTGGAAGCCACCCGCCGCCTTTTGTGTGGAACGTTGCGTCCGTGGCATGTGCTCCTGAGCGTGAGCCTGGAGGACGAGGAACGCAGCGCGGAAGCCAGCGCGACTGAAAATTCCGACCCCGACGAGGAGGCCATTCAGCGCGAGGTCGATCGATACAAAATGTCCCAGCGCCAACGGCTCGAGAAGGACGCTTACCTCGAGCGCGAACACCGCATGCGGCTCCTCGCGCAAGAGGGCAAGCCCGTGAAGCCCGACGAATTTGCCGCGCCCGAGAGCCCCAAGATTTATCGATCCGCCGCCGAGGAGATGGACAATCTAGGCAGGCGCGACGGCGAGCTGCTTTCCGATGTCGAGAAACTCTGGATGGATGGTGTCATCACCGAGGAAGGATTTTTTGCGGACGTCCGGTGTCGCGCCGCTGCCGAGCATCTGATGGGCCGCAAGGCCGGGGACGCAGCCGCCTGACCGGGGGTCGCGTCCGGTTATTCGGCGCGCAGATCCTTGAAGCCATCCTTCCGCGGCATCGCCTTCCAGCGGGCGCGCAAGTGTTTCATTCGCTCGTCCGTTGCCGGATGCGTGACAAGGAAGTCAAATTGATTGGCAAGGTGGCCGGCGGCCGATTTTTCCTGTTCCGCTTTGATGGTCTCAAAGAAATCGATCATGCCCCGCGGATCGACATGGGCGGCGACCAGGTAATCCCAGCCGGTATCATCCGCCTCGCGCTCGAAGTCGCGTGAGAATTTCTGGTTGAGCAGGAACTGCGAACCATCGGTGAGCACCGAGACCAGCCCGTCCGCATCGCCAAAGAGGGCGCTGAGAGTCAGCCCGAGACCGGCGCTGCTGAGCATGTTGCGAAGGCTGTGACGCCGAGTGACATGGGCTATTTCGTGGGCGAGCACTCCCGCGAGTTCCTCGGGACGTTTCACTGAATTCAAAAGTCCCGAAAAGATAAAGACCTGGCCGCCTGGAACAGCAAAGGCATTGATATTGGTGTTCTCGATGATGTGAAACTGGAACCCCAGCCGTGAGGCGCCCAGGACGGGAAGGAGGGCATTGGTGATGGCCCGGACCTGCGCGTTGAAGGCGGCGTTGCCCGTGATCACTTTTTCCTGGCGGGCCAATTCCTTGTAGGCGGCCTCGCCATAGCTCTGTTCCCATTCGATGGGCACCTTGTTGGCCACCGCGCTGGTCAGCCGCGCACGAAACACGAATGCCAGGATGATGCCCACGAGAATCAAAAAGAGGAGAAGGCCGCATCCGAACAAACCCATGGGCACCGCCTTGGATCGGCTGCGTGTGCGGGCAATTTGTTCGCGGAGCCGGCTGTGTTGAAATGCCGGCTCGTCGAGCAGGGAGAAGTCGCCGGTGCTGATGGAACTGTTGGGCTCGGAGGTGCGACTCAGGAACAGGCGGGAGTCGTTGTGGCCGCCGAGGGTGAGTTGGATTTGGTCGAGGGGCCATTCCACGGAACCCGCATCGCATTCGAACCGTGCCTTGCCGGCTGCCAGGGTGAGACGGCCCGGTTTCATTCCGCCGCCCAGATCGGGCAGCGACGCGAGCGCATTGAATGTTTTTCCACCCGGGTTGGCAGCGGCAGGCTCGCTCATGGATGCGCGGAATGTAAGAAGATGATGTGAAGAGGGGAAGCCCCGATCGCAGAGAACACTGCCGGATTTGTGCTCCGGACCGGCGAGACCGGCGACGGAACGGCCCGTGGAATCATCGTCCTGAATGGGTAACGTTCAGGCCCTTGTCCTCGCGCGCGAAGCAGGGGAGATCATCGCCGGGGCGCACCGACGACAACAGGCTTTCCTCTTCGAGCACTTCGGCATGCCGGGCGCCGAGGCGGTTCCGCCCCATCAATTGAACTCCGGAAAGATATTTCGCCGCACCGGTCTGCATCGCGTTGGCCATGCGCACCAGTTCGCGGAACCAGTTTGGAAACCGGTTTGTGAACTTGAGTTCCAGGATGACGAAGCCCTTGTAGGAATGAACGGCGTTGGTCATCTTCACCTTGATGCAAGGGGAGAGATTCGGTTCCGAAAAAACATCCCGGTCCATGGTCACGCGCACTTCGTCATTATCGCTCACGTAGGCTTCGCGCTTGTAGTAAATGTGTGATTTGGGCTTGGCATGCAGCTCCGTCATGAGCTGGATGAATTTTTGAACGGAAACCAGGCCCTTCGGATCGCGGCTGACCATGAGATCGGGGGAGGGAAAATGACCGTTCAACAGGAGGGGAACCGCGGACTGTTTCACCCCGCCGCGCTGCTTGAGGATGATGTCCTTCATGCGCCGTTTGATTTCAAAAAACACGGGCGTGTCCGGATGATCGCTGTAATAGCGGAGCCGCAACTTGAAGCGGTTTTTGTCCCCATTCACCGTGCGCCAATAAATTTCGAGGCTGTCAGAATCCAGATACAGGCTGTGCACCGGATAGGAGAAATCGGGGCGGCCGACGCTGTATTCATCGATGCCCAGATAGCATCTGACGAAATCCCGGACGCGCCCTGCCACGTCTTCGCTGATGAGATATTTCAACTCGAAGCGGGACTGCTGCATCCGGTCTCGTGACATGGCAATGTTGGGTTTTCGCGCGGCACACGGGCCTTTGGCCCCGCGCGGGTGACTATTTCATGTCGGCAGGAAGCTGTCGAAAGGAAAGGGGCTAACGATTCGCCTGTTTTTTTTGGAGGATGCGCCGATGGAATTTGGAGCGGGACCGGCAGTGGGCGGGCTGAAAACGCGGCGCCGGATGGCCGGCCGGCTCAACGCGAACGATGAACCTGATGCCACCCTTCTCAGCACCCGTGGCCGGGTGTCATGGTGGAAAGCTTTGCCGGTGAAATTGATGTGACATAAGCGGGTTTGTCTGCTATCTACCTTCATTCTGTTTTCTCCGCTCAGCCAGAAAGGTTATTACATGAGAGTGAGGACAATTGTCTGCATCATTGCCATGGCCGTTTGCGCGCTGGTTCCCGCCAGCAGGGCGGCCGAGGCTCTCTTTATTTCCGAGTTCATGGCGGCCAATGCCGGCGTGCTGCAGGACGAGGATAATGACTCCTCCGACTGGATCGAAATCCATAACGCGGGCACCAATTGGGTAGGGCTCAACAACTGGTTCCTCACCGACACGCCCCTGAATCTTTCCCGATGGCGCTTTCCAGCAACCAACCTGGCTCCGAATGGATATCTTGTCGTTTTTGCATCCGGAAAAGATCGGCGGGTTCCGGGAGCGCCGTTGCACACCGATTTCAAATTGGACAGCTCAGGTGGCTACCTCGCATTGGTCAAACCGGATGGCGTCACTGTTGTCTCTGTTTTCTCACCCACTTATCCCCCGCAGGTCGGCAGCGTTTCCTACGGCGCGCCGATCCAGCAATCGGTCACCACGCTGATCGCCAGCGGCGCGACGGCGCGCGTGACGGTTCCGCTGGACGGATCATTGGGCGGGGCGTGGACCGGCCTGGCTTTCGACGACTCCAGCTGGATGGCATTGCCAACGGGCGTGGGATTTGAATCGGAAGCCGTCGTGGCGCCCGGTCTCCTGGCGGATTCGGTTGCCGAGTTTTCGGGAATCCAGGGACAGCACAACTGGTATTACGGTTATTGGAACAAAGGGCTGGATGCGAATGGGGTTTACACAAACAGCGAATTTATTCCCTTTCCTGCAGACTATTGGACCGGGTCGATGTGGGACTGGCCGGCGGGCGATCCACCCTTCACTCAACTCAACGCGCAGGGCGGCCGGCCCACCGCCAATGACGGCAATCCCGGCCTCTCGACGCATTGGGCGGTTCGCCGTTATGTCAATGAATTCGAGGGCCCCGTAACTCTCCATATCAAAGCGGCGCACACAAATTCCAGCGAATGGGTCTATGTCACCGCGACCGGCGTCGCTTCCTCCTCGGTGCTCTATATTTATCTGCTGGGCGCCGGGGAAGGTTACATCGACGACATGAAACTGGTGGCGGGGACCGTTCCGGAGGCGGGCGTCAATCTGTTAGGCAATGGAGATTTCGAAGCGCCCACTCTCTCGTCATGGACCGTTTCCCCCAACCTCGCGGCGTCCGCTTCGACCACGACGGTCAAGCACAGCGGTGCGAAGAGCCTTCATATCGTCTCGACATCGGCCGGATCGAGCTTGACGACGTCGATCTCTCAAACCTTTTCCCCTCCGTTGGCGACCCAAAACTATACGCTCAGTTATTGGTATCTGGCGGTTCCGAACAGCGCCCCCACCGTGGTGCGTGCCTCTGGCAATTGGGTCAACACAACCCCTGGATGCGGCGATGGGGTCATCGCTCGCGTGCTGGTCGACGGGGCGCCTGTTTATCAGCAGACGGTGTTTAACGGCAGTGTCGAAACGGAGTTCTCCGTTGCGGCGCATTTGGGATCCCAAATCGATTTCGCGCTCGATGCCGGCCCGGCCACGGATGATTTTTGCGATGGAGTCCTTTTTACCGCGACTGTCCAGCGCGCCAACCCGGGGCTCGGGATTGTGGCGGATTCCGCCGCCGACTGGTCCATGACTGGCACCCAGGGCGAGAAGAACTGGTTTTACGGTTATTACGATCGCACCGCGGATGCCGATCATATTTATCAGCCGGCGAATTTCACGCCATTCCCCCGTTCGAGCGGCCCGCAGAGCGCGATGAATTTTTGGGATGAGGAGGATTGGGATTGGTTCAGCGGCAAACCGCCCTTCGACAAGATTGGCCAATATTGGATGACCCCTAACGGCACGAACAGCGGCGCCGAACATTGGGTCATCCGCCGCTGGGTCAGCACCACTACCGGGACGCTTTCGGCTGAGTGGAGCGCGTTGAAGGAATTCCCGGATCAAAACAACTCAGGCGGCGGCGGCGTGACTGTCCGGCTTTTCCACAATGGCGTTCAGCGCGACGTCGCACTGATTCCGGGTGGCAGCGTCGGCGGCGTCCATCGCACCCTGTCGCTCACCAACGTGGCCATCGGTGACACGATCGAGATAGCCGTCGATCCCACCAACGTGGATGGGCGGATTCACGATGATACGGACAAGACATTTGTCACGCTGACTCTGCGCGGAATTTCCAGCCTCGCCGGCCAGGTCCGGTCGGGCATTGAAAATGCGATGCGCGGCATCAACGCCACCGTCTACTTGCGGCTCCCATTCAACGTCACCGATCCGGCCGCGTTCAATTCACTGACCCTCGGGATGAAATACGACGACGGATTTATCGCGTACCTCAACGGCGTGGAAGTCGCGCGCGCCAATGCGCCATTGACGCCCGTTTGGAACTCCGCCGCGACCGCTTCGCGGTCGGATGCCGACGCCATCCGTTACCAGGATTTTAATCTCAGCGCATTTCTCGGAACCTTGCAACCGGGGGTCAATGTCCTGGCGATCCAGGGCCTGAACGCGGATCTGAACGACGGGGATTTTGTTCTTTTGCCGAACTTGAGCGCCACCGCGGAAACCAGTAATCCGTCGGCGCACCTGTATTTTGCCATTCCCACGCCGGGCGGTCCGAATGGCGCCGGGACAGTGACACTCGGGCCGCTGGTCACCGGGGCAAGCCATTCTCCAACGGTCCCGGGCGACAACGATGTGCTGCAGGTCACCGCGAAGATTACGCCGACATTCAATCCCATCGGCAGCGTCGCCCTCATTTACCGCGTGATGTATGCCGGTGAAGTGAATGTCCCGATGTTCGACGATGGCGCTCATGGCGACGGTACGGCGGGGGATGGAATCTGGGGCGCGGCCATTCCGGCGAGTGCGAGCACGAACGGTCAAATGGTTCGGTATTACATCTCCGCGAGGGATTCCCTCAATCAATCCACGCGCTTCCCGTCCTACCTGGATGCGGACAACTCACCTCAATACCTCGGGACGGTCGTGTCCAATCCGGTTCTGACCAATCCGCTGCCGGTCCTGCATTTTTTCGTGCAAAACCCGACGCTGGCGACGAACGCGACGGGCACGCGGTGCTCGCTGTTCTGGGACGGTGAATTTTACGATAATGTAGAGGTAAATCTTCATGGGCAGACGACTGCGTTTGCCTTCGCCAAGCGCAGCATGAACTTCAACCTGAACACCGGATATCGGATCCGGCCGCAAGCGGGCGAAGCGCGCGTCAAGGCTTTCGACCTCATCACCACCGCCGCCGACAAGGCCTACATGCGGATGGCGCTTTCGTATGGGACCTTTCGCGACTCAGGCGTTCCCACCCATTCGGTTTTTCCGGTGCGCGTGCAGCAGAACAGCCTCTTTCACAGCGTCATGACCTGGGTCGAGCAGGCGAATGAAGACTTTCTGGATCGCAACGGGCTCAATCCCGAGGGAGCCCTTTACAAAATGTATTTCCCCCTAACCAACGCCTACAGCGGCGTGCATAAGCAAACTCGCAAGAATGAACCGAACACGGATTTGCAATCGCTGATCAACGGCCTGAGCCAGCCAGGCGCGGCTCGGCGCCAGTTCATGTTTGATAACCTGGACATCCCGGAGGTGGTCAACTTCTTCGCCACCGTTGAAGTCATCCAGAATGAGGACTGTTGCGGGTATAAAAATTATTACCTCTATCGCGACACGGATCGCACTGGTGAATGGAAGGTCCTGCCCTGGGATTTGGATCTGACGCTCGGCCGCACCTTCACGGGATGGGTGGTGCAGGGGCCCAACCTCTTTGGCGGCTATTACGACACGAATATCTACGCGACGAACCGCTGGTACACGGAGTTGCGGTCACTGCGGGACTACATCGGAATTGGCCATCCTATTTTCGAAGCGCTCTGGGCGTATCCGGACACTCAAAACATGTTTCTGCGCCGGTGGAGCAGCGTGCAGGAGAGGTTTCTGCAAAAGTCGAACACCCACCCGGTCCTGGCCTATTACGAGCCTCGAATCGATGCGTTGACCGCCCGGTTGGCGCCCGACGCGGCGTTGGACCTTGCCCAATGGGGAACGTTCCCCCCCAGCGCGCCAGTGATCCAGTCGCAGCCATTGGCCGCTGCCATCATCAAATCCAATTACCTGGCGCCGCGCCGCGGCTGGATTTTCAATACTCTCGCATTTGCCAACGGCGGTCCTTACCTCGGAACCCAATCCAGCAACGCCGTGATCACTGTCGGTGACGTCGAATATAATCCGCCCTCGGGCGTCCAGGCGCAGGAATATATCGAGCTCCGCAATCCGAATAATTATTCGGTGGATGTTTCAGGATGGCAGCTCGGCGGCGGCATTCAGTTTACCTTTCGCGGGGGGACGGTCATACCTTCCAACGGAGTGATGTATGTGTCGCCCGACGTGACCGCGTTCCGCGCTCGAGGCAGCGGCCCACGCGGCGGGCAGGGATTATTTGTCGTCGGTCCGTATAAAGGACAGCTCTCGGCGCGGGGGGATGCTTTCGCGCTCGTCGATTCGACCGGGCGCCTGGTCGCCACCAACAACACCCCGGCCACCCCCAGCCTGGCCCAGCAATATTTGCGCGTCACTGAAATCATGTATCACCCGGCGTCACCTGCAGCCGGGTTCGGCACCAACGCCGATGAGTATGAGTTTATCAAGTTGAAGAACATCGGCCCCGTCGCGCTGGATCTCACCGGCGTCCATTTCGCCAACGGCATCGATTTCACTTTTGGAGCCGGTGTGGTGACCGCGCTGGCGCCGGGCCAGACCGTCACCATCGCCCGCAACCCAGCCGCATTCCATTCGCGGTATCCCGCCGCAGGATTTGTCGGCCCCTTTCAGGGACAGCTCGAAAATGCCGGTGAAAACCTTCGGTTGGAGGATGCGGTCGGGGAAAAAATCCTGGATTTCGCTTACGACGGAAATTGGTATCCGATCGTCGATGGGTTCGGTTTTGCGCTCGCGATTGTGGATGACCATGCGTCGTGGGACACGTGGGGTTTGAAGTCCAGCTGGCGGCCCAAATCCGACTGGCAGCAAAAGCAGTCGCCGGGTGGCAGCCAGGTGCTTCCCCCGCCCGCGAGCATTCCTCACATCGTGATCAACGAGGCCCTCACCCATTCGGTGGCCCCCGCGGTCGATGTCATCGAACTTTATAATCCCACCGCCAGCGAAGTGAACATCGGGGGATGGTTTCTCACCGACGATTTCGCGCAACCGTTCAAGTATCGCATTCCCGCCGGCACAACGATCGCCGCGCATGGCTATCGCGTTTTCACCGAACCGCAGTTCAATCCCACCAACCCGCCCACCGCGACAGCATTTGCGCTGAGTTCGCAAGGGGATGAGCTCTATCTTTTTTCAACGGACGGCGAGGACAATCTCACGGGTTATTACCATGGATTCGGATTCGGGGCAGCTGACAGCGGCGTGACATTCGGCCGGTATGTGAACAGCGCGGGAGCCGAGTTTTTTGTCGCGCAGGCCGCCAACACGCTGGCGTTTTCAAACAGTCCTCCACGCGTGGGGACGGTTGCCATCTCGGAAATTCTTTTCCACCCGCCCGATTTTGCCGGCGGCGCGGACAACGCGGGCGATGAATTCATCGAGCTCCAAAACCTGACGGGTGCGACGGTAAATCTGTACGATGCGGCTCGTCCCACCAACACCTGGCAATTGCGCGGCGGTGTCAGTTTTGATTTCCCGCTGAACTCGACGATTGCCCCGGGCGGGTTCGTCCTGGTCGCCAATTTCGACCCGTTGGATGTCACCAAACTCGCCTCGTTCCGAAGCCGGCTAGGCATTCCGGCGAACGTCCCGGTTTTCGGTCCGTTCGGCGGTCAACTGGATAACTCATCGGACACGGTGAAGCTCTCCAAACCCGGCGCGCCTGAAACCAACGGCATCCCTTATATCGTCGTGGATCGTGTGGACTATTCAGACTCCGCTCCGTGGCCCACCACTGCGGATGGTTTGGGAGCCTCTCTCCAGCGTCTCTCGGGCGTGGCGTTTGGAAATGATCCGGCAAACTGGCATGCCGCTGCCCCGACGGCAGGGACTGCCACCGGCTCCGGTGCCGTCCCGGTCATCACCGTCCAACCCGCTGGTGCCAATGTCGCCGCCTCGACGGACACCATTCTGTCGGTCTTTGCGAGCAGCGCTTCACCACTGTTTTATCAGTGGCGCTACCAGGGCGCCCCACTTCCCGGTGCCACAAATTCGCTCCTCATGCTTTCGAATATCCAGC
>JBEEGQ010000132.1:0-8244 GCA_041166945.1 Verrucomicrobiota bacterium
GCCAGCGCCATACCCCCGCCGGAACCCCATTATTCCCTCGCCGACCGCCGTTATTTCATCATCGCCAGCAACAGCTTCAAATTCGCGGTCGGCGAATTTCAAATCGGACGCATCAGCCGGCGGCCGAGCGTGACGATGGCCCATCCGCTCCGCATCAATGGCCGGTTCGGCGGCGTGGTCTTCGCCGCGCTGGATCTAAAATTTCTCAACCAGCTGGCGGCGCGCTCCGATTTGCCCGAGGGCGCCACCCTCACCGTCGTCGATCGTCGCGGCACCATTCTCGTGCGGCATCAGATCCCTGATTCCGGACGGAACTGGATCGGCACCACCATCACCAACACCCCGCAGGTCGCAAAATTCCTGGCGGAGGGCTCGGACATGACCGGCACGTTCCGGGGCATGGATGGCACCAAACGCCTTTACGCCGCCACCGCCCTGAGCCGCACTGGCGGCCTGCCCGATGCCCATGTGTTCGTCGGAATTCCCGTCGAGGCGGCCTTCGCCAACGCCAACCGCACCATGCGCCAAAACCTGGCATTTCTCGGAATCGTCGCCGTGCTTGCGCTCACCGCCGCCTGGACGGGCGGCGATTTCTTCGTGCTGCGCCAGGTCCACGGCCTTGTGGACGCTGCGAAAAAAATGAGCCGCGGCGACCTCACCGCCCGCGCCGGTTTTGATCCGGGACCCGGCGAACTCGGCCAGCTGGCGAAAAGCTTTGACGAAATGGCGGCGTCCATGGAGACGCACGTCGCCAACCTGGAACGCGCGCAATCGGAGCTTCGCGCCCTCAATGAACAACTCGAACAACGAGTGCTCGATCGCACCCTCGAACTCCGCCGGTCCAACGAGGACCTGGAACAATTCGCGTATGTCGCCTCCCATGATCTGCAGGAACCCCTCCGGATGGTGACCAGTTACATCACTCTCCTCCGCCAGCGCGAGGGACCGAAGCTCGACCCCAACGCCCAGCAATTCATCGCCATCGCCCTCGATGGCGCCACGCGCATGCAGCAGTTGATCCAGGATTTGCTCGCCTACGCCCGCGTCGGCACGCAGGTCCGGCAACTGGTGACTGTGGAATGCCAGGAAGCCTGCGATGCCGCACTTTCAAACCTGCACCTCGCCATCGAGAAAGCCGGGGCGACGGTGACCCATGATCCGCTCCCCCGGGTCACAGGCGATCTCACCCTGTTAACGCAGCTGTTCCAGAATCTGATCGGCAACGCGCTCAAGTTCCGGGGCGAAGCGCCCCCGTGCGTTCACGTCGGCTGCGCACGCCATGGCGCCGAATGGGAATTTTTCGTGCGCGACAACGGCATCGGGATCGCCCCCCAGGATTTCGAGCGCGTGTTCGTGGTCTTCCAGCGGCTTCATAGCCAGGACAAATACCCGGGAACCGGCATCGGCCTCAGCGTCTGCAAAAAAATCGTCGAGCGCCACGGCGGCCATATCCGCGTGGAAAGCAAGCCCGGCAAAGGCACCACCTTTTTCTTCACAATGCCCGCAACGGATTGAAAGGCGGGGAGCGATTTGCCGAGGAAGCATGGCGATCATGCTGGCGTTGGGCCGATCTTTCCGTCTTACCCAAGGTAGGCGCCGGGCGCCAACCTTGGGCTGTGGGCGGTTGCCCCGTTGGGGCACGCCACTCTGGAAAATCCCAACGGGATTTCGCCCCATGCCCAGGGTTGCGAGGAACGAGCTACCCTGGGGTGCGTGCAATGAGACCCCCAACCGCAATGCGGTTGCGATCTTCTCTCGTACGATTGTCGAGTCTCATCACGCTGCCGCAACGCCTTCGGTGTTGGCCTGATCTTCCCGGCTTACCCAAGGTAGGCGCCAGGCGCCAACCTTGGGCTGTGGGCCGTTGCCCCGTTGGGGCACGTCAGTCTGGAAAATCCCAACGGGATTTCGCCCAATGCCCAGGGTTGCGAGGCACGAGCTACCCTGGGTCTACTGCCGCGTGGTTCCAAACCCTGAAAGGGTTGCGTCCCTGTCGTTCAACCGAGTTGCAACCCTTTCAGGTTCGTTTGAGCCACCCTGGGAGCGCAACCCTTGCTGCAGAATAAAGTCCCGTTGGGTTTCTCAGACGTTAAACTTGAACAACAGCACGTCGCCGTCTTTCACCACGTATTCCTTGCCTTCCATGCGATACAGCCCTTTTTCGCGGGCGACGGCGACGCTGCCGCACTGGACCAGATCGGTGTAGGCCACGGTTTCAGACTTGATGAAGCCGCGCTCGAAATCACTGTGGATCACCCCCGCCGCTTTCGGAGCCGTGTCACCGGCATGGATGGTCCACGCCCGCACCTCTTTTTCGCCGGCAGTAAAATAAGTGCGCAATCCGAGCAGATGATACGTCGCGCGGATCAGCGCGCCCACGCCGCTCTCCTCGACACCCAACTCCTTCAAAAAGGCCTTCGCTTCATCCGGCGGCAGATCGATCAAATCACTTTCAATCTGCGCGCTGATCACAGTGGTCTCGCAATCGATGTGGGCCCGGGCGTACTCGCGCACCTTCTGCACATGGCCATTCTGGTCGGCCGTGGCGAGATCGCCCTCCTTCACATTGGCGGCAAGAATCGTCGGCTTGTCCGTCATCAAATAGAACTGGCGCGCGAGGAGTTTTTCCTCGGGAGTCAACTTCAGCGTCAGCGCGGGTTTCCCTGCATCGAGATGCGGCTCGAGTTTGGCCAGAACGACATCCTGGGCCAGCGCCTCCTTGTCGCCCCGCTTGGCATCCTTGCCAATCGATGAACGCTTTTTCTTCACCGCCTCGAGATCCGACAGGACCAGCTCCGTCGTGATGATCTCGATGTCCCGAACGGGATCGATGGATCCGGCCACGTGATGAATGTCCGGGTCCTCGAAACAACGGACCACCTGAACAATGGCATCGACCTCGCGGATGTGGCTGAGAAATTTGTTGCCCAGCCCCTCGCCCTGCGATGCACCCTTGACGAGCCCGGCGATATCGACGAACTCGACCGCCGCGGGAATCACCACATTCGTCTTTGCAATCTTCTGCAAAACCGCGAGCCGTTCGTCGGGGACCGTCACGATGCCGACGTTCGGATCGATCGTGCAAAACGGATAATTGGCCGCCTCGGCCTTGCGGGTGCGGGTGACGGCATTAAACAGGGTCGATTTGCCCACATTTGGCAGTCCGACGATTCCAGCTTTCAGCATAGACCTGTATTAGCCGCGAAAAAGCGTGTCGAACGCAAAGGAAAAAGAGCGCAATCCGGAACTCTGACGGCGGCATTCACGGGGCAGGGCTGCTTAATTCCTCCTCCTCTCCCGCCCTTCGGGCACCCTCTCCTCCATTTCCGAAATGGAGGAGAGGGAGGGGGAGAGGAGGCGTTTCTGTTCAGCGGTTACTGCTCAGGGAGGGCCTCCGGTTCCCGGCGCGTGTCGAACCGAAATGCGCTCGAATTTCCGCCCCGGTTCGGAGTCCAAAACAGGACCTCGCCACCGACCGTGATTGCTACAAAACCACAACGATTCGCGGCGCGATGCGCGGCAGCCTCGCTGTTCGCCCTCCTCGCGACGGGTCTCGCCGCCGTCACTTTCGCGGCCGGACCGTCCTTCAAAACTGCGCAACTGCTGGTCCAGCCGGATGTGCTCGTGTTGAACGGAATGCAAGCCCGCCACGGATTCATCGTAACGGCCGTCACCCCCGATGGCGGGACCGTCGACGTCACCCGGCGCGCGACATGGTCCACCCGGCAATCCGCGCTGCTCGCCCTCGAAACCAATTTCTCCTGTCGCGCGCTCGCCGATGGCGTTGCCGAGGTGGTTGTCCGGTTTGGTGGCCGGAGCGCGATCGTGCGGGTGACAATGACCAACACATCGGATCTCCGCCCGCCGAGTTTCCGACAGGACATCGAACCGGTTCTCACCCGGGCCGGCTGCAACATGGGTGCATGCCACGGGAAACTCGCCGGACAAAACGGCTTCAAACTTTCCCTGCGCGGTTACGCCCCGGAACTCGACCATTCATGGCTCATCACCGACCTGACATCCCGCCGCATCAACCCGGCCTTCCCCGAGGAGAGCCTGCTCGTTCTCAAAGCGCTCGGAAAAGTCCCGCACGAAGGCCTGCAACGCTTCCCCGAAGGCTCCCGTTATCATCGCATCCTCACCGATTGGATCGCCGCCCGCGCCCCGGGTCCCGATACCAACGACACCGATGTCGTCCGGCTCGAATTGCTGCCCGGCAACCGCAGCCTTCGCGTCGGCGACACCCAGCAACTGCTCGCCCGCGCTCACTATCGCGAGGGCGGCGTTCGGGATGTCACCTGGCTGGCACAATTTTTTTCCAACGATGAAGGCACCGCCACCGTGACCCCGGATGGCTTGGTGAAAGCAAATCGTCACGGTGAAACCGCGATCCGCGCCCATTTTCAGGGACAGGTGGAAGTCGTGACGATCACCATTCCTTATGAAAATAAAATCAGCCCCCGCTCGCTCGGAGCAGCCGGCAATGCGGTCGACGGGCCCGTGTTTGCAAAGTTGCGCGCGCTGAGGCTTCCGCCATCCGCGTCCTGTGACGATGCGACGTTTCTTCGACGTGCCTCTCTGGACGCGACCGGCACCTTGCCGACGCCGGCGCAGGTTCGCGAATTTCTTGCCGAGTGCAATGCCCCTTCCGCCGGCCGGAACAGCGAAGCGACGCGCGCGCGCTGGGTCGACAAGTTGCTGGCCAGTCCCGAGTTCGCCGATTACTGGACGCTGCAACTCGGCGATCTGCTTCAGAACCGCAAGGAGCGCGATCACGATGTCCGGGGCGCGAAAGGGGTGCGGGCCTTTCATGGATGGTTGAGGGAACAGGTCATCGCCAATCGTCCCTGGGATGCGCTGGCGCGCGACGTGCTGACCGCCCGCGGCAGCGTCAACGACCACCCCGAGATCGGCTGGTTCATCTATAACGTCGGCGAGAAGCAGCACATCGAGGAGAGCGACACCCCGGATGCCGTCGCGCAGGCCTTTCTCGGGACCCGTATCGGCTGCGCCCGTTGCCATAATCATCCGCTCGAACGCTACACCCAGGATGACTTTTATCATTTCGCCGCTTTTTTCTCCAAGGTACAGATGAAAAGAGCCGACGCCGACAAGGGCGGCACCACGCTCACGATCGGCACCCGCGAGGAGGAGGACCAAAGGAAGCGCGTCGCCGATGCCGAGAAGGGTTTTGTCGATGCGACCAATGCGATGATGAACGCCGACGCGGGCGCCATGGAAAGTGCGAGAAAGAAAATGGCGGAACAGCAGAAGAAACTCGACGAGGCGCGAAGGGAATTTCAAAAGGTCGCCGCCCGGATGCCCAGTGTGATGCAGCCGCGCACGAAGCAGTCGATGTCCGCCCAGCCGCTGGATCGGCAGCCATTCGAGTTTGAGCCTGGGCAGGATCCTCGTGAACGGCTTGCCGCATGGATGACCGATCCCCGCAATGCCCATTTCAGCGGCGCCATGGTGAACCGGTTATGGAAACATTTTTTTGGCACCGGCCTGGTCGAACCGGTCGACGATTTGCGCGCCAGCAATCCGCCCACCAACCCCGAACTCTGGCGCGTGCTCAACGAGCAGTTTGTGAGTCACGGCCATGACCTGCGGCACATCATGCGGCTCATCATGACCTCCCGCGTTTATCAATTGAGCGCCGAAACTGTGCCCGGCAACCAGGCGGATACCAAATTCTTCTCCCACTATTACGCGCGCCGTCTCCCGGCGGAAGTCATCCTGGATGCCGTGAGTCGCGCGACCGGTTGTCCGGATGAATTCAAGGGTTATCCGTCAGGCACGCGCGCCGTGCAGGTGCCGGACCCCGCCGTTTCCAGTTATTTCCTCACGCTGTTCGGCCGCTCGGATCGCGTCACCGCCTGCGCCTGCGAACGCAACGGCGAAGTCACGTTGCCGCAGCTGCTCCATCTTCAAAATGGCGATACCATGACCAAAAAAATCAGCGCGGCCGACGGACGCCTCAAGTCGCTGTTAAAGGAATTCCCCGACAACAACGCCGTCATGGATGAACTTTTTCTGGCAACGCTTTGCCGTCCTCCGGCCCCCGCGGAGCGGAAAAGCGTCCAACAGGCGCTCTCCGCAGTTCAACGGGATGAATCGTTCTCCGACCTTTTCTGGGCGTTGCTGAACTCCAAGGAATTTGCGTTCAACCATTGACTGCCGGAAGCCGCTCCGCCAGGGGCCAGGGATGGGGCGGCGCGCGGCATTTATGCCTTCAAGGTGGATCGCTTGGACTGCGGGGACATGTCCCCGCTTTTCCTGCGCCGTCATTGCGGGAGCATGGTCGAAGCGTGCAGCCAAAGCGGTGTCATGCCACCGCAGTCCAAGGTCCTAATGCTCTGCGCTGTTCAATCACTGACCGGCGCGCGGCATTTATGCCGCTTCAAGGTGGATCGCGTGAGAGCGACGGATTTTTCGAGGTGACTCGGCCTGCGTGAACGGCCGGTTACTCGAGTGCTGCGACGCTGCGTTCCAGGATGGCGATTCCCTCCGCCGCCTCGGCGCGCGTGATGTTCAGCGGCGGCAACAGCCGTATGACCTGGCTGCCTGACGGTATCGCGAGCAATCCGGCAGCGTGCAAGCGGTTCACGAACTGGATCGAAGCCGGCTTTTCGTGCGCGATGAATGCGCGAATTTTTTCCTTCTCGACGAGTTCCAGGCCAATGATCAGCCCCAGGCCGCGCACGGATTTCAAAACTTGGGGATGGGCTTTCACCAGGCCCTGCAGTTCCGTCATGAAGAATTGGCCAATCGTGCGCGCGTTTTCCGCAAGGCCATCCCGCTCGACAATCTCAAACACCTTCAGCGCCACCGCACAGCCCAGGGGCGTGCCGCCGAATGTCGTGCCGTGCGTGCCGGGTCCCAGCAAATCCCCAAGCCGGTCCCGCAACCAAAATGCGCCCATCGGAAATCCGCCCCCCAGCGACTTCGCCATCGACACGCCATCGGGTAAAAACTTCTCCGCGCCCGGCACGCCTTCGAGGATCCGCTGAAAACTTTGGAAACGGCCGGTGCGGAAATGGCCGCACTGCACCGCGTCGATGAACAGGAGCAAATTCTTTTCGTCGCAAAGCGCGCGCAACCCGAGCAGGTAGTCGGCTCGCGCCAGCGTGACGCCGCCCTCGCCCTGGATGCCTTCGATGAGAATCGCGACGGTTGCCGGCGAAAGGGCGTCACGCATCGCCTGGAGATCGTTGTAGGGAACATGCCGAAAGCCCGGAACCAGCGGCTCGAATCCTTTCTTCACCTTTTCCTGGCCTGTGGCCGAGATGCCGCCCAACGTGCGGCCATGGAAGGAATTTAACGCTGTCAGAATCTCGAAGCGGCCTTCTTCATGGCCGTATTTGCGAGCCGCCTTGTAAAGGCCTTCGTTGGCCTCGGCGCCCGAGTTCGAGAAGAAAATCTTGCCCGGCGCCAAGTGCCGCACGATGCGTTCGGCCAGCCGCCCCTGCGGTTCGTTGTAATAGAGATTCGAGACATGAACGAGCCGGCGCGATTGTTCGATGAGCGCCTCGGTGATTTCCGGATGGGCATGGCCCAGCGCGCAGACCGCGATGCCGCCGCCCAGATCGAGATAGCGGGAGCCGTTGACATCCCAGACCTGGCAGCCGGCGCCACGAACGAGCGCGAGGTCGAAGCGCCCGTAACTCGGCACCACATGCCGGGTGAACAATTCGCGGACCGACTCGAATTCATTGCGAACGATGGGGGGCGGGGAGGGAACAATCTCTTTCATGAGTGCGGATGGAGGGTCGGCGGCACGGTGCGCAAAGTTGAACAGGTTGCCCCCGCGGGATCAAGTTCACTCCAGCCCGGCTCCTTCTCTTCCGCGCCTCCCGAGGCAGACGGAGAGCGCCCGTCTCGGGCGCAGCAACATTCGGACGCGAGGACGGGTTCGAAATAATGGAACGCCTCACCACGTCTTACCTGCTGCGCCCCGGCGACACTCCTCCTTCCCCGCAAGAGGGGGTCGCCCGCAAATTCAGTCGCCAGGAGATCATTCTCCGATCGTAGCGCGGACTTCCAGTCTGCTGTATCGCCGGTTTCCAACCGGCCGGTGAAAAATCGCTTCAGGCAAACAATTGACCACGGCGCCAAATGGAGAAACACGTTCTGCGATCTCGAATAGCCGACTTACCTCCCAACCGTTCTGAAACTGGCATCGGACGGGCGCCTGCCGGTTAACAACCGGCGATACAGCCGACTGCCAGTCGGCGCTACGGT